>CAWDCQ010000034.1:0-26293 GCA_963800775.1 uncultured Methanomassiliicoccales archaeon | reverse complement strand
GCTGACCTAATTGCATGGTGATGTATTGTGATAAGGAAAGGTGAGCAATTCTCGCAGGCTCCAGACATGGTCGGTCACACCCAGCAACATCAACGGTGTGCGTCTGGCCAATCCACCGACACTATCGTCACGCTTCAGCGACATGTGTGGCCGACAAAGGTTGAAGTGAGCGAAATATAACGTCATCTGCTCATCCAGATCTCGCTCCTTTTTGGAGAAGGCCAGCGTCTTCCGCGCCAGCCGTTTGTTGTCCTGCCTCATGGTCAGATTGCACCTCTCCACGAACGAGGTCGTGATCTCGCTGGCAGTGATGTCCTTTCCGAAGATCACCTTGCGCTCCACTTCCACCAGATGGCCACCAAGTTGATGTTTCACGACCTGCGCATAGCGCAGGTCCGATGGAGGGGCCAGGCCCGGCTTCCGCGGCCTACCCCTCTTCCCAGTCCGCGGATATTCCGTCCACTGGCCATACATTTTCAGGATCGCTTTGGTATAGAGCTTCAGGCCGTCGCTGACGAAGAACGGCGTATCTAATATCCGCTCCTTCACTTTCTCCACTATCGACGTCGGCGAGGCGCTGACGCCTCGCTCCGACGACATGAGCCAGCACAGTCTTGCTGACCGGATCTACTGCGGTCCAGATCCAGGTTCCATCGTCCTGGTAGCAGCCCATTCTCGGAATTGTTTTTTTTGAACGAAGGTCCAGAGCTCGTCCAGCTCAACTTTGGAGACCTTCATCTCCTTGAGCAGCACTCCGTTCACTTCCTCGCTGTGCTCCGCCGCCCGGCGGAGCCAGGCGCGGACCGTATCCAGATGCACTTCCATGATCTCGGCCGTGGCGCGAAGGCTCAATCCTTTCAAGACCATCTTCAAGGCTCGCATCATGTCCTTCTCTTCTGATCGGAGGTCGAAGAAGGCGGTATTCGATCGCTCCGAGAACGTCCTGCCGCAGGTGCGGCAGAGGAACTTCCGCACATTTCCGCTCCCGGTATGGTAGGTACCGTTGCCCACGACATTGCCCTGTCCTAATTTGCCATACATCTGGCATGCCCGGTTCGGGCATGCAACACCCTCGAACTTCGGCTTCGGACCTCTTGCTCCCATCATCCATCCCTGAGGGGTGATATATTTCAAAGATATTAAACATCACCATTATGATAGGTCAGTACCTCAGGCACATGAAGAATATCATTCTCGGTATCGAAATCGTACTGTGTCATCATTGTTACTTTGAAATTTATTTATGCCTTTGATTGTTCCAGAGGATAGAGACATCATTTGGTTTATCATCGATCATGATATCTATCAATAACCTTTTGTCCATATATTGCCACATTGTTTGTATGTTGCCATTACTGCTCTTTGGATCCATGGGACGATTGATTGGATGGTGTCCATTGGCTCTGGATATATCTAAGCCGTTCCGCCAGGCAGACAAAGATGCAAATTCACTTGATTGGCTCCCATGCTGTGCAAAATGAAGCCGTAGGGTATAGTATATTTTACTTATAATAATATACAGTGGTCTTATCATCGAAAGAACGCGCATGGGTCATTTTGTCTAATGACGAATCGATTATCTCCACGTACAGATTGATACGAATAGAGCGATATTAGTAAGAGGTGTACCGAGGTCTTAAGGACGACATTGCTATGTTTGGTTTAATACACCAAGCTTGGTCAGGTGTTCTCATTTCCAAATACAAGATCCAGAATATGGAGGCTTCTGCATTTCTCGGAAAGGAGTTAGACTTACAAGAACTGGCAATCTCATTGAGCGGAGCGGATTACGAGCCGGAAAAGTTCCCCGGACTTGTCTATAGACTGAAAAATCCGAAACTGCGACCTTCTTGTTCCGAAGCGGTAAGATCGTGTGCACTGGGGCAAGCAGCCTGGAACAATTGAGGTTGGCAGTTAGAATGGTGATTTCAGATCTCCGCAGGGTCGGTGTAGTGTTGGAAAGAGAACCAGATATCGAAGTTCATAACATTGTGGCCACATCCGACCTAGGACAGAACTCAACCTTAATGTGGTAGCCATAACTCTCGGATTGGATAGGGTGGAGTACGAGCCGGAACAATTTCCAGGTCTGGTATTCCGCTTATACGAACCAAGGGTTGTCCTCCTGTTGTTCGGATCTGGTAAGCTGGTGTGTACAGGTGCCAGAACCCCGCAAGATGTCGAGGATGCGGTCGACAAGGTCACCGGAGAACTCAATGCGGCTGGACTGCTTTCCTAATGGTTACACCTAGAATCAGAAGTGCTTAAGCATTGGGAAGGCGATCTGATACATTCCAAGGTTCTTCTCGAGAACAACTTCCCTTCTCAGATAAACTCGCTTAAGTGCCAGATGTATCTTCGCCAATTATTTGAAAGTCTATTAATATATTTTTATCATATTTATTTTATATGATCGTATTCGTATCTACCAGCATTGTCAAAAGTTACTTTAAGTGGATGTGGCAATCTTAATTGCCGGTAAGAACATGGCGAGAACAAGAACGGCAAGAAGAACAACAGCATCCTCTGAAATCGAGAAGGATGAGGAGATTGAGACCCCATCCAAAGAGGTCGAGTTATCGACCGAACAGGAACAATTGATCGTTCCATCTTCAGAGCCGAGCCTTGAAGGGGCCAGCGTCTCGACCGATGAGGAAGTCGAGAGATCTACAGAGCGGGAGCAAACTCTCGTTTTCCCTCAAGAAAAAGAGGGCAGAGTGTCCACTACCTCGGACGATACGGAGGGACCCGCCCCTGAGATCGAGGGTGCCATGGATTCCCCGACATACAGCTCTGGGTTTGGATGGGTGATCATCGACGGAAAGAAATTCGAAAATGATGTCGTTGTCCTGATGGATGGCTCCGTTATCAAAAGGGACAAGAAACTATCCCGCGATAAAAAGGCGAAGTACGGCCATACTCCACTGACCCGAACCGAGCTTCTTCCGCTTCTCAGGGTCAAGCCAGACCTGATCGTAATCGGGACCGGCCAGGACGGGGCGATGCCGATCACACCCAAGGCCCAAAAGATCCTCAATGAAAACATAAGTTTCATTGGACCAACACCAGAAGCGCTGAACTGGATGCAGAAGGATGGACGCAAGACAGTGGCATTGCTGCATGTCACCTGCTGAATAGCACTGCGAGGCTCGCCTTATCCGAGGGTCGATAAGCAGTACCGGATGAGGCGAACCAAAAGCCAATCGGAATACCTATTAACTGAACATCAGATTACGCTTTTCGTCGAGAAATGTTTGAAGAACGAGTGAGTATTGATTCTTTGGATGGCTCTGTCGTTACGTCATGGTTCATCTGGATTGAGAGCAACAATAGCCGAATCCAATGAATTGTACTGGAGAAAATCCCTCACCAATATTATACTGCATAGAGAAAATGACTGAAATCGAAGTGAACGCCACGGGTATTATGGTTAATAACCTGAAAGAGCAAATATCTGATCGTTGAACCGATAGAATGTCTCTTTCTTGACCGAATAATGATGAAGCTGTGAATCATTCCAATCTACTCGAAAATCGATGATACGTATTATCCATCAGCAGATCTCTGTGTCTTTCATATCATATGCGGATTGACACAGCACACATCGGTCGCCTTGTCGCCTATATTTATGACTTGTTTAATTGCCCGAAATTCGATTGAGGAGTAATGGAATTGAGTGATCATACGTTTGTGGATTATTCCTTCAAACCGAAGCTTGACCATGTATAAAATTTTAGAGACTTTGGCAAGCCTCCGCGATCTATCTTCGATCTTCACTTCTCGCGGAGTTGATGGACTCGGGTTTCTGACTTATTCGTTAGTAGATACGTTCCTACAACCCAATGATAACAAATAGTTGATTGAGAAGGAACATGAAAATTACTGCTCTTAAGGAATAATATCGGATGGTTTTCGAAAATTCACCAAGTAATTCGAATGAAGCCAACCGCTTCATGCGCATAGAAATCTGCTTCGATGTCTGATGCGGAGGTGCCCTCTTCGTACAACCATATCGATTTATCTTTCTTATACACCGGCTTCAAAGATCCAATCTTGGCCAAGGCCGAACTTAGATCTGGATAAACCCCCACTATTTTTGTGATTATCGTGTCTCCGCTTCCACTTCGGTTCAGGTTACGAGTGATCTTGTATGACATCGTGTCTCTCTTTGATCGACTAAACTATTAAGGTTATCTTTTTAGGTATTTATGGAGAATAAAGGTGGAAAACAACGATTAGAAGTGCGAAAGTGTTTTATCTATCGACTTTCGATTGCCTTATGGCACGACCGGCCGCCACTAGGGTTCCCAAATTGGCTGATCTCCACTCAGCACCATACCCTTGGCCGGCGTGTTACCCAATTACAATCAAACGGCCGAATGAATTTGAAGGTTTGGGATATAGAACAAGGTAAGTAAGGTGAGTATTTACTCAATATTTCTATTAACCGGTCTTATTATTTTTCCGAGCCCATATTATTCTACAACTCTGGTCGACTTCTTGCTGGGCAGCCGTGGTCAATGGGTTTATTCTAAAGCAACTCCTTGTAGCCCGTCGGCGAGCATTTTTTGCAGAATTAGTTCCACATTGATGAGGAAAAGTGAATCGAACGATGGTGATTCTTCCAACTCTTAGGTATTAGAGAGGGCAATACATCCCTGTCGAAGCTACATCGCTGTACTTACTCAATATCGCCGCACCTGCTATGTATCCATGAGACTCATACGCTCCCCACCCCTGACCGTTGGCCGACGATCACTTTCCGATTGGTAAAAGATTCTCAAATTGGAAAATAGGCCCAATAAAACATTTGCCAAAGAATCATCTTGCTGGGCTAAAATCACTCACTTCGGACACTCGTTCGAAGGCATGCCTTCCACCATCAAGATATTCGTTGGCAAACGGGTGACCCGCGTTCGTTGGTGAAAGATATGATATCACCGAGAGATGTCCCAGTTTGGAAATGTGTGATAATCGCTCTGGCGATATGCGCAGTCACGGTGATGTTGATGCTTTTGACCGAAATATTGTAGGGGCGGAAGCACAATGGCCTCAGTACAAGACGCCATTGAACCGGGGTCCGCTGGTCCTCTCAAGAGATCAGGCATATGCCTACCAATCCATTTCAACCTCGAAGCCTCCACCCAGCTCAAGGTAACACTCATAGGTCGTTTGCTATGACCGAGTAGCAAATATTGCATGGACCGCAGATACTAACATGAACCGATGGTTTGGCGGCGATCGCGGTTTCCGATGCGTCCCTCATTTTCCCCCTTTTCGCACCGTATTAAGGATCTCTTTTATCTCTTCCCTAGAGAACTTCTTGGCAAGTGCTAGGGGGTCAGATAAAGGGATGCCTGTTATCAAGACACCCTTACGATACTTTGTCTCGATCAAGGAGACCTCACGAAACGTCCATTCGTTTGGAAGTTTCCAAACGTGTCATCAAATTTATAGGTCGGGTAATGTTTTCAACGATACCCCTTGTTTTCGGTACTGAGTGTCAGAATCGAGACCATCTCTTTTCAACCCTGGGCAAAACACACTTTGAGGAAGGTTGTTCTCGATTGCTCATTCTTAATTACCTCGCCTTTCAGTTTCACTGTTCCGATGGCCTGTCCCGTGCTCTTGCATTCCTTGCCAATGGATGAGTTGTTGGAGCTATTATTTAACAACCATCCAACGGTCTTCTGTCGTAGACCTTGCATAGGAAGACTGATGCGGGCATTTGTTGCAAAGATCTCCAACATAGTCATCCCACTATGCTGGCCTGAAACGAGCGATAATTTGGCCGGAGGCGAAAAGGTATACCGGGCTGGTTTCAGTCAGGCAGGGAACATCCCTTCCGACTCGCTCAGGGAGGCGTTTCAGATAGGGGAGCCGCTCTCTTCACAAGGATATCCGCACGGAAACCGTGCCATCGTGATAACGAACGCGGGAGGGTTCACAGTCCTGTCAACGGATTATGCCGAGAAGTATGGGATCGATGTGGTGGAACTTTCCGAGGAACTACTGGAAAAGCTGAACCCCTTTCTGACCGAAGAGTGGAGCCACGAGAACCCTATGGACCGAGTAGGCGACGCCGCCTCGGACCGGTTCGCCAAGGTTTTCGACGTCATGATAGACAATCAGGATCTGTGGGATATCGCGGTCGATAGTCGTGGTTCCGACAACAGCGCTCGATCCCCGCCAGTTGAGCAGCGAGATCATCAGATTCTAGCAACACATGCAGAAGATGGTGGCCTGTTGCATCCTCAGGGGGAGAGAAGAATGAAACGGGGTGTGAGCGCGATCCGCGACGGCCATATTCCAAACTTCGTCGAGACTGAAGAAGCGTTCAGGGCGATAGGAAAGTCACTGGCATCGAAATACTCAAAACCTCGATAATGCTGCCAGGTGTGCCGAGTACTCGTGAAACTTTCCGAACCATCATAAATGAATACAGATAGAAATACGATAGATCACGTCAAGAGAATGCCAAGGCCCCGAATCTTACCCAAAATGACTAAAATTATGTCATGGTCTGGCTCGTCTATTGCTTTACCTGTAAAAAAGAAAAAACATGATTATGGATACAACATAGAATCCGCCTGCCAAAAGGAACGGTGTACTGTAATCGCCTGAAGCAAGCATCATGCTCTACCAACAACTCTGCTGTGATACTATAGATGTTTCTCCGTACTCAGGCGCTCAACCACACTCGCAAGTCCTCTGTATCCTCCGCCGAGCTATGACCCCCGTCATGTCAACGAATCGGACGAATGGACCGGCCATGTTGCATCAACATCGATGGTGCCAAGGTACAAGGCGGTCCTGCAAGGGCTGCCCCAGGAACCGGAAAAAGGTATCGCCACATCAATTAACTAGCGAATCCTTTACGTCAGAACGATGGCTCGAGACCGGAACCGTAATACATTGCCAGGGCAGAACAACAGATAAGACGGAATGCCATCGCGACCCCGGTCAGTTCGCCAGCAGCGAGACCGCTCCGACCTATAGGGAATTGCGTACTTTTTGAGAAATATGGCCGCCGTAAGGAACTCAGCGGAATGATCTGAAACCCGCCCCCGGCCCGAGAAGGCATGTTGACGTCTCACGGCCTGGGGGATTTTTATAAGTTTCTCCGGTCTTCATGTGTGAGGCGAACACCTTTTGCACCTCATTGATGAATTTGCTTCAACTTTGCCAAAGGGCGATTGCTGATAGAATCACAATCGAGGCCACGATGATGAACGCAGCACTGTGCACGGTGGCCGAACTGAGCCCTGCTGCTGATTCGAGCCAGGGAAATATGAATGGAAGAGCCATCCCGACCCCTCCCATCAGGGCATTTATGATAAATGACAGAACGAAGGCCGGTGTGCGATTGCTGGCATCGGTCTGATCCGCGATCAGCGCATTCCACGAGGCCGGTAATGCGCCCTCGGCCATCCCCCCGCCAGCAGAAGCCACGAGTAGTGTCGGGGAGATATGTCGTGAACGCAAAGACCAGAAGAGTGACTGGAAGTCCAAGAAGGCCCCGGATAAGAACTCTCTTCTTTTCCCAAGCGGTCGGCCAGCAGGCCCATCGGGATGGCGGTGACCCCATGCCGGCACCGGCAATTCCGATCAACAGCCCCACGTCGCCGGAGTTCGTTCCTGCTCCAGGAAGATATGCGGCAATGAATGTCGTGAGATAACCCCAACCAATTGAGGCGAAGGAACAAACAGGATCGTCCATTTTACTCTGGACGGAACCGTTGAGAACATATCTTTCTTCAGAAATGCCTGCCATTGTCAAGCCTTCCAAGGGCGGGCGCGGTTGCTGGAACTGCTGTTCGGAAGATTTTCATAAGGGCATTGCTGGAACCCGCAGGTCATTTGCTCTTCTTTGACAAACAATTCCAGGGTTATTTATCACTTCTAGCGAATGTTCCAGAGGAGCCTACAGTTTCTTTTCCGCCGTATGGAATGTCGAAGGAACGATGGTGCTTGCTGTCAGACTGTCTTGCCCTGAGAGAAACAGTGAACCGAGAAATATGGTCACTCAACAGATAAACTGCGATATCCATGCTTCATGACGGAATGATCCTTAGATGGCGCTAGATATTTCTACAAGCGAGCGAGAGTATCCAGCCATGTAATGACAGATCAGAGTCTGAGGCGGCTGGTCATCGCGGAGGCCATCCTTCTCTATGTCCAGTTCTGGCTGGGCATGTCCCTGAACCTGTTCATCCCGGTCCCCAACTCCACTCCGTTCGATTTCATCGGCTATGATGAGGGCGTGATACTGTTGGCCCACATCCTCAACGCGTTCCTGATGCTGATCATCGGCTCCTACATCGCCTACATCATTTCACATGGTGGAGGAAAATGGCCCAACATCCAATCCCTGCTCACCGGCATCTTCGTCGTTGTGGCCCTGATAGCCGGGTTCGTGTTCAGTCCTGGCGGGTCGGACCGATTCTTCTCGATCACCATGGCCATCAGCTTCATTTCGGTGTTCACCGTCTACTTCGCCATGATCTATCAGATCGGAAAAATGGAGGGTGCAGAACAGGCGGCGTACAGAACACCGCCTGGCTTCAACCCGGGAAAGAGTTTCAATCGAGGTTGAACCCGCCGTATTTCCTGAAGTGCTCGGCCAGGCCGCCGTAGTTGAGGATCTTGTCTGATGACCTTCGGCAGCGGGATGGCCTTGATGTCCTGCCCCTTTGTCAGGTTATGGACGATGCCTTTCTCGAGGTCCACCTTTAGCTCGTCACCTCTTCAGGATCCCGGAGGTGTCGCACTCGATCAACGGCAGTCCGACGTTGATGCAGTTGGGTAATATGCGGGCGAACGATTTCGCGATGACCGCCGAGCATCCGGCCGCCTGTATGACCAGAGGGGCCTGCTCCCGGCTGGAGCCCATGCCGAAGTTCTCCCCGGCCACGATGAAGTCGCCCGGCTCGATCTCCTTGTAGAAGCCGGGCCGCAGGTCCTCCATCAGGTGGGTGGACAGGTCCCTCATGTCCAGGCTCTTGAACTTGTACTTGCCGGCGATGATGTAGTCGGTGTTGATGTTCTTGCCGAAGACGTGCGCCTTGCCCTTGTACTCCTGCATCACAGCACCTCCCTGGGATCGGCGATGCAGCCCTTGATGGCGGAGTATGCCGCGGTGGCCGGGGATGACAGGTATATGTCAGCCTTGACATTGCCCATGCGGCCCTTGAAGTTGCGGTTGGCCGTCGAAAGGACGTTCTCCGCGTCCGACGGGACGCCGTTGCATGTTCCGACGCATGGACCGCAGGACGGGGTCATCATGATCGCTCCTGCCTTGACCAGCGTTTCCACCGTTCCGTCATGGAGCGCGTTCAGGTAGATCTCCCGGGAAGCTGGTGCGATCAGCAGCCTGAGGTTCTTGGATACCTGCTTGCCGGCGAGTATCTTGGCGGCGACCGCCAGGTCCTCTCCCCGGCCGTTGGTGCAGGTGCCGATGAATATCTGGTCCAGTCTCAACCCCTCCACCTTGTTGATCGGCACGACGTTATCGACGTCCGGCGGGCAGGCGATCTGCGGCGGCAACTCGGACAGGTCCTCCTGGATGACCCGTTCGTACCTGGCATCTTCGGTCGCCACGGCCGGGGCGTACTTGGCCTGGGCCCTTCCCTTCAGATACGCATCGGTCTTCTTGTCGCAGCGCATCATCCCCACCTTGGCGCCGGTCTCGACCGCCAGGTTCGATATGGTCATCCGGGACTCAACCGACATGTGGTCGATGACGTCGCCGTACAGTTCGAGCGCCTTGTACGTGGCGCCGTTGGCCGTGAGCGTGCCCACCATGTGCAGGGCGACGTCCTTGGAGTAAACGCCCTTCTGCAGTTGCCCGTTGTACACCAGCTTGATCGTTTCCGGTACCTTGAACCACATCTTGCCGCTGATCAGGGCCGCCGCCATGTCGGTGCTGCCGACACCGGTGGCGAACGAGTTCAGCGCGCCGTAGGTGCAGGTGTGCGAATCGGCCCCGATTATGATCGTTCCCGGAAGCGCCCTGCCGGATTCCGGCACCAGCACATGGCATACGCCGTCCCCGACATCATAGAGCTTGGCCCCGTATTTCGCCGCGAACTCCCTCATCTGCTTGTGGATGTTCGACACTCCTTCCATGGGCGAAGGGGCGTTGTGATCGATCACGATCGCGTAGCGTGAAGGGTCCAGTATCTTCTTCCCGCCCATGTCGTTGAATGCCTTGATCGTCAGTCCGGTGGTCCCATCCTGGGACATCATGAAGTCCACCGGAGCGACCACTATGTCACCGGCCTTGACCTTCTTGCCTACGTGCCCTGAAATTATCTCCTCAGACATTGTACCCATTTTAACAGCTCCTTTGAATCCTCACTCGACGAATTTGCCTGACATGCCTCTCTTGTAATCCAAGTAGATGTAGACCAGCTCGTTCTCGGTGAGGCTGCGCTTCAGCGCCACGGAGTTCGCCCGGACATTTTCCAGCAGTATGCCGGCCACATCGTCGTCGATCTCATACCCGCGCTTCGCCAGTACCTGCTTCAGCGTGTGCCTGCCGGAGTGCTTTCCGATGATGATCTTGCGGGTCAGCCCGACCTCTTCTGGCGTGTAGGGCTCGTAGTTCGAGAAGTACTTGATGACGCCATCGGTGTGGATGCCGGCCTCGTGCGCGAAACAGTTGTCCCCGACTATGGGCTTCCATGCCGGGATGTCCCGACCGGCCGCCCGGGCGACATACTCCGAGACCTCCCGGAACCGGGAAGTGTCGAAGTTGGTGTCCAACTTAAGGATGTGCTTTCCGCACATGGCGATCTCCTCCATGGGGGTGTTCCCGGTGCGCTCGCCGATGCCGAGGACCGTCGTGGAGACCACCTTGGCCCCCGCCTGGACACCTGCCAATGCGTTCGCGGTGGCCATGCCGAAATCGTTATGGGTATGCATCTCCACGTCGATCTTGGCCTCCTCGATGATCCTCTTGATCTCGTCGTAGGTGCGCCGCGGTTCGAGTATCCCAAGGGTGTCGCAGTAGCGGAAACGGTCCGCCCCAGCCTCCTTGGCTGCCTTTGCGAAAGTGATGATAAAATCCTTGTCCGCCCTTGAAGCGTCCTCGGCGTTGGCGGATATGTATAGGCCATGCGCCTTGGCGTACTCGATCGACTCGACCAGCTTTTCGATGACCCACTCCCGGCTCTTCATGAGCTTGTGCTCGATGTGGATGTCCGATGATGACATCGAGATGGCGACCGAGTCCACGTCGCAGTCGATGGAATGCGCTATGTCGGCCGGGTTGGCCCGGTTCCAGCCCAGCACGGAGGCGTCCAGTCCGAGGTGGGCTATGTTCTTGACCGCTGTCTTCTCATCCCCGCCCATGGCCGGGATGCCTGCCTCGATCTGCTGCACCCCGATCTCGTCCAGGAGCTTGGCGATGCGCATCTTTTCCAGGTTGGCGAAGACGATACCAGCGGCCTGCTCTCCATCCCTCAGGGTGGTGTCGCAGATCACAAGTTGATGCTGGTTCAATTTGGCAAGTACTTCGTCCCTTTTCTTCATTAATTTCCCTTCCTACCGGACCTGATCTAGCGAAGCGGCCTTTTCGGCCAACAACGGGCATGACCTGGCTGAACGAGCGCCTCACTGTCGGAGTGATATAAGTTCGAAACGCTCCATCGCCGACAATAACAGCCTTTCATAGTCCCCTGGGGGACATTTGTCGTGATACCAAGTGTCACGCGGACCTATCTCCATAAAAGCGGGCATACTAAAGATTTTCGGAAATGTGCCACCGGCAAGGTTTGGTCACGACCCAGTGTGGCCTTGGGCAAAGAATATATCGCAATATCCCAAGAATGATTCTTCTTAGGCAAAAGGCGGCATTACAGTCGATCTCGCCAGATACCATTATATCGTCAAACTTAAAGATCAGAATTTATTGATAACCCTGTCTGGTCCACAAATATGTACGAGATTGACGTGGTCCTGTTGTGTCGCGAGAAGAGAGACTTTCTTTCATGATCGTCTCTATTTCGGTTAACGCTTAAGAATTCGGATATCCGATGGATGTTCGAATACGACGAGTCATGTTCCACACAGATAGGAGACTTGAGGCAAAATTCACAATGTAGCGATCTTACCAGTTCAGAGCATCGGTATAGCACTCTTTTCTCGTCTGGTCTTTGGAACTATATCAGACCCTCAACAATTGGGCAGCACCAGATTGTCGATTATCCACTTATTGATTTCATTACGAGCATGACGGAAAGCGATCAGTTTCTCTCTTCCTCATTGCCATTTAATCTCACCCGGATCGTAAAAGGCATGGTGGATCTGTTCTTTCCCTCCTGGGAAGAACGGACACGTGTCTGCGTCATTGGAACAGACCATCACTACATAATCGAACTCCCGGCCCTCGAATTGCTTCAGTCCTTTGGATTCATTTCCAGATATATCGATGTCCATCTCTGCCATAACCTCGATAGCTAGAGGATGAACCTGTGTGGGTTTCGATCCTGCGCTCTCCGCTTTAAGTACAGAAGAGTATAGTGAATTAGCCAGACTTTCTGCGATCTGGGAGCGGATGGCGTTATGAGTGCAGATGAACAGGACTGATTTCAAGCGATCCCTCTTGTTGTTTGTTGTTTCTATGACTGCATTTGAAACATATTTAAATCTATCAATCGTTTCAACATTATTTGAAACAGATTGATTGATATTGCGGGAGGTTCCTTAACCCGTTCTATCAGATCCGGTGTCTCCAGGTTCTGTTGCGGAGATAAGCATGTCGACCGTTTCGGTGACCATAAGTGCGGTCATCTATCTGGGAATGCCATGATGCAGTCTTCTAGCTGTACGCCGTGGCGGTCTTGAACCGGAGCAGCGCGGCCATGCCCCCGATGGCGTCCAGCTTCTTGCCCCCCTCGTGCAGCTCGGAGACGACGATCACCGTCCCCCGCTGGTCCTCCACCGCCTTCATCATGCGCTCATAGTCCTTGTTGCGCACGACGTTGTCTACGATCAGCAGCGTCTCCACCGCCCCGGCGTCGACCGCCTCCCGCACCTCCTTCGGGCCGTAGGCCACCGGCCCTTCCTTGGCGATCTCCTCCAGCACCTTCTCCACCAGGTTCACCTCCTGGGCGACCCTGGAGTCCTTCAGCACCTCGGTCCCGAGACCGCGCTTCATAAGCTCCTGGATTCCGGTCATCCCGGCCTGGCCGGTGTGATAGACAAAGGCCTTCTCGAATATCTCCGGCTCCTTCTCCTTTCCGAGCTCGAGCAGCGTCTCCTTGGCGAATCCCGGCCCCAGGATGACCACTGGCACTCCGCCGACCGCCACCTGCTTCAGCTTCGCCAGCACCTCCAGGTAGTAATCGTTCGTGTACTTCTGGTCGTACATCTTGCCGCCCGCCGGACCGGTGATCTCCGCCATCCGCTGGATGCCCGCCTGGCGCATCACCGCGATGACCGCCTCGTCGTTCTCGAGCGCCACAAAGACCACGGTCGGCTTCCGGGCGTCCTCCACGGCACGGCGGACCCGTTCCAGCTGGGACTGTTTCCAATCGATCTTTCTGATGGTGACCTGCTCCCCCTCCTCGAGGTTGAGCGTGTGATAAGAGCCGATGTCCTGTTCACCCTCGACGATGACACCGGTCACCCTGAGCCGGACGTCGAACTCGTGGAACTCCATCTTCTCCACTTTGACCCCAAGCACCATGCGCTTCTTCTCCGAGCGTTCCGCCCGGACCTTGTCCACCTTGGCGGACTCGTCACGGCGATGGGTGGACATGACCAGGATGTCCCCTATCTGAATGATGTTATAGAGATGCCATAGATCGTCCGGCGCATCGATCTGCACCTTGATCTCGCCTTTGAACCGGTCCTGATGTAGAACACGCATCTGATCGAAGTGAAGGGTCCGGGCATTATTATACCGTTGGGGAACGACGAGGGTGATGATGCTTTGCCTACCGACCCGTCGAGTCACTTAAGGGCGTCCCGTACACCCAGCTCCCGTTCGATCAGATGGGCATGCATGGCAGGACGGGGATCGAACATGCGTCATCGGCGAAGAGGCTGCCATGACGACAATTCTGCACTAGCCAGCATGTCGAGCATGTCCAATGATGGACAAAGCGGATGATATGTGTAAAGGATAGCTCAACAAAAGTTAAGTACCCCCTAACTATACCATCGAATCTCAATGGCAAAGTGCTTCCTGGTACTCGAAGATGGAACGGTAATGGAAGGCACTGGTTTTGGTTCCGGAAAGACCTCTTTCGGAGAGGTCGTTTTCAACACCGGCATGACCGGATATCAAGAGAGCTTGACAGACCCTTCCTACATGGGGCAGATCCTCATCATGTCCTACCCCCTGATAGGCAACTACGGCGTCAACTCCGAGGACATGGAGTCGGGCAAAGTGCAAGTCCGGGGCTTCGTCGTCAGGCAGAACTGCACCGAACCTTCGGACATGTACGGAGGCAAGACGCTGGGCTCCTATCTGAAAGAGGAGAACGTTCCCGGCATATCCGACATCGACACCCGGTCCGTCATCATCAAGATAAGGGAAAGGGGCACCCTGCGCGGCGCCATCGTCTTCGACGAGGACCCGTCAGAAGTGGTCAAGAAGCTCCGCACCATGCCCTATCCGTCCGACGATAACCTGGTGGGCATCGCGAGCACCCCGAAGGTCATCCTGCACAAGAACGAGCGAGCGACCAAGACCGTCGCATTGTTCGATTGCGGGGTCAAGGCCAACATAGTCCGCGAACTGCACAAACGCTTCAACGTCTACCAGCTTCCCCACGACACGCCGCGGAAGTTCTTCCGCGACCATCATGTGGACGGCGTCCTCATCTCCAACGGGCCTGGCGACCCATCGCACCCGGACCTGAAGAATACCACCATACGGACCATCGCGGAGATCAAGGAGGAATACCCGATCATGGGCATATGCATGGGCAACCAGCTGCTCGGTCTGGCGTTCGGCGGCAGCACCTACAAGATGAAGTTCGGGCACCGCGGCGCGAACCAGCCGGTCAAGTACCGGGACCGGGTATTCATCACTTCTCAGAACCATGGCTACGCCGTCGATCCAGAGTCCATCGACGGGAGCGGCCTGGTGGTGGAGCAGACCAACGTCAACGACGGCACCGTGGAGGGAATGAGGCACACGGAGCTCCCCATATTCTCGGTCCAATACCACCCCGAGGCCTGTCCCGGCCCGCGGGACACCGGTTTCCTGTTCGACGAGTTCGGCAAGATGCTGGAGGCGAGGAAATGACCGCCGGCAAGAAAGGAAAGCTGATGGTCATCGGGTCCGGCCCGATCGTCATCGGTCAGGCCGCAGAGTTCGATTTCTCCGGTTCCCAGGCCTGCCGCTCCCTGCGCGAGGAGGGCTACGAGACCGTCCTGGTGAACTCCAACCCGGCCACTATCCAGACCGATCTGGAGATGGCGGACATCGTGTACATCGAGCCGCTCACCGTGGAAACGGTGGCCAAGATCATCGAGAAGGAGAAGGTGGAGGGCGTGCTCTCCGGCATGGGCGGACAGACCGCGCTGAACCTGTGCTCCGAGCTGGCGGAGAAAGGATACCTGGAACGGCTCAACTGCCGGCTGTACGGCACCCAGCCCCGGGCCATCGCTCTTTCCGAGGACCGGGAGCTGTTCAAGGAGACCATGATCGGCATCGAAGAACCAGTACCGAGGAGCAAGACCTGCCACACCCTGGAAGAGGCGAGAGAGGCGGTCAAGTACATCGGCCGGTACCCGGTGCTGATAAGGCCGGCCTACACCCTGGGCGGGACCGGCGGCGGCATCGCCCACGACGACGAGGAGCTGGGCCCGATCGTGGGAAGGGGCCTGGCGTATTCACGCATCAAGCAGGTGCTGATCGAGGAGAGCGTCATCGGTTGGAAGGAGCTCGAGTACGAGGTGATGCGTGACAAGAAGGACAACTGCGTCATCATCTGCTCCATGGAGAACCTGGACGCCATGGGGATCCACACCGGCGAGTCGATAGTCATCGCACCGGTGCAGACGCTGAACGATGTCGACCATCACCGGATGCGTACTGCGGCCATCAAGATCATCAGGGCGCTGGGCATCGAGGGAGGCTGCAATGTCCAGTTCGCCTTCGACCCGGCGACCAAGGACTACCGGGTCATCGAAGTGAACCCGAGGGTGTCGCGCTCTTCCGCTCTGGCATCCAAGGCCACCGGCTATCCGATCGCCCGGGTGGCGGCCAAGATCGCCATCGGCAAGACGCTGGACGAAATCCCCAACAAGATCACCGGCAAGACCTTCGCCGCTTTCGAGCCGACGATCGACTACTGCGTCATCAAGATACCCCGCTGGCCCTTCGACAAGTTCCGGACCGTGGACCGGACGCTGGGCACGCAGATGAAAAGCACCGGCGAGGTCATGGCCATCGGCCGGAGCGTGGAGGAGGGTATCATGAAGGCCGTCCGCTCGCTCGAGACGGACCGGATAGACCTCGAACCGGAACCGAACTGGACAGACAAGAAGATAGAGCAGGAGCTGAGCGTGGCCACCGACCTGCGGCTGTACGCGATCGCCGAGGCCATCCGCCGCGGCATGAGCATCGAGCGCATCGCCCATCTCACAGCCTGGGACGAGTTCTTCGTGCGCAAGGTCCAGAGACCTGGTGGATATCGAGACGAGGCTGAAGAAGGAGGGACTGAGCGAAGATCTGCTGAGGACGGCCAAGGGGATGGGCTATCCGGATGAGAGCATCGCCAACCACTCCAAGGTGCCGATCGAAAAGGTGGCGGAGATGCGGCGAGAAGCACGGCATCCGGCCCACCTACAAGATGGTCGACACCTGCGCCGCCGAGTTCGAGGCCGCCACACCTTACTACTATTCGACCTATGAGACCGAGTCGGAAGGAAAGCGCTCCGACCGGAAGAAGGTCATCATCGTCGGCGCCGGCCCCATACGCATAGGGCAGGGGATCGAGTTCGATTACTGCTGCGTCCATGGGGTTATGGCCTGCCAGGAGGAGCAGGTCGACGCCATAGTCATCAACAACAACCCGGAGACGGTCTCCACCGACTACGACATCTCGGACCGGCTCTACTTCGAACCGCTGACCCTCGAGGACGTCGTCAACGTCATCGATAAGGAGGACGCGGACGGGGTCATAGTGCAGTTCGGCGGCCAGACCTCGGTCAACCTGGCGGTGCCGCTGGAGAAGGCGCTGCAAGGCAAGAAGGCCAAGATCCTCGGGACCAGTCCGGACATGATCGACATGGCCGAGGACCGGAAACGCTGGACCGCCCTGATGAGGAAGCTGGGCATCAAACAGCCGGAATCGGGCACAGGCTTCTCGTTCGACGAGGTCAAGGAGGTGGCCAACCGCATCGGCTACCCGGTGCTTCTCCGGCCATCCTACGTCCTGGGCGGCCGGGGGATGGAGATCATATACTGCGAGGATGAGCTGAAGACCTACGTGGCGACGGCGGTCAAGGTGTCCCGTTCCCACCCGGTCCTCATCGACAAGTACCTCTCCCACGCGATCGAGATCGATGTAGACGTGGTCGCCGACGGCAAGGACGTGTACATCGGTGGGATAATGGAGCACATCGAGGAGGCAGGGGTCCACAGCGGCGACGCGACCATGATGCTGCCCACCCAGACAATCCCTTCGTTCGTACTCGACCGGATCATCCAGATCAGCAGGGACGTGGCCATGGCGCTCCAGGTCAAGGGCCTGATGAACCTCCAGCTGGCGGTCCGGGACAACGAGGTGTTCATGATTGAGGCCAACCCCAGGGCGTCCCGCACCGTGCCGTTCGTGTCCAAGGCGATAGGGGTGCCGCTGGCCAAGCTCGCCACCAAGGTGATGCTGGGCAAGTCATTGAAGGAGCTTGGCCACGTAGGTGTGGCCGAGTTCAGGCACGTGGCGGTGAAGGAGTCGGTCTTCCCGTTCCTGAAACTGCCGGGCGTGGACAGCATCCTCGGCCCGGAGATGAAGAGCACCGGCGAGGTCATGGGCATCGACGATGACCTGGACTCGGCGATGTACAAGGCCCAGATATCGGCCGGGAACAAGCTCCCCATGGAGGGCGGGGTCTATATCACCGTGAGCGACCCGGACAAGGCGGCCGCACTGCCGATCGCTAGGGAATTGGCGGCGATGGGGTTCGGAATCTACGCTACCAAAGGCACGTCCAATTTCCTCAAGAACAACGGCCTGACGGTGACCACTGTCTACAAGGTCAAGGACAATGTGGCGCCGGACGCGCTGGGCCTGATGAGGAAGGGCGACATCAACCTGATCGTCAACACGCCGTCCTACGCCTCCGGTTCGATCCGGGACGGATACATGATGAGACGGCTGGCGGTTGAACTGGAGATACCTTTCCTGACCACCATGCAAGGGGCAAGGGCGACCGTGGGGGCCATAAGGCGGGGAAAGCGCGGGGACCTCTCCGTCAGGGACCTGGCATCGTACCAGAACCGCCCCTGAGGGCGAACGGACGGTGCGATGTTCCCCGCACTGCTATTTCTAAATTATCGTCCATTGGAAATTGACCAGGGAGATTTATAAACCGACCTGGCGAATAATATCAGGACAACGTCTAAAGTTGTCGGTCGGATCGCAATGAAGTCCTTCGAAATAGTATCGTACAAGGGGAAAAGCATCGTCTCTGTCGACATATCGAACACCACGACCGAACAGCTCGTGACGGTCCTGAAAGACGCTCAACAGAAGATCTCGAGGATGCCGGCCAACAGTGCCCTCCTCATGACCGATGCCACCAATGCGGCGTACAACATGGAGACCGGCGCCGCGGTCAAGGAATTCGCGGCCAAGAACACGCCGTTCGTCAAGGCATCGGCGGTGGTCGGGGCCGAAGGCACAAAGGCGGTCCTCCAGACCGCGGTCTCGATGCAGAACAAACGGAACATCGCATCCTTCCAGACCAAGGCCGAGGCCATGGACTGGCTCGTGACCAGGTGAGCGCCGGCGACTACCCACTTCAAATGGGGTCCTTATCGACGATATCGATGACCTTCTTGCTTTTCAGCTCATCGTAGACCACGAAGAGAACACCTACCAGGATGAGCGGGCCGCCGAGATAGAGGTAGGATGACGGCAGCTCCGCCAGAAAGACCGCCGCCAGAATTGAGGCCATGATGGGCTCTCCCAGCAACGAGGCGCTGACGAAGGGCGCCGTGACGTACTTCAGGGACCAATTGTAAAGGGTGTGGCCGAAGATGGTCGAAACGCCGGCCAACAGCAAGAACAGGACGAACTCCTCCAGGGGGTAGGGCCAGATCGGCTCTCCCAGGACCAGTGCGGTGCCGAAGAGGAACACCGCGGCGGACAGGTAGATGATGAACGCGTAGGCGATGAGGTTGACTTTCCTGCGCATCACCCGGCCGCTCATGATGTATATCCCGGCGAACACACCGCCTATGAGGGCAAGCAGGTCGCCGTTCCAGGAACCGTCGCCCAGGGACTCGAAGGAGATGAACAGGACCCCGCAGAAACCGATCAGCACGCCCACCGCGGTCCATTTGCCTGACTCCTTGAAGACCAGGATGGACACCAGGCCCACGAGCAGAGGGTGGCTGGTCACCAGGAGTGTTGAGCTGGCCACCGAGGTCATCTCCAGGGAGGTGATCCAGGCGGCGAAATGCACGGCCAGCACCAGGCCGATGAGGATGAGGATTGCGGTCGTCCTGCGGTCTATGCCACCGAAGTCCCGCTCCCGGTGATAGAAAGCGAAAGGCAGAAGCATCAGCGCCGCGAACAGCATCCGGTAGGCGGCGATAACCACCGCCGGCGCATCGCTCCAGCGTATGAAGATGGAGGCGAAGGAAACGCTGAACACCGCGACCGCCACTCCGACATAGGGAGCGGGCGAACCCCTCTCGACATCGACCATGTTATCAATGGATGACGATGGTCTTGACGCCCCGGCAGGCCTTCAGGCTGGGTATCAGTTCGGGCGGCACCGGGCTCTGCGTGATGACGTACAGTTTGGGCTCCACGCTCAGGTCCGGATCGCCGACCAGCACCTGGCGGATGCTGATCCCAGCGTTCGAGATGACGGTCGTGACGTCGGCGACGATGCCCGGAGTGGTGGCATTGCTGGGGATTATCTCGATCGCGGACCATCCCATGACCGGGGCGACGTCCCGCAGCAGAAGCGTGGGCCTCAGGGCCGCGAACACCTTGGACAGCTCGGGGCTGGACCCGATGGTCTCGACCGCCGCGCGGACGATCCTCCGGTCCACTCCCGCGGCACGGCCCAGAGCCACGTCCGCTACCTCCACCTCGCCGCAGTATATCCGGCCCTCGCTCACCCTCATGCCGTTCTCCAGCAGCAGCTTGGCCACCTTGGCCTGCGAAGGGTAACGGCCGAAATAGTTCGCGATCTGCTTCCACATATGCGGCCGACAATGCCCTACTGCATAATATCGGTTATCATTGGACCTCTTTGAACATCCGTTCCCGAACGCAAACGTATAAACTAGGTGGCACCAATGAACACCCCGGACCGCGACGATATCACCCAGAGATGGGAAGCGCGCTTACCGGGTTTACGACCGTGTGCGAAATGGCGAAACCTAAATAAGCATGCTAGATATTGTCACGGGAAAGGTGATACAGTGCTTGGCAAAAGCGTAAGGATGGAGCGCATCATGGACCGGTCGACCGGCCGGGCGGTCATCGTGCCACTGGACCATGGCATATCGATGGGACCCATGGAAGGACTGCTGGACATGAAGTCCACGATAGACAAGGTGTCACAGGGAGGAGCAACCGCCATAGTGTTGCACAAGGGCATCCCTCCGTACAGCCACAGGTCCTTTGGGCGTGACATCGGGCTCATCGTTCATCTTTCTGCGAGCACCAACCTCAGCCCCAACCCGAGCAAGAAGGTGCTCGTCACGACCGTGGAGGAAACCCTGAAGATGGGGGCCGACGCGTGCTCGATACACGTCAACCTGGGCAACGAGTGGGACGACCAGATGCTCTCGGACTTCGGCAATGTCAGCCGCCAGTGCACCGAATGGGGCGTTCCTTTGCTGTGCATGATCTACCCCCGGGGCAAGGACGCCGCGGACGCATACGACATCGACAAGCTCAAGCTGTGCGCCAGGGCCGCGGCCGAGATGGGCGCGGACATCGTCAAGACCAACTACACCGGGGACATCGATTCCTTCCGGGAGCTGGTCAGGGGCGCTCTGGCACCGGTGGTCATAGCGGGCGGACCGAAGATCGACTCGGACGAGAAACTGCTGCAGATGGTGAGGGACTCGGTCGACGCCGGGGGCAAGGGCGTCTCGATCGGCAGGAACATCTTCCAGCACCGGAACGTTACCGGGATCACCAAGGCCATATCGGCGATCGTGATCGAGGACCTGGAAGTCGAGGAAGCCATCAAGCTGCTGAAGTGATATCCGATGAGCGACAAGGGCAAGACCGTCTGGGTCAGGTCCGACCACCTCCCCTCGTACGAGGAACGGAAGAAGGTCGTATCGACCGCGCTGGAGTCTGGATATTCCACCATCATGATCAGGGCGGAGGACAAGGACCTCAAGCGCCTGGGGCGGTTCGAGGCCATCGAGGTGAACGGCAGCGACCTGTTCCTTGAGGGCGAAAGGATCGGGGCCATGGTCACCATCGACCGGCCGGAGGACCTGGCCAAGGCCTCCGCTTTCAAAGGGAAGGTGGCCAACATCCTCATCGCGGCCAACGACTGGAAGATCATCCCGCTGGAGAACCTCATCGCCGAGTTCCAGCGCTCCAAGACCAGGATACTGGCGGGGGCGGCGACACCGGAGGAGGCCAAGGTTTTCTCCAAGACCCTGGAGGTAGGCGTCGACGGCATCGTCATCGAGCCGGCGGACGCCTCGCAGATCAAGGACTTCAAGGAACTGGCCCAGGGCGAGCGGCCCAAGATCGGACTGACCGCATTGAAGGTGACCCGCATCGTCCCGGTGAACGTCGGGGACCGGGTCTGCCTCGACACCTGTTCTCTGCTGCGCATCGGCGAGGGCATGCTGGTCGGTTCCCAGTCCAATTGCTTTTCCTTATCCAATCGGAGGCCATGGAGAGCGAGTACGTCGCTGCCCGGCCGTTCCGGGTGAATGCCGGCCCGGTGCACGCCTACGTGCTCACCGCGGATGGCAAGACCAAGTACCTCTCCGAGGTGAACAGCGGGGAGGAGGTCATGGCGGTGGACACGGAAGGAAACAGCCGCTCGGTCGTGGTCGGCCGGGCCAAGATCGAGGTGCGGCCGCTGCTGCTGGTGGAGGTGGAATCGGAAGGAAGGAAGTACACCACCATCCTTCAGAACGCGGAGACCATCCGCATGTGCACGCCGACCGGTCCGGTGTCCATCTCCGAGCTCAAGGTGGGCCAGGATGTGTTCGTGCGCCTGGAACAGGGCGGGAGGCACTTCGGGCACGCGATCAAAGAGACCATAACGGAGAGATGATGCAGCATTGCGTATCGATCATCGAGACCGGCCTGGACGAGGCCCTGGAAGCATCCCGGAAAGCGGTCGCCATGGGCGCCGACCTGATCGAGGTCCGGTTCGACCATTTTGCCCAGTTGCCCAAGGACCTTTCCGCGTTCAAGGAATTCCAGATCCCCAAGATAGCGACGCTCCGCTCGGTGGCCCAGGGCGGAAAGTACAAGGGCACCGATGAGCAGAAGGTCAAGTTCCTGGCCAAGGCGTACAAGGCCGCCTTCGACTTCATCGACCTGGAGGATGACTTCCCGCTCCTGCACCGCCGGGACCTGGACGGGACCCGGTATCGTCTCCTCGCACATCTTCGATCCAGCCCCCGCCTAATGGCAGTGGTCGAGCACCTGGTGGCCAACGGGTCCAAGGGCGACACCCCCAAGGTGGTCTACAAGGCCGAGACCGTGACCGACGTGGGCGCACTGGTGGCGGCGGGCAAGCTGTTCTCCCTGGCGGAGAGGAAGTTCGCGCTCATCGGCATGGGGCCGCTGGGCGGCATCACCCGAGTCTGCGCCAACCGGTACGGCGCCAGCCTGACCTATGTTTCCCTTGAGCCAGGTAAGGAGGCGGCGCCGGGCCAAATAGACCTGGCAACGATGAAATGGCTGGGAGACCGACCCATTGTCACCGGCATAACCGGCCATCCGCTGGAACACACCGTCTCACCTGCCATGCACAACGCGGCGTTCCGGGCGCTCGACCTGCCGGGAATGTACTTCAAGCTCCCGGCCGCTCCGGTGGAATTGGAGACGGTCACCCGGATCATGCTGGAGCTGGAAATGCGCGGCATTAACGTCACCATTCCCCACAAGGAATCGATCATTCCCCTGCTGGACCGCCTGGACCTTCAGGCGATCAAGGTGGGCGCGGTCAACACCATCACGAACCAGAAGGGAACGCTGATCGGCAGCAACACCGACTATTACGGGGTGGCCAAGACCTTCGAGCTGGCCAGCTTCGATGCCAAGGACAAGGACGTCCTGGTGGTGGGGGCGGGCGGGGCCTCCCGGGCGGTGTGCGCGTACCTCAGCGAGACCGGGGCGAAGGTCAAGATCACCAACCGCACCAACACCAAGGCGGCATCGCTGGCGGAAAAGTTCGACAACGTGACCGCGGTGGGTTTCGACTCATTGACGAAAGGCCGCTACGATGCCATGGTCAACTGCACACCTGTGGGCATGAAGGGGTTCCCCAACGAGCTTCCCGTCCCGGCCGAGGCGATCCAGAAGGGAATGCTGGTGCTCGACACCATCTACAATCCGCCGGTCACCATGCTCCTGGAGGTGGCCAGGGAGAAGGGCGCGGTCCCGGTCTCCGGCAAGGACATGCTGATCTACCAGGCCCTGAAGGCCTTCGAGCTCTGGACGGGCAAGGCCCCGGCATACGAGGTGATGGAGCAGGCCTTCAGGGAGGCGCTCCCATGAGCCGTACCGGGAAAGGGGAGTCGCACGGCGCCGCGACCATCGTCAATGCCATCGCCACCGGCAGGGGCGCGGCGTTCGGCATCGACCTGAGGACCTGGGCAGAGGTGACCCTGGACGATTCGTCGCAGGTCGATGTGGAGATCGAAGGGTTCACCGGGGAACCGACCAGACTGGTGGAGAACTGTTTTCGCACGGTGGCGGACAAGCTCCGTCCCGGTGAGAGGCTGGGGGCCAGGATCGTCACCCGCTCGCAGATCCCGTCTCCCGGGGCCTGAAGAGCAGCAGCGCGGCGGCCAACGCGGTGATCATGGCGACGCTGGACGCGCTCGAGGAGACCGTCGAGCCGCTGTTCGCCATAAGGCTGGGCACCACATGCGCCATCGAGGCGGGCGTCTCGGTCACCGGGGCGTTCGACGACGCCTGCGCTTCCTGGCTGGGAGGGGCGGTGGTCACCGACAACCGGACCAACCAGTTGCTCAGGAGGAACCGATGGACCCGGCACTTAAGGTCGTGATCCATGTCCCACCGTTCCAGACCCGGAAGGCAGGGCTGCCCCGGGAACGGATATCGGCCATCGCGGACCTGGCCGAGATGGCCTTCCAGATGGCGATGAAAGGAGAGTACATGAGCGCCATGAAGCTCAACGGCCTGTGCTACGCCTCGGCGCTGAAGGTGGACCAGGACATCGCGTTCAAGGCGCTGGAGCTGGGCGCCAGGTCGGCCGGGCTTTCCGGGACCGGCCCGGCAACGGCCATCCTGGTCGAATCCGACAAGCTCGAAAAATTCCTATCTGACATAAAATCCACCAAAGAGTTCATAATAACCGACATATTCAACGGTACGAACGCATGAACCTCCTGGTCAGGACATCGGAGATCGAGGGGACACTTTCTGCCTCCCCTTCGAAGAGCTACACCCACCGAGCCATGGTGCTGGCGCTCCTCGGCAAAGGCACCTCCAGGCTCGATAACGTCCTGTTCGGGGGAGATACCCTGGCCACCCTGGAGGCGGTACGCAGGCTGGGAGGGTCGGTGACATTCGACGGCGAGGCGTGTCTCATAGAGGGCGGGCACCTGACCTGCCCCGATGACGTGATCAACGCCGCCAACTCCGGGACCACCATCCGGATCGTGGCCGGGATCTCATCGCTCCTGCCCTGCCACACCGTGCTCACCGGTGACGATTCCATACGCAAGCGGCCGATGCAGCCCCTGATCTCCGCGCTCAAAGAACTGGGAGTGGAGTGCTATTCCACCCGGGGGAACGGGCTGGCCCGCTCGTGGTTAGGGGCCCGAACAAGGGCCGGGAGACCCACATACCGGGCGATGTCAGCTCCCAGTTCATCTCCTCCCTCCTGATCTCGTCGCCGCTGAAGGATGTGGACACGGACATCCACATCACCACCGACCTCAAGTCCCGTCCCTACGTGGAGATCACCATCGACATGATGTCCCGGTTCGGGGCCGGCTGTTCCGAGTCGGAGGGTATCTTCCACGTGCCCGGAGGCCAGTCCTACCGGGCGCAGGACTACGTCGTCCCCGGGGACCTCTCCTCGCCGCGTTCCCGCTGGCCGCCGGTGCGCTGGCGGGCAAAGTTACGGTCATCAATCTGGACCCCAAGGACAGGCAGGGGGATCGCATGTTCGTGGACATCTCAGGCGGTTCGGGGCATCGGTAGTCCAGAATGGCGGCGCCGTCTCGGTGGCCGCGGCCCCGCTGCAGGGGATCGAGGTGGACCTGGCCGATGCCCCAGACCTGTTCCCGATAGTGGCGGTGGTGGCCACCCAGGCCAAGGGCGTCACCACCATCGTCAATGCCGAGCACGTCCGCTACAAGGAGAGCGACCGCATCGCCTCCACGGTCAAGTTCCTGGCCGACATGGGAGCGGACATCAGGGAGAAGAAGGACGGCTGCGTCGTGCACGGACCGTGCCCGCTGAAAGGAGTGTTCGTGGACCCGCTGGCCGACCACCGCATCCTGATGGCGGCATCGGTGGCGGCCCTGGTGGCGGAGGGCGTCACCACCATCGGGGACGGCGATTGCTTCAGGATCTCCTACCCCGGGTTCGTGAAGGACATGACCTCGCTCGGTGCATCGATGGAGGCGGAAAAATGAACACGATCGGTCACACATTGAAGGTCACCCTGTTCGGGTCGTCCCACGGCGAGGCGGTTGGCTGCGTGATCGACGGTCTTCCCCCGGGACTGATCATCGACCTGGCGGCGGTGCAGAGGGAGGTCGACCTGCGCAAGCCCTCCGAAGGCATAGGGACCCCGCGCAAGGAAGCGGATCGGGTCGAGATCGTCTCCGGTGTGAGGGACGGCAGGGCTTCTGGGACGCCGCTCACGATATTCATCCGTAACGAGGACCGGGACACGG
>CAWDCQ010000033.1:0-18010 GCA_963800775.1 uncultured Methanomassiliicoccales archaeon | reverse complement strand
GATTATCACCGAGATGTACATGGCCATGAGATGCAGCAGGGAAGCAGAAACTTCAGGTAATTGACGAAGGGATAGAGTTCGACGACCTCCAATGCGATCTTGTTGCCGATGCGCGGCTGAATGAGCGGCGCGGTCAATGAATCGACCACCAACTGCATCTCAGAGGCCATGGTGCTGGAGGTGAATTGATCGGAGTTATCGACGACCAGGCCGATGCCGCGGCGCGTCTTCGGCATAAACCCGGCGCGAATACTGCGCGGGAATCACAACGGCGGCGTCGATCTTGCCGGTGCGGACATCTTCGCGCGCGGCCACTTCGTCGGTGTATTCGATGGTGGTGAAGGTCTTGATGTTGACCGCGATGGCATCAAATGCCTCACGAATCCGCACTGCCTCAGGGCCGTTAGTGTTGTCTTCTCTGCCAATGCTATTCCTCCTGTAGTATTAACGAGTTGCCTCTCCTACAGAGCGGTAGGCCCCTAAATGGACCTACCGTTTATAAATCTATTGCAAAGGGACGGGGCAATTCAGGCCGCGAACTTCGCGTCCCACTTACCCTCGTCGATCTCCCTCAGGATGTCCCTTGGTTCCTTGCCCTCGACGGTTATTCCGCACGAGACGCAGGTTCCGATGACCTCCTTGGCACGGTGCTTCTGGTCCTTGCCCATGAGGGAGTCCTTCTTCATCTCGGAGACCTTGACAGCCTGCTCCATGGTGATGTCGCCGGCCTTGGTCGTTTTCGGGGCGCCCGAGCCCTTCTCCACGCCCAGCTCCTTGAACAGGAGGGCGGAGGTTGGCGGGGTGCCGACCTTGATGTCGAAGGTCTTGTTCGCGTTTATGTGATCTTGACCGGGACCTTCATCCCTGCGAAGGCCTGGGTCTTCTCGTTGATCTTTGCACGACCTGGACGACGTTGATCCCGGTCGGGCCCAGCGCTGGGCCGAGCGGCTGTCCGGGTGTGGCCTTGCCACCGTCTACTAACACTTCAATAGTCTCTGGCATTATACTCACTTCTCCTTCTCGAGAACTCTCACGTGGTCGCCTCTGACGGTGACCGGTATCGGAACGGTCGCCTCGAACAGCTCGACGGTGATCTCTTCCTTGCTCTCATCGATCTTCTGGACCCTGGCCTTCTCGCCCTTGAACGGACCGGCGACCAGTTCGACCACGTCGCCCTCCATGATCCCGGAAACCAGCGGCTTCGGGGTCAGGAAGTGCTCGATCTCGCCGAAGCTCGTCTCACCCTCCACCAGGCCCTTGGCCTTGCGGACGCCTCGTACGGTCTCCCTTACCAGGTCGGTGTTCATCGCTTCCATGAAGACGTAACCATCTAACTTGCCCGGGGCAAGTATGGCGAATATGCCAGTGTTGCCGGTCTTGGCCTTGCTGGAGACCCCGTCTGCGACGTTCCTTTCGTGGCCGATCGAGGTCTTGAGGACCAGGATCGATTGCCTGGCGGATCGCGGTGAACTCCTTGGTCGCGCAGACCTGGTCCATGTTGCAGACCTCCAGCGTGATGGTCACCTTATCGCTATAACGTGCGCCCTTGGGCGCCTCAACGATGAGCTTGATGTCCTTGGGGCGGGGACCGTCCAGATTGAACTCGGCCTGGGCCGCCCCTGCTGCCTGGCTCTCCCATAATGATGTGCCCGTGGCGTCGGTGAGCTTTATCTCCCATTCCGGCGCGCCCTCTTCCAGGGCTACGTTCACGTCGCAAAGTGATTTTCTTCTTTCCGCTGTTCTGAACTCTTGACCTGCAGCGGCCAGGTCGTGACGGCTCCTGCCGCCATGATGCTCGGGGCGTTGTCTCCGCTAAGGGAGATGAAACCGCCCTGCGTCTGGGGCATTAGTGTCTGGTTATCTTCATCGGTCATACGTTATACCCCGGCAATGGAACTGACATTATCCGAACATTCCCGGCAAGTACTTCCATATTAAGTATATTGCGAAGCCCAGCCCACCGATGAGGATAATGCCTATGCCGGTGATCATGACGGTCTTCACATACTCGTCTGGAGTGGGCTTTCGGGCCATTTTGATTACACGGCCGTATTTGCCCTTGCCGATCTTCTTGACCCTATCTTCGATAGTCTCTTGGACTTCCCAGGATTTCTCGACGACATCCATTTTAAAGCACTCTTGAAGAGAGGTCTATTAGTTTTCTCTAGATAATCCTTTGCTCAGGTATTCGCATCATTTGATGAAGTCAACGTTCATCGATTTTGCAGCCCGGGATTCCTTCGGACCGAGTATGTACTTGGACTTGACCCCGGTTATGACGACCATCACACGGACCCGGTTGTCCAGGGCCGGGTCGACCGACGCGCCCCAGATTATCCTGGCATTGGGCGAGACCTTGGCCTGTATCATCTCCGCCACCTTTTGGGCGTCGCCGATGGACATGTCCTCGCCGCCGGTGACGTTCACCAGCACTCCGTTCGCTCCAGTGATGTCGACGTCGATGAGCGGTGAGTTGATCGCCTCGTTGACCGCGTCCTCCACCCGGTCATCGCCCTCGCCCTCGCCCATTCCGATCATGGCCACGCCGCCCCCCTTCATGATGGTCCTCAGGTCATTGAAGTCGAGGTTGACCAATCCAGGTTTCGTGTTCAGCTCGGTGATGCCTTTGATGGCCCGCATGAGGACCTCGTCGGCGACCTTGAAGGCCTGGTTCAGCGAATATCTGGGTACCAGTTCGATCAGCTTGTCGTTCGGGATTACGATAACGGTATCGGCGACCGAGCGCATCCTCTCCAGGCCCCATTCGGCGTTCTCTGCCCGGATCGCCCCTTCGGCCTTGAACGGGGAAGTGACGATCGCGATCGTGAGCGCTCCCATGTCCTTGGCCAGCTGCGCCACGTACGGCGCGGAACCGGTGCCAGTGCCGCCGCCCAGTCCGGCGGTGACGAACACTATGTCAGCACCCTGGAGGGCCTTTCGCAGTTCTGCCTCTGCCTCCTTGGCCGCCTCTTCGCCCACCCTGGCAATGCCCCCTGCTCCCAGACCCCGGGTGCTCCTTCGGCCCAGCAGGATCTTGTGCGCCCTGGTCACCAGGAGGTGCTGGGCGTCGGTGTTGGCGGCGTAAAGGTCGGCGTCCTTGATGTTGGACGCGTAGAGCCGGTCGATGGTGTTCGAACCGCCGCCCCCGCAGCCTATGATCTTGATGCTGGTCCTCAGTCCGATGAGGATCTTGGTCAGCTCCTCATCCTCTTGCGAGGTGGCTTGGCTGTAGGGTGTTTGGACTGGCTCTGCTGCGCCTGCAGGTCCGGCCCGGGGTCAGGGCGTCGGCGATGAACGATTTCAGCTTACTTCCTTCGTGTTGGACCGCCTAGCATCGCTGGCGGTTGATGATTAATGTCGTTAGAGGCTTGTTGTGTATAAAACATTTCGGTGATAATTCATATATTAATGGATTTTCTTATTTTTTCATAGCTCGCCTTTCACATGTCTGGATAGGCTCGATACTGGGAGGGTTCGTTCCGATAACCCGAATTACGGAGCATCGCATGTCAAGCAATGTTTACTAAAGGATATGAAAGTATAACAATATGTACAGTTATGATATCATTATGTACATATACTCACTTACATCATCGATAATATTGTCCCTGTGATGAACGCAATGAAAAATAACCTGCGTGTATATAGGGCCTTGACCAACATGACCCAAGCCGAACTGGCTGAAAAGATCGGCGTGAGCAGGCAGACGATCATCTGCATCGAGAACGAGAAATTCGACTCCTCCCTCGAGCTTGCGTTCAAAATATCGCGGTTCTTCAAGGTAAGGATAGAGGATGTGTTCCTGTTCGACTCTAAAGAGATATGAGATAATAGAAGGATGAAGAAAAGAAGGATGATTTGAAAGGGTTTGTCGGCTTCGCCGTTACTTTATGAAGTCGACATCGGAGCCCTTGAGCTTCGCCTGCTCGCTGGACTTACCGAGGATCTGCTTGGAGTGCACTCCGGCGATGACCACCATCACCCGGATCTTGTGCTCCAGCGCGGGATCGACGCCCGCACCCCAGATGATCCTTGCATTGGGGCTTACCCGCTTCTGAACTTCCTCAGCTACCTTCTGAGCATCGCCCGATGGTCATGTCTGGACCGCCGACGACGTTGACCAGCACTCCGTTCGCGCTGCTTATGTCGACCTCGAGCAGCGGGGAGTTGAGGGCCATCTGGATTGCCTCCAGTGCCCTGTCCTCCACGTGACCGGTGGACTCTCCCATGCCGATCATGGCCACGCCGGCGCCCTTCATGATTGTCCTCAGGTCGTTGAAGTCGAGGTTGACGAGGCCGGGTTTGGTGATCAGTTCGGTGATCCCCTTGATCGCCCGGGTGAGCACCTCGTCGGCTACTTTGAATGCCTGGTTAAGGGAAAGTCTGGGATAGAGCTCGAGGAGTTTGTCGTTCGGGATGACAATGACGGTATCGGCAGAGTTCCGGAGCCTCTCCAGGCCCCATTCCGCGTTCTCCATCCTCATCTTGCCCTCGCCCTTGAACGGCGTGGTCGTGACCGCGATGGTTAGCGCTCCCGCGTCCTTGGCGATTCCGGCGACCACTGCCGCGGCGCCGGTACCGGTGCCGCCGCCCATTCCGGCGGTCACGAAGACGATGTTCGCGTCCTGGACCGCCTTGCGGATCTCCTGCTCCGCCTCTTGGGCCGCCTGCTCCCCGGCCTGTGGCAAGGCTCCGGCGCCGAACCCGCGGGTGCTTCTCCTCCCAGGAGTATCTTGTGCTGGGCCCGGACCATCAGCAGGTGCTGCGCGTCCGTGTTGGCCGCGTAGGTCTCGGCCCCAACGATCTGCTCGTCATAAATCCGGTTGATGGTGTTGGAACCGCCCCCTCCGACACCGACGATCTTGATGTTTGTCCTAAGCGTTTGCAGAATCGCAATGAGTTCTGCGTCCGCATCTTCTGCCTGTTTGAAGGCCGGCTGAGACGCCGGCGGCTGTTCGAACCTTGGCATGGGCGCGTCATCCCTGGCCAGTGCATCCTCGACTAATGATTTCAACATCCCATTTCCCTTCCTGATAACCTGAAGTGACCACTAATACTGCTCCCCATATGCCGACGGATTATTAAAATCATATCGGGGCCATTACTGCCAGGCGAAATGAAGCATCGTACTTCCAGCCGCAGGGAAAATGAAATAGGCGGAAAGCGATAGAACGTATAGGTCGAATTGATCGAAGGATGTGCCGACGCGATCTTCGAGGGCTATGTCCAAGGGGTCCATTTCCGTGACTACACGAAAAGTTCGCTCTCGAAAAGGGCGTGAGCGGATGGGTCAAGAATCTGCCGGACGGCACGGTGGGAGCGATGTTCCTAGGGGAGAGGAGGGACATCGAGGAGGTCATCCGCATGCTCAAGGAAGACTTCATCCCTTCGCCCGTGTGGACAAGATCGGGATCAGATGGTTGGAATGCAAGCAACATCATGACGGGTTCGATATTCTGCGTTGATCGTCAGACCCGTTCGAGGTCCACGCCGTAGACCTTCTTGGGGTTCTCCTGGTTGACCTTCCATATCGCCTCGATCAATTCCGGCGTCGCGACCCCTGATTGGGCCAGGCCTTTGATCCTCTTCGGCACAGTGTCTATGGGCAGCACCGCCCCCGGCCGGGTCGGTTCGTCCATGAAGTCCGTCTCCAAGAAACGGCTGCCTTTTCCGAATGCCTCCTGGACGGCTGCTCCTTGATGCCAGCACCGACGCCATCAGCCCGCGGTTCTCTTCTTCCAGCACCAATGACGGAGAGTAGTGCTTGACCACCTTGCCCCGGTCCAGGCCGACCTTGTCGGCCATCCGTCCCAGGTCCTCCATGGTCTCCGGGGTGGCCGTCTCGGCGTGGATGACGATGGGGCAGGATGCCTCTTTTGCCAGTGACATGCCGTAACTGAGGATCTCGTTGGATGCCGCCATGATCTCCGTGGGCACTTCGAAATGGGGCCTGCCGACCTCACCGATGGCGATCGCCTTGCGTTCACGCACCAGCCGCGCCGCCGACTCCATGCCCTCCTTCATCATCTGCGTTGCGACCTCCAGGCCGTGCTCTTTGGCGAGGTCGATGAGCAATACCGGGTATGGACCCAGCGTGACGAACACCTTCACGCCTGATTCCCGTATGCACTGTTCCGCCATCTCCAGTGTGATCTGGTACGACGTTTGAAATCGGCGCCGCGGGTTATCTGGAGCTCTGTCGTAGGGCATGTGGCTCAGTATGGCGTGGGTGCCCCCGCCTTCTCATAGTCCTTGATCGCCTCGACGTTTCTCCCTTTCGCCTGCAGGTGGAGGGGATCGCTTTCTCCAAAATGGGGAAGTCGATCTTCAAGGTACGAGACCCGCCGTTGTGAGATCGTCCATGATCCTGCACACGGCATCATCAACGTCGTGCGGCTTATTATCTCCTGCGTTCGGCAAGTTATTGCATTGGGATTTGACGGCATTCCGTCGTTCGTTGCTGTCGATATTGTGATCATCAATTGTATCGTAGTCAATTCATAGAATTTTATGATAAGCCGATTAGATGGCCGTTATTGTCAAATATTGGAACCGGACGATAATGATGATATATCGACCTTACAAATTCGTCAGTAGTCAATAATTAGATCGGGGAAATGGAGAAGAAGAGAATGTGAAATCTTTAGCCATAAGTTTGCTGAGCCTGACATGTATGTCTGTGATATTGCTCATCGGATTTGGGAGCAACACAATTATGAAAAACCATGGAGCAAGATGGCCTTCGAGATCGGATCAATAGCTGTAAATGGCGTTGCAATGGCGATATCTTGGGGGGTTTCAATCTATGATTGAAGATACGAGGATTTCCAAAATGGAGAATCACCCACTTATGATATGTTTATTGGCTTAATGATCTCATTCTTTTTATTCGTAATCGCAATTATAGGTATCATTGCATTAGAAAAGGCTTTGACTATAGATGATCAAAAATACGCATTAATAACAGCAATAGGAGTAGGTGTCACACTCTATTCGGAGGATTTCTTTTCGCGGTCGCATCGATATATTCACAATTCATAAAACGACCCTTATGCATCGAAGTGGGCGATGTCCTTGTCGTTTACTGGCGTTTTAAGTCTCCAGAATGATGGTTACCTACGACTCAATAGCTAGTTTGGGAATCCGGTCAGAAAGCTCCCAACACAAGGGAAACTAGGCAAACAGGATGAAATATCGTCTTCAAAGGCAAGAACACCAGTTATCCAATCACTTATGAGATTGCTATGGCAATTGAGAATAAATACGAGGAGATTCTCGGTTACAAGCCTCCCCTGCCCCGCTGGAAGTTGGAAGAGATAAAGCGCGGATAACAATGGCCGTTTAGGTCGATGGACAGGGAAGCGGAGCAAATATCGACATTAATGTTTGTCCGGGGCCGGTGCCCGAACGGGATGGATTGACGATACCTCGTTAGGGTTGGTCCCTAACCGAATAATGAATTGAAATATCGTTTAACGCGGCTTGTACCTTTCTGACCAATTCAACGAAATCCTTATTTTATTATCGTACTTATGCGATACTGGTAGGTTATGCCAAGTCCTAATTACAGGAATGCGGGTGTCCCACTGCCTATCTATGTGGCACTTGAGGAGATAATGAGGATGATGGGTCGCTCTATGTCTCAATAAGCAACTTGTGAAGGAATCTCTTCGCGAAAATTGCGAGTACCTATTCAATACTTTTTGAGTCAGAAAACGTATCCTGGATTTTGGACCACCTATCCCCAATTATCCCCTCATGCAACCAGAAAGACTTGGCCTCTCGAGGTCGATTATTACAATCAGTCCTTGTCGAAATCTAGTAGGATTGGTACAAGTCCTCGACGGCCTTCGATATAATCCTACGTTTTCAAAGATGATAATATGAACTAAATATGTCCGACAACATTCCAGTTAGCCATCAATATTGAGCAAATAACGCATTGATTAACCAACTTTTATATATACTCAAGTGAATCATCCATTTTGTCAGACGTTTTAGCGAAAAGCGTCAGACAATTCAATGAACAAGAGTTGTGTCATGGTCGACAGCGAAAGGATCACGGTTAGGATTCCTGCCGATAAGCTTCAGGCATTACAGGCACTGGTAGACACCGGCAAGTACCCTACCATCTCCGATGCGATCAGGACGGCTATCGAGACCTTCGTGGAAGCAAACACCACGCCCGATTACATCGGGAGGGTGACCGTGCAGCTGCCGAAGACCAAGATAGTCGAGCTGGAAGCGCTTGTCAAGGACGGGGATTCGGTATCGATCGATGACGCGATCAGGAACGCGGTCCGAGAGTACGTCAGAATGCGCCTGGAGAAGGCTGTCAGCGAGTTGAAATGACGGGACACGGTCCTTGAGGTAATCAAGATGGGGATTGGCTCAGGATGGATGATCAGTCAGGCATCGACGCGCCTGACCTGAAGATACGCATCGAGGGTGTGGTGGTGGTGGGTGCAACAGCATCACCAGGCTGAACAAGATCGGTCTGGATTCAGCTATGACCATCGCCATAAACACCGATCAGCGCAGTCTCAAGGACACCAAGTGCGAGAACCGCGTGCTGATCGGGGCGAACTCACCCACGGCCTGGGGGCAGGCGGCCTCCCGGAGGTCGGAGAGCAGTGCGCGCGCAACTGCGCCAATCTCTTCTGCGGCATGTTCAATGACGTCGATCTCACTTTCATCATCACCGGCATGGGCGGCGGCACCGGCACCGGGGCCGCCCCGGTCATCGCAGAGTACGCCCAGAAGGCCGGCTCGATTGTGATCTCGATCGCCACCATGCCGTTCAACATCGAATCTGGCACGAGGCGCAGGAACGCCCTGATAGGGCTGAAGCGGCTCAGTGAGCACTCAAACACGGTCCTTGTCCTGGACAACAACCGGCTCATGCAGATGGTCGACAACCTGCCGATGAACCAGGCGCTAGGAGTGATGGACGCGCTGGTCTCCGAGCTCATTAAAAGGTCTCGTCGATGCGCTGACGAAGCCATCCCTGATCAACCTCGATTTCGCCGACCTCCGGACCATCATCAAGAACGGAGGCATATCGACCCTGCTGTACGCAGAGAACGCCGATCCAGAAGGTGTCGTGCGCGACGCGGTGCAGAACCCGCTGTTGGACATCGATATAAAGGGCGGGACCGGCGCGCTCATCCGCATCTCGGGCGGGAGCAGCCTGACCCTGAGGCGCGTGCACCGCATCGTTCAGGGCCTGACGGAACAGCTCGATGTGGATGCCAATGTGAAGTTCGGGGTGCGGACCGTGGATGACGACACCGAGACCATCAAGCTGATCGCCCTGGTGACCGGCATCTCCGACCTGCCGTCCGCCGGCGGTCCAGTCGACGACATCAACGTGATGCTGGGAAAATACCGGCGCTAGCCGCTACTCTTCCTTTTTCTCCAGGCGTTTGATCTTCTTCGAGGCGTCGCCGATCACGCCCATGATGGTATGGAACTCCCAGCTAGTGGGAATGGCCCGCCCCATCATGCGCCGGAACATGATGCTGGTCTTTTCCCTGCGGTGTTCCGGATAGTTGACGGCGTCGAGCAACGAATCGAAGAACTCGTACATCAGCTCCTTCTCGTGCTCCGTGGCCTTCTTCGGGTTGCTCGGTTTGCCGTGCCTGGCGAAGATCTCGTACATGAGGATGGTGGCCGCATGAGAGAGGTTCAGTATCGGGTATTCCTCGTTCGATGGGATGTTGACCAGGATATCGCACAGGCCCAGCTGTTCCTGGGTAAGGCCGATGTCCTCCCGGCCGAAGACCAGGGCCACCTCGTCCTCCTGTTCGCCGATCCGGTTCGCCAATTCCCGGGGCGTGATCGGTATGCGTATGAAGTTCTTGTCCCCGTAGGTGATGATGCCGCTGGTGCCGACGATGAGGAAGCATCCGGCTATCGCCTCTTCGAACGAAGTGACGGTGGTCGCGTCCTTCAGGATATAGTTGCCGTGCTTCGCCCTTTTGAAAGCCTCTTCGGTCAGTTCGCACGGGTTCACCATGAACAGGCGCTCGAACCCGAAATTCCCCATCGACCTGGCCACCGCTCCCACGTTGCCATCCGTCTGGGGCTCCACCAGGACGATCCTGAAACTGGTCATTTTGATCCCTTCGCTTGGCGAACAAAACCTGGGTATAACAGTCTTCTGGAAAGAAGCTTGATCATTGGCCGTCGAGCCGGTCCAACTTCCTCAGCGTCGACATCGCCTTCAGGGTGACCCACTGGCTCGGAGCCCCTTGCCGTTCTATGGTGGTGATGATCCGTCCGGCATAGCTCCTCTCGTTCCTCCATCGGCCGTCAGGCAGGCGCTTGGAGAGGAGCAGTTCGATCGTGTCGTCCATTCGTTCGTCCCGGTATCCGAGGTCGGCCAGGACCGAGAGCATCTCCAAGGCGTCCGTGTCCCAGAACAATGGAAACCCGAACTGGGTCCATCTCGTCTTGGCGATGGCGGACTGGTCATGGCTGCGTTTGTAAAGGCGGTGCTTGAGCAGGTATTCGGCCCCCTCGGAGACGACGCGGACCATCGCACCAGAGCGTTCGTCAGCAGGAATGGCAGAGACTGCCTTCAGGCCCTTGATGACGCCCATGTGGCAGGTGTGCTTTCCCCAACAGTCCTCCCTGCTGTACGGCCAACCCTTTGGGGCGGCCCCTTCATTGTCGTCGAAGCGCTGATATTTCGCTATCCATTCGAGGCTTCTACGGACCCGGTCATCATCCTTCATCCCGAACCGGACCATGGACCAGGCCATGTTTCCAGTGAGGCAAGGGAGCAGGCTTCCGGCGGTGCCTCCTTCCGCGGAGCCGTAATAGCCGAAACCGCCGCTCCCATGCTGCGACCATCGGAGAAGGAACTCGGACGCCGACCTGATCCGAACGTCAGAACCATCTGCCCCGAGCTTGGCCAGCAGGACGACGTTCCAGACCGTGCCCTTGTATTTTGAATTGCTGTAGAAATCCTCTGCCCTTCCCCAGTGGCCCTCAGGCTCTTGTTTTTCCAGTATCTTCGGGATCGGTCCCGTGTGCATGGAATCGAGGATCGCCCTTTGGACCTCCGGTTCCTTCTCTGAGAATCCGGCCAATTCCCTCAGGGCCGTGAGCCTGACCGTTGGATCGGGCGAGGACACAAGCCAGTCGACGATCTCCTCGTTCCTTCTGCCCCGGTCGCACGACATTGGTTAATGATTGGCCGGAGCAATATTAATCCTGTCGGAGGGTCGTCCGCTTGAACAAGAGGCTAGCCGCTCCAATCGTTACTGAACTGCTATGGGCGAAAGGCTAACTAACTTCCGAACCTTAACCTCCTACGATGCTCTGGCACGCTGCCGTGATGATCGCCTATGACGGGCGCGAGTTCACCGGGTCCCAGCGGCAGCCCGATGGAATGACGGTCGAGGACGAGTGCATCCGGGCGCTGAAGAAGATACACGCCATCGATTCCGCGGAAAGCTCCCGCTTCAGGACCGCTAGCCGCACCGACCGGGGCGTATCGGCGCTCTGCAACGTCATCGTGTTCGAGACCGGGTTCGAACGGGAACAGCTGCTCCAGGCACTGAACGCGGCATCCGACAGCGTCTATTTCTACGCCTGGGCGGACGTTGGCCCGGATTTCTCCCCGAGAAGCGCGAAACAACGCTGGTATCGGTACTTTCTCGATGTGGGGAAGGACCATGACCTTGACCTGATGGAAAAGGCGGGCCATGAGTTCGAGGGAAGACATGATTTCAGACGTTTCTGCAAGGCCGAGGGCAAGAGCTCGGAGAAGACCATCGACTCGGTCACCCTGACCCGTCTTGGGAGCATGGTCGTCATCGACATCAGGGGAAGGGAGTTCCTGCGCAACATGGTCAGGCGAATGGTGGCCGCGATGATATCGGTGGCGGACGGGTCCTCATCGGTCGCTGAAGTGAGAGCGGCATTGGAGGGCCAGGACATCTCGTTCGGGCTGGCACCGGCGGAGGGCTTGGTCCTTATGCAGATCGACTACGGAATAGAATTCGCCGAGGAATGTCCGGTCACTTTGGAGAGGAAGACGAGAGTGAAAAGATCGGAAAAAATGGTCGAGCTCATTTTCTACGATTCTTTATTCTCCAGATGTGGGTTGGATTAACCATCCAGCTACTCTGTTTTCGTTGTTATCATATTTAATAATAATTGTAGCATGCTCCGAAGAGCTTCATATATGCCCTCGCCGGTCCCTAGGATAAGCTGACGGAAGCAGCTCAGTAGGTCTTTGGAGAAGGACCGCGGGGAAAAACGACGTCGGGACGGAGCAGGGTCTCCGTCCCGCATGATATTCGTTTTTAACTTGAATCGCTTATCCTCGTTCGTGAAGTTGGCTTTGACGGGGACTCCCGGTACCGGCAAGTCCACGGTCGCAGGGATACTGGCCGCCAGAGGGTTGAGCATAATCGAGCTCGGGGACCTGGCCAAGGAAAAGGGTCTGCTTGAGGGTTTCGACAGCGATCGGGGCACCTATGAGGTCGACATCGAAAGGCTGGACCAGGCCATCGGTGATATGCGGGATGGCACCACCGTGCTGGTGGGACACCTGTCCCATTTGGTCGCCTGCGACATGATCATTGTTCTGCGATGCCGCCCCTCGGTGTTGGCGGCCAGGCTCAGGGCCCGTGGTTACCCGGAGACAAAGGTGGCGGAGAACGCCCAGGCGGAGGCGTTGGACATCATCCTGGTGGAGTCGGTGGATACCGGCCGGGAGGTGTTCGAGGTGGATACCACCAACATCACAAAGCAAGAGGCGGCGGACGCGGTCATTTCCATACTGGCCGGGAATACCGAGAAGTACGCCATCGGAAATATAGACTGGAGCGAGGAGGCATTGGATTGGTGCTAGATTCCAAGCGCGGAAAGGTGGAGTTCTTACTAACTCCGATGGCCAAGGCGTTGACCCGTTTCTCGCCCAACACTATCTCGGGTATGTCGTTAGTGATCGCGGTGTTCGCGGCTCTGGCGACCTTCTACAGTCCAGACCACTGGCAGATACTGCTGCCGCTGGTCTCCGTCCTGGTCCTGGTCTCCGGGCTGTTCGATGCCCTGGACGGCAAGGTGGCCCGCCTCACTGGCAAGACCTCGAAGCGGGGAGATTTCCTGGACCATGTCCTGGACCGGTACGCCGACGTGTTCATGATCGGCGCGGTGGCGGTCAGCGCCTGGTGCAACCCCTACCTGGGCATGGCCGCGATCATCGGCGTGCTGCTGACCAGCTACATGGGCACCCAGGCCCAGGCGGTCGGCGCCGGGAGGATGTACGCCGGTCTGCTGGGCCGCGCCGACCGCATAGTGCTGTCTTTCCTGATCCCGCTGGTCCAGTTCGCCATCATGTCGGTGAACGGCTACGGGTTTTTGACGTTCGGGTCGATACACCTCTCGGCGTTCGAGATGATGATGCTATGGTTCGCAGTGGTGGGCAACCTTACCGCAGTACAGAGGGCCTGGGGAACGTGGAAGGAGCTCAAAGGGAAATGATCATTTGGCCGGCTTCTCTCCCTTGCCCTTCTCCGCCGGCTTCGTTTCCGTCTTGCTCCTCTTCATGTCGATGGTCTTGTACCGGTAGTAGTTGAGCGGGTGCCTGATGCTGCCCGACCGGCACATCGCATCCTGGTCGACGCAAACGCCGTTCGTGCGCATGGTCGAGCATTCCGGACACGAGTACTTCTTCCCCATCCCGTCCCCGGTGATGTGCCTGACCTGATACTCCGTCATCTTGTTGTCGAAATCCGGCGAAGTGTAGAAAGTTCTGATGATCTGGTCCGTCGGCATGCCTATGTAGTTCAGGAACGTCGTCAGCGCGAACCTGCCAGCGTGGGGCATGTTCTTGCCCGCCTGGGCCTGGGAGACCAGGGCCTTCATGCAGGGAGGGAAGTTGACGATGCGCACCTCCCCGAACTCGTTCCCCCTGTACTTGCTGCGGATCTCCTCGACCAGGGTCGAGACCTCGCCGACGTCCTCTTTGAACGCATCTATTATAGCCTCGGTCACAGGCAGGGGCAGTTCGTGCTCTATCTTCTCGTCCAGCGCCTGCTCCAGGACTCTGGAGAACTTCACTTTGGAAAGGGAGATGTAGCCTTTCTTGACCTCTTGGTTGACCAGCTTCCATTCCTTGCCCCGGATGCCGGTGGTGTATCTCAGGAAATCGCAGAAGTGCATCGATGGCAGCTCGCCGTCAAGTTGGCACGAGACGCCCAGGTCGGAGGCCACCTCCATCTGCAGGTACACGTCCTCGGTGTGCAGTCTTTCCGCCAGGGTCTTCGCCTCGCCCATGGCGTAGCGCCTGATCAGGAAATCATCGCCCACGCTGGAAACTATCATTCTTGCCACCGGGTAGGACAGGACCTCCGCCAGGAACTCCTCCTCGGTGCTTGCCGGGTTGGTCTGGATCTTGGTGTCGTTCAACGCTTCCAGCACCCGCTTCCTCCCCCTCCTTCTCGCTTCCGGGTATGCGGTCCGGCTGATGAGGTCCTCTAACGAGACCTCGTTGCTCCGCACAAAATCCGATGCGCCCCTGACAAAGGGATACCGGGCAAGGAACTTCGCATCCATCCGGTGATTGTGAGCGCCGTTCCGATATTTATGGACATTCCGCCGGGCATCTGAACCGGCGTGGTATCAGGAGGAGAAATCCAGCATGCCCGCGATGGACTCGCCCACGGCCCGGTCGTCCAGGGAAGCGATGAACTCTTCCTTGTTCCGGTAGGGGCGCTTGATCAGGATGCGGGCGGCCCGCTTCTTCCCCACCGAAGGCAGCGCTGCAATGGCGGTGAGGGAGCACTTGTTGATGCTGAGCGGGAACTCGACCGCCGTCAGGCTGCGGTAGCCGTGTCCGCTGACCACCGCGTCGACGAACTTGCCCAGCTCGATGGGGTAGGAGAATCCGACCAACAGGGGATAGGTCCCTATCTGGCGGCCGAAGGTGGTCTTGCCCTCGTGCATCTCCGTGTAGACCCGGCGCAGCACCGTGCCCAGCGGCGCGATCTTCTCCAGCATCGGCCGGTCGATGGTCTCCCGGACCTTTTCCTTGAACTTCAGGAAATCGGAGTGCGAAACCCCCTGGTCAAATGAACGCCGTATGCCAATGACCTGGCGGATGTTGATGCGGCGGAGGAGCAGGTCCTTTTCCAGCACGCTCTTGAGAAAGTCGTAATCGAGGTCTAGCGTCTTTTTTGTCTCGCCGTCGAGGCCGATAATTAAATTAAGTCCCGGCAGGACCGCCGGCAATCCGCTGGGGCCGCGCTCCCTTCCGATCCGGTTGATAAGTTCGATGGCCTGCATCACCTGTTCCGCTGTGGCGTTGAGGTTGTTTGCCCCGACAACGGCGGGATCGGCGCTCTCCAGCCCAAGTGCGAGAACGTTCCCGCTGGTGCAGTGGCGCACGATGCTGCGGAGGATCATTTCCGACTCTTCCGGGTGGGTCGCGATGACCGCCGGGTTGGCGTTGTCCAGGTGCAGCAGGTCGACGCCGAGGGATGCGATGCCGGAGAGCAGATGCTCGATCGCCTCCGGGTCTGGCCGGGGGACCTCGGTCCCGTCCAGATGGGCATGATATGAGATGAAGCAGGTCTGGGCCCCCAACCGGAAATTGCGGACCCCCAGGTCGTGGAGCTTCTTGCATTCGGCCACGATGTCCTCGGGTTCCCTGCAGACCGGGGCGCCCTTAAGCGGTTCCACGCAGAACGAACAGCCTCCGCTCAGGTACCGGACGCAGCCCGCGGTAGGTCTCGATCTCTGCGACCATGGGCTGGGGGAAGTCTCGATGCCTGGTTACCACCTCGGCACCCAGCATCAGCCATCGGTTCCATTCGTCGACGGTCCGCCAACGGTTGGAAGGTTCCTTGCCCATCAGGTAATCGTACAGGCAGCTGGCCGGATCCCTGGTGGCCACGATGTCGAACAGAGGGGAACTTTCGATACCCCTTTCCAGCGTCAACGGCCCCCCGAGGATCTTACCCCTCCGATCGCCGGCAGGAATCGTTCGATCTCTCTTCTGGACGCGGGCGATGCCCGGATATATCGGCCCGGGACGGCGCTGCCGGTCAGGACCATGACGACATCCGTCCTTCCCGGATGCCATCCCCGCCGGAGGTCATCGATGGTGTGGTAGCTGGCTTCGGCCCCGGCGTCCCTGGCGGCACCGTATACCGCCCTCACCAGCGGATGCACGTAGGGCGGCACGCCCAGGGAACCAGGCTCATCGATGTAGCCATCGATCACAGTGACAAGGGTCATCGGAACATCTCCAAAATAAGGGGAACGGGGTCGGCTGCAAGCGCGGCCGCCGGTCCGTCGATGTGTGCGTAAATAAGGATCAAAGTCGTTTCGGGTCAGCCTCAGATGAGGCCGACCTCCACTGTTTCCACGTTCTGGATGCCTTCCACCGAGCGGTAGATGTCCTCCAGCTTCTCGATCAGGCCACCCGAGTCCTGCATGATGGTGGTCACTTCGAGCATGCTCAGTCCGAAGGCGAGAGGTTTGACCTCAGTCGACCGACCTTGACGCCTTCCGGCACGAGTTCCGGGATCTTCTTTGAGAGCGCTTCGAGGTCGAAGTCGGTCGAGTCTGGCATGAGGTGATGAACGGCGGCGACCTGTCCCATTTGAACACCCTTTAAGGTCCGGCGAACCCGCACTTGTCACACTTGTACTTTACACTCTGGTCGCGGCAGTTGGAGCATCTTCCGATCTCGGTTGCACCGCATTGGGGGCACTTGAAGAACGTGATACCCTTTCCGACCAATCTCTTGCCGCATGAACTGCAGACTTTCTCATTCTCCATAGCAATCGCTCTTGCGAGATTAGACTTCTTGTATAAATATATAAGGGGATTCCCTCAGAACAAAATATCCTTTGTACTAACGGGGACAAATATGTTATCATCCGGGAGTTCGATATTGATTGTCAATGGGCGCCAAACCGGTCGTGCTCTATGCGATCTACGCACTCCCATAGGGATAGAAGAGAAAGGTTAAATAAGGGTACCGGATTCTCTCGGCTCTGCACGCCGGCATACCTACTCAAGGGCCTGTAGCTCAGCTAGGTAGGACGTATGGCAACATCCGTCCCTAGAAAGAGCAGCTGGCTTTTAACCAGCTGGCCAAGGGTTCGAATCATCCACGGTAACTCCGTGATGTCGAAAATCCCTTCAGGCCCGCTTGCGTAGGAATATGAAACGACATGGGAGATCGAAAAGTGAACATCCGTTTCGAGAGATTCCGATTAATTTTTATAAGGCCGCTACTTAGTATGAAAGAAGGTCCGGGCTTAAATTCGTCGAGGTGATAGCTATGGTCGACACTGTACAGTTTAACGTCTTAGAGCACGACCTCGTGCCAGAGCACTATTTGTTGTCGGATGAGGAGACCAAGAAGGTACTGGCCTCCTTGAGGATCCAGAAAGACCAGTTGCCGAAGATCCGCAAGGGGGACGCCTGCATCAGGCTTCTGGAGAATCTCGAGGGCCCCATCACCGAAGGAAGAGTGGTCAAGATCGTACGAGTTAGTGCGACCGCCGAGACCACCGTTGCCTATCGCTTAGTCGTCAGAGGGTGAATTCATTGCGTGACCTAGTCGAACTCTATTTCAAAGAAAGAAGCATTGTAAATCATCACATTTCCAGCTTTGACGACTTCCTGTCAACCCTGGACAACCCGAACAGCAGGATGCAGAAGATCGTCGACAACCTGCGCGTCTCCGCGGAGGACCTGGACCGCGGCTTCATCAGGCTCGACCCGGACAAGACCGACGGCAGGATCGTGGAGATCCGCGTCGGAAGGAAGAGGGACGAGAAGACCGGCAACATCGACAACCAGTCCCGCCCGACCATCCATGTCGGACTGCCGGTGGTCCGGGAGGCGAACGGTTATGTCCATGACCTTTCCCCGATGGAGGCCAGGCTCAGGAACCTGAACTACCTAGCCCCGGTCTATCTGGATTTCACGGTCGTCGAGGACGGCATAGAGAAGGAGCCGGAAAGGGTCCATATCG
>CAWDCQ010000032.1:0-17951 GCA_963800775.1 uncultured Methanomassiliicoccales archaeon | reverse complement strand
GATCCGGCTCCGCGGCCTGACGTTACTGACCCGTGCCGAGGGGGTTCGACTGGGATCTGTGGCTTGGGGTGTGTGCCGAGCGGCCCTTTATCGGCAACGAGTATTATCACCCGGTTAACTGGCGCAAGCGCCTCGACTTCGGCACCGGCTCACTCGGCGACATGGCTTGCCACATCTTCGATCCGGTATTCGGCGCCCTCGAATTGACGGCGCCTTGTCCGTGCGCTCCGAGGGTGGCCCCGAACCAGTGGGGCTAGGCTCTTAACTCGCAGGTCCAATACGTGTTTCCTGGGCCGGCTTTTACCGTGGACAAGACGGTGCCGGTGATTTGGTACGACGGGACGCAGAGGCCCGCCTGCCATCAAGGCCCTGCTCAGAGGAGACGAGTTGCCGGGTGCCGGCTCTATTTTCGTCGGCACGCAGGGCGTGCTGGTCCTGCCGCATATTGCCCGGCCTTTGCTCTACCCGGACAAGAAGTTCAAGGACCTCAAGTTCCCCGACGTGAAGGAGGAGAGCCATTGGGGCCTGTATGTGGACGCATGCCTTGGCGGCACTCCCACCACTGCCGGTTTCGACTACTCCGGCCCTCTGGCGGAAGCCGTTTTGGTGGGCACTGTCGCTCAGCGTTTCCCACAAACCACGTTGCATTGGAACGCCGCAGCCCTGTCGTTTGCCGAGGGCGCGGCTAACGGCTTTATCCGGCGCCAATACCGCGCTGGCTGGTCCGTCAAGGGACTGTCCTGAGAGACCAAAGCAGGACGCGTTGCCCTGAGAATGCCTAGCTGGGAGGACGTTCGCCCTCCCGGGTCTGGGATTTGAGCCAGTCTCTGCTTGGCCTGGCGGCGAATGACAGCAGACTCGGCGGATCGGTTACAAAATCTCCCTACATTTGTATGCATTTTTTCCTAACCGGGAAGCCCCCTCCAGCGTCCAACTCACTGAATATGAAGCATCTTAAGCTTGTGAATACTAACATTTGGACCGCGAGCCTGACGCTCGTGGGCGTTGCAGCGCTGGCCACGGGATGCGCGGAGCGACGGCTCGGTCCGGCAGCCGATCTTGATCCTGATCGGTTTGTCCGCATACTTCAGTGAATCCTCCATGATGTTGTGGAACACCTTGACCAGCATGGGATCGGCATACACCTCCAAATGGTTCAGCCGCGGTTCGATGTCCAACCGGGGCACCTCCCTGGCATCCGGCAATTGCATTATCAACTGGCCCACGTTCTGCCACAGGGGCGTGGTCGTGCCCATCTCCTGATAGTCCTTGGCGAACATGAGCTGCGAGTTTATGATGTCCGCGGACCTTTCGACCTTTTCCATCCGCACCTCCAGCCCCCGGTCCTTCGCCAGCGACTTGGCCAGTTCCAGGTTTCCCTTGAGCACCATCAGCTGGTTCATGATGTCGTGCCTGGTGATGCTGTTGAGGATCTTCAGCTTCTCGTTGGCCATCCCCAGTCTCTCGTCGGCGATCTTCCTTTCGGTGATGTCCCGGCACACGACCAATATCGACGGCTTTCCTTCATATTCGATCACGATCGCGTTGATCTCCGTGGGTATCCTCCGGCCATCCTTGGTGACGTGGATGGATTCGAAGATGTCTGACCCCTGCTGCATCAGGGTGCTCATCTTTTCTGGCAGTTCAGGTATGGATTCGGGAATGTCGAGGTCCTGGGGCCCCATTCTCAACAGCTCTTCCCGGGAATAGCCGAACCGTTTGCAGGCGATGTCGTTCACTTCCAGGAACGGCCCCCCCGGCTCGTGTATCAGCACCGCGTCATGCATGTTGTTGAAGATCTCCCGGAACTTCTTTTCGCTCTCCATTATGATATGGGCGTCCTTGATCTGTTCCGAGATGTCCACCACGGAGGCGATCGTGCCGGCGTAGGCGCCCTTCTCGAACAGAGGGACCGCGGTGACCTGGACCCAGACCATGCTTCCGTCCCCGCGGATGAAACGGTAATCTGCCTTGCCCTTGCTGCCCTTCGCCCTCGAGGCCATGTTCTTTCTTGCCACGTCCTTCTGGTCGTCCGCTACCATGTCGATGGGATAATGGCCAATCATCTCCTCCGGCCTGAGCCGCAGCATCTCCTGCACGGTCCCATTGGCATAGATCATCCTTCCTGCGGCATCCGTTACCAGTATTCCCACCGCCAGGCTGTTCAGGACGTGGTTGTGCCTCAGCTCCGACTCCTCGAACGAACGCTTGGTCCGCTCCATCTCCGAGATATCGTGCACCAGCGAGAACAACAGGGACCGGCCTTCGAACTCGATCGGGCCGCTGAAGACCTCGACATCCCTGACCTCTCCGCTCGCCATCCGGTGCTGGAAAATGAAATAGTTCTTCCTCTCCGCCTGCGCTGAGCGCATGGCATTGGTCAGGCTCTTCGCGTTCAGGGTATTGATCTGCCCGATAGTCATCTTCTTCATGCGTTCGCAATCGTAACCATAGAAATCGCAGGCCGCCTTGTTCACGTAAACGATCTCGCCCGTCCCGGGATCGATGATCATCATGTTGGCCTTGTTGTTGTCCAGCAGCCCAAGGAGGTCCTCGGCGTGGGCGAGCGCCCTTTTTTCCGCCTCGGCCTGGACGGTGATGTCCTTGAAGCTCCAGAACCTGCCGGCGACCTCTTCGCCGATCATGACCGGCCTGGTGAAGGCTTCGAATTTTCTGCCATCGGTGAACTTTATGGTCCAATGCCTTTCGTCCAGCTTATTGGCGTACATTTCGTCAAGGAACGAAAGGAACAGTTCAGGACAGTCGATCTGGTCCCCCACCAGGTCCTTTAGCCTTATCTTCGATTCCCGGGCCAGCGAGGATTCTTGTACCTTCCACATCTCCAGGAAACGACGGTTGTGCTCCGTCGGGTTCCGGTCCATCCCGGTCACTAGTATGCCCTCTTCGCTGGAATCGAAGGCTGCTTTGACCAGCGACAGTGAACGCTTGAGCTCCAGCTCGCTTCGTTTTGCCCCGGTGATGTCCGTGCCGAACAGCAGGACCTCCTCCACCGTCCCCCGGATGCTCCTTATGAACCGGCTGGTCCAGGCCACCCACCTTAGCTCTCCTTCCGCGGTGCGGAAGGAATGGGTGAATGCCTCGCCCTTCTCCCTTTCCGCGAACATCTCCATGAAGAGCTGTCTCGGCCGCACGTCCGGCCCCGATCGGGCTTTGTCCAGCCAATCTACGAATCTGGTGCCGACCAGGGAGTCGCCCCAGCCCAGCTGCTTCACCGCGTAGGGGTTGACGTAGGTGATCCTCATTTCGGGATCGAGCTTTATGGCGAGGGCGCTGACCTCCTCCATCAGATCGCTGTATTTCCGCTGGCTGACCACGAGAGATCTTTCTGTGTCATGGCTCTTCGCCAGATGAACGATTGCCTTCTGCAGCTGTCCATACTGGACCGACGGGTCTCCACCTTTCTGCAGGTAGAAATCGGCCCCTGTGTTCAGGGCCTCAATCGCCACCTCCTCCCTTCCCCGTCCGGTGAAAAGTATGAAGGGAACGTGGCCAAATTTTGAGCGGATATGCCGAAGGAACTCGATGCCGTCCATCCCCGGCATCTGGTAGTCTGAAACGATGACGTCGAAATCGGCCCGGACCATGGCTGAGAACGCTTCCGGGGCCGAAAGGGCAGTGTCCATCTCGATCTGGCCCGGGATCTCTATGAATTCCCGGCAGATGTCGAGGAGCAGTGGTTCATCGTCTAAGTAAAGGACCTTGATCAAGTCTGGACCTGCCTCTCCGCGTTTTAAACAATTTCTTCGTATTTAATTGCTCCCTCGGTATTCCATTTGGCCAGACCCTCAAGGCGGGTTCAATGGTTGGGGTCTGGCAGACACCTCGGGTGCCGGCCCACGACATGGATAATTACAAATGAATGCCACTGGCTTTATGCTCGCATCGGTGGTCTAATTGCCGTTCCAGAACCTCAACACGTACGTACGCCTGGTAAAGGAGAAAAAGGCGGATGAGTTCCATGCCAACTTTGAGCGTGCCGTGGGGGCGATGTACGCCGCGGCGCATAACACCGTGATATCGTATCCGATGTTCATCAACGGGGAGGTCATCCCGGGCAGGGCGCTTTTCGATGACATCAGCCCGATCGATCCGCGCCTGGTCCTAGGCCGTTTCCCCAAATGCGCCAAGGCCGATGTGGACCGGGCCGTGGCGGCCGCGGAGAGCGCACACCAGGAATGGTCTGCGACGCCGTACCGGACGAGGGCCGAGATATTCCACCGGGCGGCGGAGATAATGGCCAAGGAAAGATACCGGTTCGCGGCCGCAGTGACCCTGGACAACGGCAAGAACAGGGACGAGGCGGTCGGTGAGGTGGATGAGGCGGTCGATTTCCTGGAGTTCTACTCGCAGACGATCGTCGAGAACCAGGGCTTCTGGGAAAGGAAGAACCCGCCCTACGATGACGAGGACCCGGTAAGCGTCATGCTTCCATACGGGGTCTTCGCGGTCATCTGTCCGTTCAACTTTCCATTGTCGATCACAGTGGGCATGACCTCTGCAGCTCTCATCACCGGCAACACAGCGGTCGTAAAGCCGGCGTCGGTGGCGCCGCTGGCGGTCTATCGTATTCTACGATCTTCTGGTCCGGGCGGGCCTGCCGGCCGGGGTCATGAACGTAGTGACCGGTTCCGGCGCAGAGGTCGGCGACCATCTGGTCAACCACCCCAAAGTGGCCGGCATAGTCTTTACCGGTTCGAAGGAGGTGGGGTTCAAGCTGCTGAGGTCGAACCCGCGCAGCTGGTCCATACCCATCATCGCCGAGATGGGGGGCAAGAACGCATGCATCGTCTCCGACAAGGCAGATTTAGAAAAGGCCGCCGAGGGCGTCCTGCACGCGGCCTTCGGCTTTTCCGGCCAGAAATGCTCGGCCTGCTCCCGGGTGTATGTCCAGAAGGGCATCTACGACACCTTCGTATCCAAGCTGGTATCGCTCACCGAGGGCCTCAAGGTGTGCGACCCGCGGCTGAAGGAGTGCGACCTCGGTCCGGTGATACATCCCAAGGCGGTTTCCGACTACGAGAGATACGCCGCCATGGCCAAGAAGGACGGGAAGGTGTTGGCCGGAGGGAACGTGCTGAAGGACCAGCACAAGGGAAATTATGTCGAGCCGACCATCGTCGTCGACCTTCCTGACGATCACTACCTGGTGCGGAACGAACTGTTCCTGCCCTTCCTGGTGGTGCAGAAGTTCAACGTACTCCCGGAAGCCCTGGTCCAGGCGAACGGCGTGGAGTACGGGCTCACATCCGGCATCTATTCCCAGGACCTGAACGAGATCGAGTTCTTCTTCGATCACATCCAGGCCGGGGTGGCCTATGCCAACCGGGCCAGGGGCGCCACCACCGGTGCCATGGTGGGAGGACAGCCCTTTGGGGGCTGGAAAGCGTCCAGTTCCACCGGGAAGGGATCAGGGACCAAGGAATACCTGCTGCAGTTCGTGAGGCAGCAGGCGCGCACGACGATGCGCTCCTGAAGGAAGCCAGGAGTACTCATCTCTGCGCTCCGCTGCGAACAGCGCCCAAACTCCATGTGTCTCCAAGATTGGATTCCTTTCCCGGTGGCAAACGCTTATCATGGCTTCGATTGATTATAGCCCCAGGTACATTCATGGTCAAAATGGAGGACGTCATGGGGAAGGAGGTCATCGCCTCGGATGCGATTATCGTCGGAACAGTGGAAGGGGTCAGCATCGATCCGGAGCACTGGCGACTTCCGGCCCTGCGTGTCACCGTGACCAAAGGCCTGGAACTGGCACTGGACAAGAAGAAGAAAAAGATCGGTTCGTCTCGCGTTTTCATCAATACGGGCGCGGTCAACAGCGTTAGCGACTCGATCACGCTGGTCCCTCCCATGGCCGAGCTCAAAGGGGCGCTGGTCGGTGAGACCATATGGCCTCTGAACTTCGGATTGCTTACCGGAATGAGGGTCATCTGCAAGAACGGCCGCCAGATCGGCTATGTCGACAACCTCATCTTCGACCCCAAGGACGACTGGAAGGTCAGCTACATCGACGTCCGGCTGGACAAGTCCAGCAAAGAGGACCTGAACATCAAGAAGAAGATGATGTCTGGTTCGTCCAGCATCGTGGTCAGGACCAGTGACATCCGGACCGTCGGGGACATGGTCATGCTCAGCATCGACATCGACGGGCTGAAGCAGTGGCTGGAGAACCGGCCGGCGTCATTGAAGTGAGGGGGAGTGGAAAGCGCCTGATAGAGACTGTGGATCTAACCCGGAAGTTCGACGGCAAGGTCGCGGTAGAGGACCTGACCATCACCATCAACGACGGTGAGGTCTTCGGTTTCCTCGGTCCGAACGGTGCGGGGAAGACCACCACCATCAGGATGCTCTGCTGCCTCATCGAGCCCACCTCAGGCCGTGCCATCGTCGACGGCAAGGATGTGCGAGACAAGGAATCACGCCTGAGCATACGCCAGAACATCGGCCTGCTGCCCGAGAACCCGGGCCTGTACGAATCGCTGTCCGCCTACCAGAACCTGGAGTTCTTCGCCCGGATGTATGGGGTACCATCGGACAAACGGTCATCCCGGATACCCGAGCTCCTGCAGGCCCTGGACATACCTGGACCGGAAGGACGACCCAGTGGGGACGTTCTCCAAAGGGATGAAGCAGAAGATCGCCATCGCCCGGGCCCTGGTTCATGACCCGAAGTACCTGTTCCTCGATGAGCCCACATCGGGCCTGGACCCAGTGTCATCGATAACCGTCCGCAACTACCTCATGGAGCTGAAGCGGGAGGGCCGCACCATCTTCATCAACACCCACCATCTGGACGAGGCGCAGAGGTTGTGCGACAAGATCGGAATCCTGAACACGCGTCTGCTGGCGACGGATCCCCCCGAGCAACTGGCTAACGAATTCTTCGGGAAGACCACGATGGTCGAGCTGGACCAGGTCTCGCCGGAAACGCTCAAGGTGGTCCAAGGGTCCAGGAGCATCAAGGCCTTCCGCCAGGACGGGAACCGGCTGTACCTTTCCATCGATGATCCGGCGTCGGAAAATCCGGAGATAGTCGCCGCGCTGGTGCGCTCCGGCGCCCGGATCATCCATGTCGAAGAGGTCAAGAAGGGCCTCGAGGACGTCTACCTGCGCATCGTCGGAGGGGAAGGGAAATGATCCGCTTCGAGAAGATGTGGGCCATCGCCCGGAAGGAGTTCTCCGAGTTCCGGCGCAACCGCTACGTGCTCATGACCCTGGTGTTCATGCCCCTGATCATCACCATCGTGCTGCCGGTCATCTATCTGGCCCCGGTGACCGCACTTTCGAACCAGAACTCCAAACCGGTGCAGCTCAACCTCGACATCGAGAGAAGCTACCAGGGCATGACGTTCTCCAACGGTTATTTCAACAACACCTCGTTCTCCGACTGCCAGCTGACGAACGTGGTACTGGATGGGTGCCAGATCAACGGCGGCTATCTGAACTATTCACTGGTCCGTTCGTCCGAGGTGGATAATTCCCAGATCGCCTCGACGACCATCTATTTCTCCAACCTGAACAACGATACCCGCACCGATGTGGTCCTGGTGGCCAGCGTGGTCATCGGGGGACAGTCGGAACTGGCCGGGACGCTGCTCCTCCTGATCGGCGTCCTGATGCTGATGTTTATGGTGCTGCCGGCCGTCCTGCCCACCATCATCGCGTCCTACACGCTGGTCGGAGAGAAGATCAACAAGAGCCTGGAGCCTCTGCTGGCCACCCCGACCACCGACCTGGAGCTGCTGGGCGGGAAATCGCTCAGCATATTCCTTCCCACTATGATGGCGGCCTGGTTGTCGTTCGTTCCTTTCGTCGTCATCGTCGACCTGATCACCCGGCCGGTCCTGGGCTATTTCGTGCTGCCGAACCCGCTATGGGTATTGGCGATCTTCGTTATGTCCCCCCTGATCGCCATACTGAGCATACTGGCCAATGTCATCGTGTCGTCCCGGGTATCCGATGTGCGCAGCGCCCAGCAGCTCGGATCGTTGGTCGTCCTCCCGATAATACTCTTCTTCGTCCTGATACTGACCCAGTCAGCGAACACGAGCCTGACCCTGATGGTGCTGTTCACGGTGTTGCTGGCGGTGGTCGACGTGCTGATCATGATGCTAGCCCTCAAGGTCTTCCGCCGCGAGGAAATATTGATACGGTGGAAGTGAGAAATCAGTATCGAACGGGGTCAGAAAATGAACATGGAATCGGCGGAATGGATGGCGCGGGCGGAACGAGAGTACGATGCCTCCCTGGACATGTACAAGAACGGTTACAACCGGTTCGCCCTGATGCACGCCCAGCTTAGCCTGGTCTACTCGCTGCGGGCCGTGGCCATCGACAAGGGGTTCAGTCCGCACGAGACCATCGACCTTACCGGCATCGCTCTTCTGATAGAGGCACCGGAAAAGGTATCGAGCATCGTGGAGGACATCAGGAAGGAATGCGCCCTGATCTCTAAGGGAGAATACTGGCAGGACCCGGACCAGGGGAAGGTGGGGGCGATGATCGACCGCGCCGGAGAGGTGCTGGAATGGACCGAGAGCGCCTTCGACAAAACCTGCTGGTCAGAGAAGGGTGGCGACTGAGGCGTTGGTCGCTCAAGACGGTCACCAAGCAATGCGCCGGGGCCGCTAATGAAGGGAATATGACGGTCGCGATGGAAGCGCTAGCTCGTTCGCAATCCCATTATCCGGTATGATAATCTCAGGCAAAGTCACTTTAATAATAGCAGGAATCTCAAAGACCATAATGCTGAAGTCATCGAAACCCCCGGGAGGTGTACGATGCTATCCAAAGGATTCGTGATACCTCTTTCCTTTGCCAGCCTCCCGGTCATTTCGATCACGTTCTTCGACAAGAAGAAGCGGTCTAGGAAACGGGTGGAAGAGGACGAGATAGACGTTCCTCCGGACGGCCTCTCGATCGAGTACCTGGAGAACCTGGACCTGGAACAGCTGGAATCCCAAAGCTCCAGGATGAGGGAGGACTGTTCTGGCAACGGCTCCGATGCCGTGATACTCATTCCGGGCTGGGCCTTCTTTCCCAGCATATCCATTTCCATTCCGAGGAAAGGCCATCATGCCGAACCTTCCTTCGATACCGCCGAGGACGAGGAGATCATCGAGGGCATCAGGAAGGCACCGCTGCCCGACACCCTGTTCTGCCCCTCCCGGGAACGCGACCGAGCCCCCAGGAACAAGGATGTGGCCGAGTTCGATCCTTTCACCGATGCCATCATCCGGCCGGACGCTGACACCGAGAGCATAGTGACGCCAAAGGTGATCCCTGCCCGACCCAAGGCCGTGGCGTCTAAACGGTCCGCAGGGGCATTGACCGATGCGTCATTGGACATCTGTGCCACGGATATGGACCTGGACCTCGACCTGGACGAAAAGGTCCCGGGCCTGATGGTGCCGGACGACCGGTCCATTCTGGACGACAACCTGATCCTTCCGGAAAGCCCCGGGGCAGACCTCTCTGCGGTCGTTCCCGTGTCCATGGAGCGCGATGATCTGGGCCCCATGCTGGGAGGAGGGATCCCGCGGGGCTCCATCGTACTGATCGAAGGGAAAAAGGGCTCCGGGGTGGAGCAGTTCGTCCAGCGGCTCACATACGGTTTCCTGGACAACGGCGTCGGGGTAACCTACATCTCCACCGAGAACGCTACCAGTGAGTTCATCGAGCAGATGTACGGGTCCGGTTTCCTGATGGCGAACCACCTGCTGGGCAGGAGGATGCTCTACATCCCGATCGATTCCCTGATCCGCAAGAACAGGACCACGGCCGGCTATATCGACCGGCTGATCCGGTCGCCCCAGCTGCTGAACGATGTCATGATCATCGACCGCCTGTCGACCATGACCGCGAACGATCTGGACGAGAACGGGCATCTCAAGCTCCTATCCTACCTGAAGGGCGTGGTGACCAAGGACCGCACGGTCATTCTGGTCACGGACGAGAAGCAGAACGGGATCGACACCATAAGGGAAGAGGCCCAGGCCCGGATGAGCATGGCCCCCTCCGGGAAGGGAGGCGACGCAACCCTCTCGGTCCATGTGCTGAAGTACCCGGACATGCTCCCGGGGGCCAAACAGGAGATCCTTTTCAAGATAGAACCGGGCCGCGGAATGGTCGTCCAGTAGTCATGGCCAGACGTTCCAATTTTTGATAACTGGCTGATAACGTCTTTATAAACAGGCGGCGCTCGAAAGCTTATCATTCCGAGGACTGAGATCGATGCGTGAGACCCATCCGGGATTCAATTTCGCCTGCATACTGGTGGCACTGCTGTTCCTAATGCCACTGTTCTCGGTCAACGTAACTGCGGCCACGCCTCCGGATGCTCCGACCAACGTCACCGCGGTCGGAGGCAACGCCAGATCACTCTTAACTGGACCGCCCCGGCGAACAACGGAGGCGCATCCATAGACGGCTATCTGGTCTACAAGGGCCTGTCGCCGCAGACCCTGACCTTCTACCGCAACGTCGCACCGACGTCCCCGCTTACCTTCCAGGACCTGACCGTGATCAATGGCCAGACCTATTACTATAACATAACCGCCCACAGCCTGCAGGGAGAAGGGGCGCATTCCGCCACTGTTTCGGCGATGCCGCTCAACGTCCCTTCCGCACCCACCTCGCCCTTGGCCACGCCGGCCACCGGTCAGATGTCGCTCAGCTGGAGCCCGCCCTACAATGACGGCGGCAGCAGCGTAAGCGGCTACCGTATCTACCGGGGAACGTCGTCCTCGCTGCTCTTGTATCTCAAGGACTCCACCCAGACGTCCGCCACCGACACGGGCCTGAGCAATGGCCAGACCTATTACTACCAGATATCCGCGGTTAACGCGGTCGGCGAAGGCGCTCGCTGCAGCGTGTTCTCGGGCATCCTGGCCTCCCCTCCCGGCCCGCTGCAGGACCTCCAGGCGGTCCCTTCTGACTCCAAGGTCACACTCACCTGGGCGGTGCCGACGGACAACGGAGGGTCGCCCATCACCGGCTATACCGTTTGCCGTTCGCTCGTGTCAGGGCAGGAGACCGTCCTGCTCACGGTCACCGGCACCACATACCAGGACACCAATCTGGTCAACGGGGTCACATACTACTACCAGGTGATGGCGGTCAACGCGATGGGGGCGGGGCATGTATCCAACGAGATATCCTCGGTCCCGGCCGCCGTCCTCGGTCCGCCGACATCAATCGCCGCCGCGCCGTCCGATTCCGCCATATCTCTGAGCTGGACCGCCCCGGTCAACACCGGAGGTTCACCGGCGGTCTCGTACAAGATCTACCGGGGAACCTCGTCCACCACCCAGCTGTTCCTGGTATCGGTCACCCAGTCCAGCTACCTGGACACGGGCCTCACGAACGGACAGTCCTACTACTACAAGATCAGCTCTGTCAATGCCGTCGGGGAGGGAGCCCAGTCGGCCACTGTGAGCGCTACCCCGTTCTCCATTCCGTCCAGTCCCCTGTCGTTGGCCGCGCTCGCAGGCAACGGAGGGGTCTCTCTCAGCTGGGCCGCTCCCCTGAGCAACGGCGGCGCCTCCATTTTGCGTTATCACGTCTACTGGTCCGAATCGGCGACCGGGCCTTGGACCATGATCGATACCCTCAACACCGGATTGGTCTATGCGCACACCGGTCTGACTAACGGCCACACCTACTACTACCAGGTGGCCGCGGTCAATGTCGCCGGCGAAGGGCCGAGGACGCCGGTCGTTTCCGCCACCCCCCGCACAGTGCCGTCCGCACCGGCGCTGATCTCCGCCACCGGCGGAACGGGGAACGTGACCCTGGTATGGACCGCCCCGGCATCCGACGGCGGTTCTCCAGTGACCAAGTATTCCGTCTACCGCGGCATTTCCGCGGGGTCCGAGATGCCCCTCCGGGACGCCGGCACTTCGCTAAACTTCGTGGATTCATCGGTCTCACCCGGTGTCACATACTACTATATGCTCACAGCCTGGAATTCCCAGGGCGAGAGCCTCAGGTCCAACGAGGTCGTCGGAACGCCGTTCGGCGTGCCCTCCGCCCCGCTGTCACTGACCGGCTCGGCGGCGGACTCCTCGATATCGCTGCAATGGAGCGCACCGGCATCGGACGGCGGTTCTCCCGTCACCGCCTACAAGGTCTTCTTCGGGACCGCGTCTGGCATCTACTCCAGCAATCAGACCGTCTCCTCCCTTTCCTTCCTGCACACGTCGCTGACCAATGGTGTGCGCTACTACTACGCGGTCTCCGCCATCAGTGCCGTCGGGTCTGGTCCACTGTCGGATGAGTTCTCTGCGGTTCCGATGAGCAACCCGTCCGCCCCGCAATCGGTGACGGCCCTGCCCGGCGTCCAGCAGATATCCCTATCCTGGGCGGTACCGCTGACGAACGGCGGTTCGAACATCACTGGGTACAAGGTCTATCGCGGTCCCACCGCCATGTCCCAATCCCTCATCGCCGTCCTGGGCCCGTCTCTCCATTACACGGACACGCAACTTTCCAACGGCACCGTCTATCACTACTCGGTGGTGGCGATCAACTCCAAGGGGGACAGCCTCCCCAGCTCGGACGCGTATGCCAAGACCAGCTCGGTCCCTGCCGTACCGGCCGCATTCACGGTCGCTCCCGGCGACTCCCAGGCATCATTGTTCTGGTCAGCCCCGGCGGACAACGGCGGCTCGGCGGTCACCTCTTTCAACGTTTACCGGTCGACAATTCTGGGCACGTACGTGCGCATCGCCAACACCGCCTCCCTGAGCTATTCGGACCCAGGCCTGGCGAACGGTCAGCAATACTATTATTCCGTGGCGGCGGTCAATGCCGTGGGAGAAGGGCCCATGACCAGCCAGGCATCGATGGTGCCGGTGGCCGTTCCCGGGCAACCGACCCAGCTGTCCGCCGCACCTGGCGTTAAGAGCGTGACGCTCTCCTGGTCTGCCCCGGCATCCGACGGCGGTTCCCCAGTGCTCGGTTACCATATACTGCGCGGGATCGCCCCTGGCCTTGAGGCACAGTACACCGACGTGGGCTCCAGACAGTACCCCGACCTGTCGCTCAACGATGGCTCGACCTTCTACTACCAGGTGGTCGCCTATAACGCCCTCGGGGACGGAGCCGCCTCGGCCGAGGCCTACGCCACCACGTTCTCCCTCCCCGGCGCTCCTTCATTCCTGCATGCCAGCGTCTCAGACCGTCAGGTATCTCTGCAATGGTCGGCGCCCGTCTCCAACGGCGGTTCGGCGATCCTCTACTACACCGTTTACCGGGGCGATTCCTCCGGTTCGATGTCCATCCAGACATCGACATCGTCTACGTCCTTTAACGATCTAGGCCTGACCAACGGCCACTTTTACTACTACGCCGTTTCGGCCACCAACGCGGTCGGTGAGGGCCCATCGGCGGCTCCGATCACCGCCGTGCCCTCGATGACCCCGTCGGTGCCGTTGCACCTGACCTCGGCCGGAGGCGTCAAGCTGGTGTCCCTGAGCTGGTCGGCCCCGGCGGACAACGGCGGGACGGCCGTGACCTCCTACCGGATATACCGTTCTCTTACCGAGGGCGGCCCATACCAGCCAGTGGCCTATGTGGGATCGACTACCTACACCGATGCCCCGCTCGGTAACGGAGTTCATTACTACTACAGGGTCAGTGCGGTCAATTCGGCCGGGGAGGGCGCTTTCGCCGGGACCAACACCACCACCGCCCCAGTCCCCGCAGCGCCCACGCTCCAGGCGAACCTGAGCGGGCTCGCGGCCCATCTCTCATGGAGCAATTCCGCAGGAGCCACATCCTACCAGATCTACCGGGGTACCGCAGCGGGCCAGGAGTCCAGCTTCCTCTCGGTCACCGGGAACACCTATGTGGATGGGCCGTTCGCCGCCGGGACCACGTACTACTATTACGTGACCGGCGTCAACGTTACCGGTGAAGGCCTGCCCTCGAACGAGGTGGTCGCGGCGCTGGTCACTGTGCCTTCGGTCCCGACCAATCTGGTCGCCATGATGTCCGTGGGCAAGACGGTCCTCAGCTGGAACGCACCAACCAACTCCGGAGGCTCCCCGCTCCGTTCCTACCAAGTGCTGCGGGGCCTATCTCACGGCACTGAGGCACTTATCGGGACCAGCGACTCCACCACCTTCAACGATACCAACATGACCACCGGGCAGCGCTACTTCTACCAGGTGAAGGCTACGAACGTCGCCGGTACCAGTCCGGCATCGAACGAGGCCAGCATCGTCTATGTCGACACCTTCACCGCACCTCATCTTACCGCCACGGCAGGCCTGGGAATAGTGACGCTCGCATGGGGTCAGCCGAGCATGACCAACGGTAATACCTTGACCGGATACAATGTCTACCGGGGCACTGCCAGCGGTTCAGAGACTTTGCTGATCGGAGTGAACGTCACCGGGATGGTCGATACCGGCGTCACCGTCGGAGTCACGTATTATTACCGGATCAGCTCGGTGACGACGGCCGAAGAGGGCCCGTTGTCCAATGAGGTAAGCGCCACGCCCTTCACCTACCCAGGCACGCCGACGGCCTTCACCGCAAGCGGTTCGGACGGTTCCGCACTGTTGAATTGGTCCGCACCCTTGACCGACGGTTACACGCCCATCCTCGGATACCACGTTCTCCGGGGCATGGATCCCGGCAACCTGAGCCAGGTGGCCGAGGTCACCCAGACCGGGTACAAGGACACCGGAGCGGTCAGCGGGAACACATACTATTACATCATCGCCGCCTTCAACGCCGCTGGGGATGGCAACGCCACCCCCGTCCAGTCCGTGGCCGTACAGGCGAAAGCAGATCCGCCCATCGGACTGACGGCCATATACGCCGACGGCAAGATAACGCTGACATGGGATCCTCCCACCGGCGTCAACGTTTTCACCTATTCCATATACCGGGGGAACGAGTCGGGCGGGGAGACCTATCTGGTCAACTGCCCCACCACCAAATGGGTGGACACCAACGTCACGGGCGGGAAGACCTACTATTACCAGGTCTCCGCCACCACCTTGAGGGGCGAGAGCCAAATGTCTGATGAAGCGAAGGCGGCGGTGCTCTCTTCAGCGAACCAGGCCGCACAGCCCGGGGCCCTCCTGGACCAGATGTGGTTCCGCATCGTCATCATCATGACCATTCTGGTGATCGGATTCTTCTCCTTCGTGCTTTTCGTACGGAAGGGGAAGGTCCGGGTGAAGAGGGACAGGTAGCGGCTCCCTCCCCTTCACCGTCTTCCATCTTCCCACCGGACATCCAGTGGTCATCCAGTAGGTACGAGGGAACAACAGTATTGGATCAATTCTCCGCCGGAATCCACTGCTAATTGATTTTGGAAATCAGCCCTGATTTTTAGGAGATTCCGTTTATTAGGAGAAAACGTCACTGCTCAGACAATGTGTCGGAAATCCCTTAGTGCGCACCATCTTCTCTTAGCATGCGCACTGATATTGCCCGGCATACTGCTGCCCTTCACCTGCCTGCCCGTTTCGGAGACATACTCGGTGGTGGCAGGCAACAATTCGTTCACGGTCCAGTCCCACTTGCTCACCTCCGAAGAGGCGGCCCAGATGGAGCGTGCGGCCGGTTCCTACGTGAACGGGACGAACTACAACGTGATCATCGACGGGCACGGCACCGGTCTGGCGCCCATGACCGCGGAACAGTATTCCGGGTTGGTGGGTACGGTCCAGGTCACCGACTCGGTACAGACCGGTTTCACTACGCCATCTTACTGCGATCTCTCCACCCAGCCTTATTTCCCCAAGGTCGGCAACCAGGGAAGCCAAGGTTCCTGCGCCGCCTGGGCCATGACCTACTACGACTATGGATACCTTGAGGCCCGGGACAACAACTGGACCGACGCCTCGACCGGCAACCCCGCACACCTGCTCTCCCCGGCCTGGACCTACAACCGGGTCGACCAGGGGGTGGACCGGGGCACGTTCATGGACACCATCGCCAATGTGATCATGGACTGGGGGGCCGCCACCATGCAGACCATGCCCTACGACCAGAACGACCTCACCAGCTGGGGGTCGGAAGCGGCCTTCCGAGAGGCCCCGCTGCACCGGGCCGCCGGCGTAAGCTACATCAGTTACAGTGCATCCAATCCCAACGCCGCGTTCACCACCATCAAGAACCTGATATCCTCCAATGTGCCGGTGACCTTCGCCCTGGATGCCAACGAGTTCACCGGCCATCTGGGGGACGACATCATCGTGGCCTCCGAGTACAACTCGACCGCGATGAACCATGCCCAGACCATCGTCGGATACAACGACACCATGACCGTTCCGGGCCAGCCCGACGTCGGGGCGTTCAAGGTTGTCAACTCCTGGGGTACTTCCTTCGGCGTCAATGGGTACTACTGGATCTCGTACGATGCGATGAAGAAGATCGGCAACAACCTTTACCTTACGTACATAACCGATCGGCCATCCTACCAGCCAGTCTGCTGGCGATCATCGAGTTCAACAACGCACCTTCCAGGGATTCCCCGCTTACCCTGGGGGTCGGCACGGTCGGCGGCACCGACACCTTCGTCCCCTATTTCGAGGAGAACGACGCTTCGGTGACCGCTTCCTTCCCCACCTTCATGGCCATCGATATCACCAGCCTTCTGGCCAAATACCAGGCCGGGAAGACCAGTTTCTACTTCACCCTCGGCGGCACCAAAACGGCCGGGAACGTGTCCTCCTTCCGCATCGAACAATACCAGAACGGATATGCCAATGCGGCCACCCAGGTCTCGGGCCAGTCGCCCGACGTGCCGAAGGTCAATCCGGGTTCGGTCTCGGTCACCCTGACGCCCTACTCCACCATAACCCCAGCGACCGCCCTCGACAATTCATTGCTGACCCTGAACGGCTCCGGTTCCGCGCTCTGGTCGCCGGAGGTGCGGGTCTCCACCAGGGCGGCAGCGCCATGCAGAGCGGCAATGTGGGGAACGGCGACCGGAGCGCCATCCAGACCACTGTCACGGGGCCGTCGACGGTTTCCTTCTGGTGGAGAAACGTCGACCCAGAGACACCGGGCCGGGTCAGGTTCTACGTGGATTCGGTCAACTTGGCCAACGCCAGTGGGAACAGCCCGTGGACCCAGGTGACCACCAACATCACGTCCGGCGCCCATACGCTCAAGTGGGAATACAGCAATGACGCGGCCATCGCCGGCAACCAGGCCCTGGTCCTGCTGGATCAGGTCCAGCGGTCGCGTTCGTCTCCCTCCCGCGCCCCGTCCGGTCTTACTGCCACCGTGAGCTCCAGCATCCGGCTCGCCTGGTCTGCTCCGCTGTCGACGGGGGGTCGCCATTGTCTGGCTACCGGGTACTATTGCGGACGGCCTCGGGAACGGAATCGTTCCTGGGCATGGGGGCGGCTCCACAACAACCTTCACCGATACCAACGCCACCGCGGGCAGAATTACTTTATCAGGTCACCGCCTCGAACACCGCCGGCGAATCCTCCCTGGTCCAACGAGGTCGTGGGCAGGATACCGGTCGCGGTCCCTTCGCCGCCCTCATCCATGGCGGCGTCCGTGGGCCCGACATCATCGACCTCTCTGACCTCCAGCGGGGCCAACGTCACCGGTTTCCACGTTTACCGCGGCACGGTGCGCGAACGGAGAGTCGCTGACACAGCCTGAGCGCTTCGGCGCGTTCGTTCCGGGACAGCTCGGTGGTAGTCGGGACCACCTACTTCTACGGACCGATGCCTGCAACGGCCCTGTCTCATCACCTACCAGCCTGGAGGTCTCTGCCCGATCCCGTCGTCCCCACCGCGCCGGCCTCGCTGGCTGCGGGCCATTTCCGGCTCCGCGGTCCATTTGACCTGGTCCGCCCCATTCTGGACAACGGCGGTTCCCGTCACCAGTTACAAGGTGTTCCGGGTCTTCTCCTCCCGCGCCGAGTCGCTGTCGCCGCTTGGGTTCAC
>CAWDCQ010000031.1:0-23304 GCA_963800775.1 uncultured Methanomassiliicoccales archaeon | reverse complement strand
TGCCGGCATCCTGTATTTTAAAGTAGCACGATGAAAAACCAACGAAAGCCAACATTGACATACAATCCAGCATACCAGATGGTAATAGCCACCGCCATTCAGGAGAGGGGCAGGTGTTTTACGCCTTGTGCATCGACATTATCTTTCGACCGGGTGCGCCGCGGTTAGACGGCCATGCCAGATCGTCCGTTCGACTTCTCTGCTCCCCACGACACCCCGGAACTGCACAAGGTTTGAACATAACTTTCATCGCCATGCCCGAAAAGGCCATGGGCATGACAGAGGGGCAAGCGACCGACGAGGGTAGGAAGGACCGGTACCTGATACTGGTGGTCGTCCTTGCCGGTGTGTTCATGTCGGTGCTCGACGGGTTGTCGTCACCATCGCATTGCCTGACATCACCTCATTCTTCCGTGTGGGGGTAGGGGAATCACAATGGGTGGTCACCGCCTATCCAGTGGTGGAGACCGCATTCATCATCATCTTCGGCAAGGTGGCGGACCGGACCGGCAAGGCCAAGATGTTCACCGCCGGGCTAGCCCTGTTCACCATTTCCTCTTTGCTGTGCGGCATAGCCGGATCACTGGAGCTGCTGATACTGTTCCGGATCGTGCAGGGATTGGGTGCGGCGATGCTGTTCTGCATTGCCGCCGCCATCCTGTTCCAGGTGTTCCGCCACGAGGACCGGGGAAAGGTCATGGGGCTGCTCGGTTCGGCCGTGGCGGTGGCCATGCTGGCCGGGCCGGCGATCGGAGGGTTCATAGTGGCGGGCGTAGGCTGGCAGTACATCTTCTGGATCAACGTTCCCGTGGGTGTGTTCGCCGTCCTGCTGGCGTTGCGGACGCTCAAGCTGAACGACAAGCTCGTGGACCGCCTGCGGATGGACTATCCCGGCTCAGCTCTGTGGATCGCGGCCACGGTCACGCTTATGCTGACCTTTGGCGAGATCGCGTCCGCCGGAGAGGTGACGCCGTTGGCGGTGGTATTCATGGCCGTCTTCGCCGTCACGCTCGCGGCGTTCACCATTTGGGAGAAGAGAACCGCGGAACCCCTGCTGGACGTCTCGGTCTTTCGGGTCCGGGCGTTCACCTTCGCCGGACTGAGCATGGCCATTTTCTTCATCAGCTCGAACATCGTCTCGGTGATCGGGCCGTTCTACTACGAGGGCGTGCTGGGATACGGGCCGGAGATGGTCGGCCTGATATTCATGACCTGCTGGCGGTCATGATGTTCGGTTCCCCGATAACCGGCAGGATGTACGACCGGACCCACTCGAGGCACTACAGCCCCGTCGGCCAGCTGATCCGAGGCGGTTCCCTGTTCATGCTGGCGCTAGGGTTCTTCTGGCGGGACCTGCCGACCATGCTGCTGGCGTTCGCCATCATGGGCCTGGGAAGCGCGCTGTTCAAGACGTGAACGACACCGAGGTGATGATCACCCTGCCGAAGGAGAAGGCGGGCGTGGCCTCCAGCGTCTCCGCCACCTTCAGGAACCTGAGCATTCCCATCGGTACGTCCTTAGGCACCATGCTCCTGGTCTTCCAGATGGGGCATGTCGATCTGACCGGAACGCTGGATGCCTCGGTCCTCCGAGCTTGGCCACCGCGGCCACGGTCTCGATCATATTTGCCGGATCCATCTCATCGGCGGGAGCCGCCATATCATATCTAGGAAACCGGCACTCCGCGTAGTTCCAGACCGTTGACAGAGTAGATCATTAACAGACGATGAATTAGAAAAGAGGCGGGAAAACGTTTCCCGCCGGAAGGAATGTGTTTGTTATTTCAGGATCCCCATTCTGAGGCCGACGCCGGCCAGTCCTGCAGCGCTGCCCGGTTTATGAGGCCCCCGGAGAAGCCGACACTGCTTGCGAACAGGGCGCCGAATCCCCAGACCAGGAACAGCAGGGAGATGCCGATCATCACTACTCTGTCCATCATGCTGTCCATGCCCTTGATCAGCGTCGGCATGATCACCATGGCCATGACGAACAGTCCCGCCAGAAGGGCAAGGATACCGAGCAGCGGGTATTGCGCGCCGTAGAACCTGCTACCCAGGACCGAGAGGTTGTCGAACCCTGCCACTATGAGGAACAGGCCGGAGAACAGGAAGAGCGTCTCGGTCAATCCGATGGTCCGCACGGTTGGCGACACGCTGGGCCTTGGGCGGCTGCGGCGGACCCAGACCGCTGCGGGGGCACCTGGTATTGCTGAGGGCTTGTTGGCCGCTTGTGGACCCGGCGCTGGGGGTTGCTGATACTGCTGTTGCGGCAGCGGACCTGCTGTCCGGGTCCCAATTTCCTGGCGTGATCAACGAAGCACCGCAATTCGGGCAGTGCACCGCGTTCTCTGCGGGTATTGTCCATTCCACAATTACTGCATTTCATGGGAGAACCTTCGACCTATGACGCTGGATTAGTTCCGGCGGGTTTAATAGTTATCTGGTTACATGCGCCTAGACAGGATCCGGCCGAGAGTATCTAATGGAGCTTATTTAATGCTTGAACATCGGCGACCGGACGGATATGACGAACCTGGCACCGTGACCCGGTTCGGTCCCGTTCTCACGGATCGCCATCCCGGTTATTGCCACATCTCCCGGGAAAAGGAATAAGCCCAGACCCGCGCCCTCTCCCGAACCCTTTCTCGATCCTTCTCCTTATCCGCCTATTGTGTATCTCCCGGACCGATGTCCTCGTAGACCAGCTTCCACATCCGTTCTCAATGTCGGTTCGGAATCGACCTGCTATCCGATGCCGGCCTTGCCGCGTAGCGCACCGTGTTCTCGATCAGGTTGCTGAAGACCTTTGGCAGCATTGGATCGGCATATAGTGACAGCCTGGCCGCTCCGATCGGTGATCCGCAGGTCCTTGATTTCCCGACGCCTGACGATCCGGAGAAGCTCCTCTCGGATAGGTTCTGCCATCGCGGGGCGGAGCTCCCCATATCCTGATACTCCTTGGTGAAGCGGATCTGGTCCAGGATCGGATTCCTGGCTGGCCCGGTCGACCTTCAATCCTGGCTCAGCGCCTCAAGAGTCTAGACAGAGCTCTTCACCCGTAACAATTCCAAATTGCCCCGCAGGATGGTCATCTGGTTCATGATATCGTGCCGGGTGATGCTGTTCAGCAGACTAAGCTTCCGGTTCGCCCTTTCCAAAGCCACCTCCGCCTTCTTGTGGTCGGTGATGTCCTGGTTCGCCCCGTAGATGTACAGTGGGATGTCCTGCATTGTCCCATCTCCATTTCGATGCATACCACTACATCACGGACCTGGCCATCCCGGCGGACGATGCGATGCTCGATCTGGTGGACCTTGGTCTGCGATGTGAGTTTCGCTCGATCACCTTCGTAACAAAGGCCCTGTCCTCCGGATGGACGAAACGGTCAGAGTATTCCTCGATCCTCATCGTAAGCCCGCCCTCCCGGTCGGCGGTCGTGCTGTACAAGGAATAGAAATTATCGTTGAAGATGAAGATGCCTTTGGCGAGGTCCATCTCCCAGTATGCCAGTTTGGCCAGGTCCATGGCCACCGAGAGCTTGTGCTGGGCAGCGATCAGCTCTTCCTCTGCCGAGGACATCTGGGCGTATGATGCCTCGAGCTCTTCGTTCTCGATCGATATCTCGGTCTGCGCCCGTTTCCGCTCGGTTATGTCCTGGAGGACCCCGAAGACGATGCGGTTGACCGGGTCGTACTCGGCCTTGGAATGCACATCCACTATCCTGCCGTCGGATGCGCGCCTGACCTTGAACTCGATGTCGTAGACCTCACCTTTCTCGATCAGGTTCTTCAGGGCCCGGTCGAGGAATGGCCGGAACTCCGGAAGCGGTATGTCCTTGATCTCTTCGAACGTGTTCAGCCCCTCGGCCATTCCGTAGATTATCTTGGCGCCGGATGAGGAGTGCACCGTCCTATCTTCCAGATGAAGCTCCCAATGGCCGAATCCGGCTATCTCTTCCGCGCGCCTGAGGCGAGCCTCGCTCTGGGTCAGCGCCCGGACCGCGCGGTGCCGTTCAGCGGCCCCAATTATCCTATGCGCAAGCTCGGCGAACTGGGGGGCCGGATGGCCTCCCTTCTGAAGGTAGGAGTCAGCACCTCCGTTCAGCGCCTGGATGACGACCTCTTCCCTTCCCTTTCCGGTGAACAGGATGAAAGGGACATCGCTGCCGGAACGGCGCAGGGCTCGGAGAACGCCAGACCATCCATTTCGGCATCGCATAATCAGAAACGACGACGTCTATGCCGCCCTCGGAAATCCTCCTCAGTCCTTCGGTGGCGTTGCTGGAAATCTCGATGATCAGGCCGTTGTTGGACTCCAGGAACTCTTTGGCCAGCTCCAGCAGGGATTCCTCATCATCGACGTTAGAGAACTGGGATCATTGGACTATTGCCTTTCCATTATCCGCCATCTCCGTTCATAAACCTTGTTTCCCAATAATCAATTGCTGACACGCTGACCGGTCTTTCGCACATACTTTAAAGCACAGGGCGGAAAATGTTAAACGAACAAAAACAGGGCTGGGTCCTTGCATGATTTGAAGGGCCACCCTGAACGCGCTCCCAGATCTCAGAAGGGTTGGAAAGGAGTTCCCTGTTCTGCAAGTATCACTTGAATGCCCTTATCATTCTCCAGCCGGTCCTTCAACTCGCTTACCGGTGTCTTCAAGTTGTGCATCGGGACGGCCATTTTGGCCCTCGTGGTCCTTGCCGCCTCCGCCGCCTCATCCACGTCCATGGTGAAGGTGCCGCCAATCGGCAGCATGGCCAGGTCGATATCGCTCAGCTCTTTCATCTCCGGAATGAGCCCGGTGTCCCCTGCGTGATACAATGTCCGGCCTTCTACCGTTATCAGATAGCCGACGCATTGACCTTTCTTGTGGAATATGTGACCCTTGAGCCCGGGATTGTAAGCAAAGACCGGTTTTACCCGGACCCAACCCAGGTCCTGTTCCTTGCCGATCTCGGCGACCTGTATCTGGCCAAGGACCCCGATCTTTTTTACCACTTTGGCAGGAGCGATTATAATTGTCCCATCGCCTTTGAGGGCGTTCAGGGTCCCCTCCTGGAAGTGGTCACCATGGGCATGGGTGACGAGGATCAGGTCGGCATTGTCCTTGAGCTCGTCGCCAGGGGTCTCGGGCTTGGGAGTGTATGAGGGGTCGATGTGGATGTTCTTACCTCCGACCTTGATCCAGAACCACGACATGCTTCCTCTTACCCAGGTGATCTCCATCTCATCGCCCCAGTATGATTACGCAGATTTTCATTATAAGTTAATTTCTCGACCCCGCCCAATGAATATATATGAGCCTGGAGCACCATGACTCCATTGACCGGGCGCGAAGCCCAGCAAGGATGCCTTACCATGGACCAGGAGAAGCTTTACGAGACCATCTTCAAGCGGAAGTCGATCAGGAAGTATGAATCAGGTCCGCTGGACCAGGCGACCCTGGAAACGGTCCGTGCCGAGATAGCCGCATTGAAGCCGATGGTCCCGGGCATAAGGACCGAGAATCAAGATGCTCGGCACCGAAGAGGTGAAAGGCATGTTCAAGGCAGATGCCCCGCACTATCTGGCCATCTATTCCGAGGAGAAGGAGGGATTCGCCGCCAACGCCGGGTTCATGCTACAGCAACTCGACCTCTTCTTCAGCGCCAGCGGGATAGGTTGCTGCTGGCAGGGCGGCCCTAAACCGACCAAGAAGGTCGAACCGGTCGCGGGGCTGGAGTTCGTGATCATCCTGGCCTTCGGGAAACCTGCAGAGACGTTGCAAAGGCAGAGCGTGGCCGAGTTCAAGCGGAGAGCGTTGTCCGATATCACCGACATCAAAGGAGAGGAACAACTGCTGGAACCGGTACGCCTGGCCCCATCCGGGATAAACAATCAATCCTGGTTCTACCGCGGGGATGCGAACCGCATCGATGCCTATTACTCCAAGTCCATGATCACAGACCAGATGAACCAGATCAACGTGGGCATCGGGGTCTGTCATCTCTGGCTGTCCGCCCTGCACAACAAGAGGACGGTCGACCTGGTCATAGAGAAGCCCGGCGACGACCGCACACCGAAAGGCTACAGATACGTCGTCTCGGCCAAGATGAAGTGACACCTCTATTTTCGAGGCACATTGTCGGCAACCGATACAACTGGACACCAGATGTCTCATGCCCTTTTCACATCTTTTTTATAAATGGATAATGGATTATGAGGCATCGGTTTCTTGATATCAATGCCCGAACGACCCGGTCGACAATTAACATCGTTCCAAACCATGGAACGTTCATCACGTCCGTATGAACACTTTCGACGGGGATTATGAAAACGTTCTCTCGGGGCCGCACGAAACTGGCGATCTTCTCTATCGTTGTCGTTCCGGTCGCCGCTTGGGTACTGGGATCTTTCCATTTGGGGACCGGTCAAGGGAAGAAGAAACTGGAACCGCTGACCTTCGGTCTGATGTCCCTCGAGGTCGAGGGGCTCGTCTACGTTGGCGATTTCCAGGGTTATTTCTCGGAGAACGGGCTGAACGTGACCCTGAAGGACTATGTCTCCGGACTGGCCGCTGTGAATGGGTTGCTTCAGGAAGAGGTGGACATCGCCACTGCCGCAGACTTCGTCTTGACCGGAAAGGCACTGGCCAATAAGAGCCTCGTCTCGATCGGCAATATAGACAAGTTCTCGATCGGAACTCTGCTGGTCAGGACCGACCATGGAATCAACAATGTCTCGGACCTGATCGGCAAGAGGAAAGGGATCGCCCTGGGAACCGTGGAAGAATTCAATTTGGAAAAGTTCTTGGAAAAGAACGGGATCGAGGCGGGCCAAGTCACTTTGGTCAACAGCCCTCCGCTATCCACCGCGACCGCACTGGCCAATGGCAGCGTGGATGCTGCCCATACCACGAAGGCGTTCTATGAGATGACCTTCGGGCCCATTCCTACGAACGTGCTCAGTTGGAACGCTTCTTACGACCGGTTCACCAATTATCTTGCCATTACCGGTGAGAGCTGGACCGCCAACCACCCGGAGACGGTAAGAAAATCCTCCAGGCGCTTCATCAGGCCGAGCAGTTCGCGATCAGCAATCCCGTCAGCCCCAAACAGATAGTGAAGATCGCATTGAACGACACCGACGCCTATGTGCAACAGGTCTGGCCGGAGAACCAGTACACCCTTACCCTGGACCAATCACTGATACTGACCATGGAGGACCAGGCAAGATGGATGAAGATCAACGGATTTACATCGAACCCCGTCCCGAATTTCCTGAACTACATCTATCTCGAAGGGCTTCAGGCGGTCGATCCGGGATCGGTCAATATCATAAGGTGAGGAAAAATGCCATTTCATGCTAAATGGGTGGATGTCGCGTCGAAATATCCGGTCTCAATTCCGGTGCCCCGGCCATTACCCGAAATGTACGGGCTTCGGGAAGAACGTTCGGATATCATTATCATGCTAGAGGTATTGCGTGCAAAAGGTGCCTTCATGACTGGAAATGACCCGCTCATCGATCGTCGACCCAGGGACTGGCAAGGAAGGAATATCCTATCCGGCATTTTGCGTGAGGTGATGTAATGTCGATCAATTCCCGGCAAAAGGTGATGGCCATTTCCCTGGTGCTCGTGATGGTTGTCGGATCCGGGATCGGGGCGCTCTTCGTTCTGGGCACGCAACACAATGGATCGGTCCAAACCGAATCGATAACCGTCGGGATCATGCCCAGCGAAGTGGAGGCGCTCATCTATATTGCCCGCGACCAGGGGTATTTCGCGGACAACAATCTGAACGTGACCCTGAAGAACTACACGACCGGTCTCTTGGCGGTCAACGGATTGCTAAACCATGAGGTGGATGTGGCCACCGCCACGGATTTCGTTCTGGTGGGCAAGGCGCTGGCAAACCAAAGTGTGACGTCGTTCGGGGCGATCGACAGGTATTCGATCGCATATCTCGTTGGGCGGACTGATCTGGGGGTCAACAATATCTCGGACCTCAAGGGTAAGAGGATAGGCGTCTCGATCGGAACGGCGTCCCAGTTCAATCTAGGCAGGTTCCTGGAACTTAACGGCATCGATACGAGCGAAGTGACGCTGGTCAACGTGCCGGTCAACCGCATGCCCGCAGCGTTGCTGAACGGAAGCGTAGCTGCGGTCATGACCTCCACAACCTATATCGACAGCATACAAAGCGCCATTCCCGACAAGATAATTTCCTGGCCCGCCCAGAGCGACAGCGCCACCACCTACCTGGCGGTGACGAACACCAGCTGGGCGGCGGACAATCCGGACACGATAATCCGCTTCCTCAAGGCAATGGACCAGGCAGCGAGCTTCGTGATACATGACCAGGCCGAGTCCCAGCAGTTATTGTGCAGTGACATAAACTGTACCAGCAGCTACATCCAGAAGGTATGGGGAGATCACCAGTTCTCCCTGTCGCTCGATGAATCGCTGATATACACCATGGAGGACCAGTCGCGGTGGATGATAAGGAACAATCTTACCTCCAGTCCGGTCCCAAACTTCCTCAACTACATCTACTTCGATGGGATGGAAGCCGTTGAACCGGGATCGGTCAACATCATAAGGTGAGAAAATGACCTTCACAACCAGGAGAAAAATGGTCATGGCCGTCGGCACCGTTCTGATCGCGCTGTCCCTGCTAGCCGGGTCATTGATAGTGATCGACCAGCCTAAGGCCCAAGCCAAGGCCCTTGACAACATCACCATAGCGGTCCCTCTCCTGGAACAGAACGGGCTTATCTATCTGGCAGAGAGCCAGGGAATGTTCACTGACAATGGGCTCAATGTCTCGGTCAATTACTACAGCAGCGGTGCCGCTGCTTTCAATGCCGCACTGGCAGGCAAGGCCAACCTCTCGGTGTGCGCCGAGTTCCCATTCGTGGGAGCAGCGTTCGCTAAGCAGCCAGTATCGATCATAGCCAGCATAGACAAGTTCGAGAACGAGTACATCCTGGCAAGGACGGACCACGGGATCAAAACACCGGAGGACCTGAAAGGAAAGAAGATCGGAGTGGTCAAACAGACCACGGCGGAGTTCTACCTGGGGCGTTTCCTTGACCTTCACGGGATGAGCATCAGAGATGTGGACCTGGTCAGCATCAGCCCGGCAAGCTCTAACCAGGCGATCTCCAACGGAAGTGTGGACGCATTGATCATCTGGCAGCCCTTCGCCGATCAGATCCAGAGGAACGTGAGCGGCCTGGAGTCATGGCCGGCGCAAAGCGATCAGCCATGCTACGGGATCGTCTCCGCCAGGGACGACTGGCTGCTCCACAATGCTTCGGCCTCGGAGAGGTTCCTGATATCCCTGAGCCAGGCCGAGGACTACCTGGTCAACAATCCGGTGAACGCGGAATCGATCATCAAGGAAAAAATGGGCTACAACGACACCTACATGTCGGTCATCTGGTCCAAGAACAATTTCCAGCTCGATCTGGACCAGGGCCTGGTGGTGGCAATGAAGGACGAGGCGAATTGGATGATCACCAACGATCTGACCAATGAGACCCACATTCCCGACCTGACCAGCCTGATCTATGTAAATTCCCTTGAGGCGGCTAAGCCCGGTTCGGTGGACATCGCCTAGCGACACGGAAGGACCATGAAAATAAGGACCCAGCTGATCATCACCGCGGCCGTTTTCGGTGCCATCATCATGGTAATCGCCGCGGCCACCATTAGCGCTGACATGCAAGGGGCCAAGGCCAGCGACCAGGAGAAGATCGCCATCAACATCACCCAGGGCGCCAGCGAACTGGGGTATCTGGCCAATGATTACGTGATCTATCATGAGTCCCAGCAGATGGACCGCTGGCAATCCAAATACCAATCGTTCTCGGGCAACGTGAGCCAGTTGAACGTCGATGATCTGGAACAGCAGGCGATCGTCAACGACATACAGGTGGACCAGCTACGGATGAAGGATGTGTTCGACAGCATCGCCTCATCCATGGCCAACTCGACATCCGATCAGACACTGGCCTCGATCCAGGTCTCCTGGAGCCGGATGGGCATCCAGAGCAGCGAGCTGGTGACCGAGTCGATGCGCCTGTCCCAGCTGCTGCGGGCGGAGGCGGACCAGCAGAAGCAGACCACGAACGCACTGATATTGGTGCTGGTCGGCGTATTCGGGGCATTCCTGGCCTCTGTCTATGTACAGACGTTCAGGCGGACCCTGAGGTCCATCGATGACCTCAAGAAAGGTACATCGGTCATCGGGTCCGGCAATCTGGACTTCAAGATCGATGTCAAGCACAACGACGAGATCGGCGACCTGACAATAGCGTTCAACCAGATGTCCACGGACCTGAAGAGCGTGACCGCCTCGAAGACCGAGCTGGAAAGGGAGATAGCGGACCGCAAGCTGACCGAAGAGGAACTGGAAAAGAGGACCAAGGAGCTTTCGCGTTCGAACGAGGAGCTAAAGCAGTTCGCCTACGTCGCCTCGCACGACCTGCAGGAACCGCTGCGGATGGTCACCGCCTACCTGACCCGGCTGGAGAGCAACTGCAGTGACAAGCTAGACGACAAGGGCAAACTGTATCTCGGGTTCGCCGTGGAAGGGGGGCTGAGGGCCAGGAACCTGGTGCAGGACCTGCTCTCGTTCTCCAGGATCGACGCCCAGGGCAGGCAGTTCAAGGACACGGACATGGAAGGGGTGATGAACGTCGTGACCGGCAATCTGGCGCTCCAGATCAAGGAGCAGAGGGCAATGGTCACCCACGGTCCGCTGCCGCACCTGATGGCGGACGACGGGCAGATGGTCCAGCTCCTGCAGAACCTGGTGAGCAACGGGATCAAGTTCAGGGCGGAGGAGGACCCGAAGGTCCGGGTGGAGTGCACCAGGCAGGGAAAGGACTGGCATTTCGTGGTCCAGGACAACGGTATAGGACTGGACCAGCAATACTCGGACAAGATTTTCGTCATCTTCCAGCGGCTCCACACCAAGGAGGAGTATCCGGGAAGCGGCATCGGCCTGGCCATCAGCAAGAAGATCGTGGAGCGGCACGGCGGAAGGATATGGGTCGAGTCAGAGGTGGGAAAAGGTTCAAGTTTCCATTTCACCTTACCCGCGGAGGATAATAAATGAACGATTGCAAGCGAGCTCTGCAGGTCCTGCTGGTGGAGGACAACCAGGGCGACGCTTTCCTTATAAAGGAGATGCTCCGGGACACCGAGATAGACCTGAACGTCAGCGTGGCGGAGAACGGGCAAAAGGCCCTGGACATGCTGAACCGGGCGGTCGGAGGCGTCAACAGCACCTATGACCTCGTCATCCTGGACCTGAACCTGCCCAAGGTCCACGGGTTGGAGGTGCTGTCGTACATGAAATCCATGCACGGACTGAAGCAGATCACCGTGGTCATCATGACCGGTTCCCTGAACCGGGACGATGAGACCAAGGCCCGGGCCATGGGCGCGAACAACTACCTGATAAAACCGGCCAGCAACGAAGAGTTCGAGTCTATACTCGGATGGATGAAGAGCACGCTGGGTCCCATGGCGGCTGGCAATCTGGAATGCGCCCCCATTGGTCCAGGAGAGAAGAACGGGCACTCGGCAACGGGTCGTTCAGCGGTCTGGTCATGCGTCCGCCGCCCCGGAAAGCACAGTCACGCCCACAGGCTGAACGGACCTGCCCCACCCTCCCGCGACTGGCAGGACCGGACGGACCGGCCCTGGTGAGAAGGCCCAGCCTTTTTCGAAGGAACGGATCAATCCTTTCCGCAGTTCGCCATCGCCAGTTCCTTGGTCATGGCCAGGCTCTGCTTCAATATCTCTGCCGTGCCGAGACGGCATTCGTGCCTCAGGTTGAGCTCGGCGGCGAACTGTTTCGACAGCTCGACATACTTTTCGATCTCCCCCAGCCCATCGTCTATGAACAGCACCCTTGTGTACCCATCGAACATCTTCTGCATGTACCAGTCCAGGGACAGGCCCAGCTCTTCGTAGTTGGGCATATGCTCGCGCATCTTCTTCTCGAACCACTCGCGGTTCATCAGGGCGAAGTAGGGGGTGTGGTACATGGTGCCGGCGCACTTCTTGCGTTCCGCGGCGTACTCCTCTGGTGCGATCAGCACCCCGATGCAGTCGTCTCCCCGCAGCTGGATGGTAGGGACCTTGACCTGCGAAGTGATATCCTTGAGTGAATTGCAGATGCCGTACCCGAGCAGGACCGCATCGACCTTTCCCTCCAGAGAATTGACCTTGTCGATCACGGCCTTCTTGAGCTCGTCCGGGTATTCGTGAAGCCCGAACTCGAGGTACTCCTTGTGGACGATGTCCGGGTCGTCCTTGATCAGCGGTTCGAGGTTGCGCTCGAACGTCTCGCATGATATCATCCCGATCCTCATCGTTTCAACTCCTTGCCTTCGTGAAGATGATAGGGCTCCGAATATTAAAGTATTATGTTGGCATATTTTTCTATTACGGTGGTCCGGTGAAGGGCGACGACATCAAGCAACAGATCGAGGCGCTGCGGCAGGAGGTCGCGGATTGAGCACGTCCATACTCAACCTGAGGCAGGAGGACATGCGCAAGGTGTTCGGGGACCAGTTCAAGCCGGTGCTCACGGACCGCATCGCCCGGCACTTCTCAGCGGCCAAGAAAGGCCTGAGAAAGAGCGGGAAGGGGCCTCGCAGGAAAAGCTCGTGGAACTCGTGGACCGTTCCGTGACCGTATTCCAGCAGCAGGGGAAACAGAAGGCGCTGAGGTACCTGGACGATCATGAGAAGAACGTCCGGGCAAGACTCGTCCGACTGAAAATCGGGGAACGGAGAGGTTCGAATTGGAACTGATATCCCAGATTAGAGATTACCTCCAGCTCTGGGACACGATCGTAAACCAAAAGGAGCCGGAGGGTTCCAGCCTCGATCCCATGGGCACGTACTCCGGGAACCGGGCCCTGTCCCCGGAGGCGGCGGAAAGGCTGCTGGCGCCCTGATCGAACGCCAGGCGCGTCCAGGTCATGCCGACCTGTCCCGGGAGAAAAGCAGCCTGGCCGAGCTGTGCAAGGAACTGGACCTGCAGAAGGGGCACCTGCAGTTCCATCTCAAGGCGCTCATGGACGTGGACTACATCCGCTTTGACCGGAAGAGCCGCCTCTATTCCATCACCGCCCGGGGAAAGACGATAATGGACGGAGTGGCGAACATCATCGAGACCCTCCCGCTGGCCGGCCGCGAAGAGGATCAAGACCCCGTCCCAGAAGGTTTCCCGGTTCATGCCCGGACGGGCATGCCTAGACCGAAGCGGAGCTGAAGGAAGATTGAACTAAATGAAAAATGATGAGAAAGGGTTTTTGGGGTCCCGACGACCCGCTCTCACTTCAGGGCCAACAGACTTTTTCTGACCCGTTCGGCGGTGGGCTCATCGATCATGAGCTTGACACCAGTGTAGGACCACTTGGCCAGCTCTTCCAGGTCCCCCTTTGACAGGTCGGCCACTTCCTTCTTCAGATGGGCCGCGGTCTGTCTCTTGAGGAAGGATGGGGCGGCAGGGCCGAGGTCCCTGGAGAGCACCGACAGCACGTCGTCGCTTACGCTCACTTGGATCCCTCCGTTTCCTCGTCCGCGCTCTCCTCGAGCGCCCTCATCACCTTGAAGGCGTTGATCATCCTCTGGAACGAGGCGGAACAGGTCCGCGATTCCTCGTCCTTGGTAGTGACCGTAACCTGGTGGTCCAGGTTGCCCAGGCTCACGCCGTCGGCGGCCTCGGTTAGCGAGACCAATGGGCGCGTGATGCGCATCGAGGTCCATATCGCCAGCGCGAGGGAGATGGCAATTGCCAGCGCCACGAGCATGAGCACGGTGTTGGTTGTGGAGGAGGAAACTGCGGCCGCGTTGTCCAAAGCCATCTGGACGTTCTCGTTCGAGGTCTCCACCATGCTGGATATCCTCAGATTGAGGGCATCCAGTTGCGCGTTCAGCTTGGAGGTGGCCTGGGTCAGCAGAACGACCTTGTCAGACGCCTGGCCGTTGTATATGGTCAAGATGTCGGCCTTGTCCTGGAGGACGGTGGTGCCGACGATGCCAATCTCCGAGACGTCCGATATCAGGGCTGGATCGGAGGCGTTGTTCTGCAGTGCCGAAAGGGAGGAGGACATTCCCGCCATTCCGGCATTGATCATCTGATTACCGATATCGGTGCTGCCCTGGACATAGAGATATATGCCGTTCTGGAGCTGCCTGGCCGAGCTCAGGTAGCTGTTGACCTCGCCGTTCAGTGAGACCTGCATCTTGACGTTCTTGTCCTGGTCGTTCATCACTCCCAGCTGGGCGTTTATGATCAGGGCCGAACAAAGGAATATGACGATTATTAGGGAGAACGATCCCATCAGCTTGTACATTATTTTCATTTATGTCACCTTCAGATCAGACGGATGAGGCCGCTCGACTCCACGATGTCCTGTCCTTTCTGGCTCAGCATGAAGTTCATGAACAGCAGTGATGCCCCTTCGGGCGCGTTATCGGTGACCAGATAGAGTTTCCTGCCGAACACGTAGGAACCGTCCAGCACCGAACTCGCGTTGGTGTCACGCCGTTCACGACCAATGTCTTGGCCACGCTACCGACCATTCCGGAGGCGCTGAACGCTATGCCATCGGTATCGTTGACCACGGTCTGGGCGATGATGCGGCATTGTCGATCATGACCGAACCGTTGACGTTGTTCGCGGCCCCGGCGTTAACGACCTTGTTGAAGAACGAGCCGGTGCCGGTCTTTGCACTCAGGGCATAGACGTGGATCGGGCCGGTCTTGCTGCCGTTGGTGATGGCCGACCAATCGGTGATTGTGCCGTCGAAGAAGATTGCCTTGATCTGAGATATGTTCAGGCTGGAGAGCGGGTTGCTCGGGTTCACGATGATGCAGATAGAGTCGTATGCCACTACCGTAAGGAAGGGCGTCTTTCCGGCGGTCTGGGCGGCGGCCATCTGCTGCGAGGTGAGAGTGGAGCTGGCCATGGCGACGTTTGCCTTTCCGGAGATGAAGTCGGTGATACCGTCCTTCTGGTTGCTGGCGGTCGCTGTTCCGTTCAGGGACACGGTGACACCAGGATATTCCTGATTGAACGGATCGATCAATGCCTTCACTGTCGGGTACATTACCGCCGAACCGGAGAACATCAGATCTCCGGTCGCGGCGCTCTTCGTGGACAGCTTAGGCTGCGATGCCGCAACCCCGATCACCAGGGCGGTCGATATTAAGGCCAGTACTATCAGGATGGCGATAACCGCCTTTCCCGTGGTCGCATTATTGGTGCGAGACATGATGTATCGGTTGCCGAACATTCGGTAGTCGATATATAGGCTATTGTCTAAATATGGAGAATCGAAGAAACGGTTTATATTTCCCGGTCGCATATCATTAATGGAGCACGTCCGTACTAATTTGTAGCAATCGCTGGCTTATGTTAGATAAACCGCACGATAGCAGAGGAATGCGTTAAAATAGAATATTATAAATAGAAAGTAATCGGGTTAATTTTGAATAATATTTCTCATGCGATCCCGATCAAGAACGAGAATTCGATGGTGGCCTCGGCCGACCGATTGATTCATTACGAATGAGCAGGGATTGGAAGGCTGTTGAGACGGAGGTCCTGATCCAATGGGCAAGGTCATACTGATCACAGGGTGTTCCTCGGGAATAGGCCACGCCACCGCCCATTTCTTCGCCGACGAGGACTGGAACGTCGTTGCCACCATGAGGCATCCCGAAGAGAGGAAGACGGACCTCAAGGGCGTGGAGAACGTGGACCTGTTCCACCTGGACGTCACCGATCCCGGTTCCATCCGGGAAGCGGTCAGGTCGACGATGGAAAAGCACGGGCGGATCGACGTCCTGGTGAACAATGCCGGTTTCCCGGTGGAAGGGGTGTTCGAGGCCATCACCGAAGAGCAGGCTCGGAAGCAGTTCGACACCAATGTCCTGGGGATGATGAACGTCATCCGCGAGGTCCTTCCGATCATGAGGGAGCAGAGGGACGGCATCATCGTCAACATCTCCTCGATGGGCGGAAAGGCGACGCTGCCGCTCTACGGCGTCTATGACAGCACCAAGTGGGCCGTGGAAGGGCTCTCCGAAGGCCTGATGTACGAACTGAGGCCGCTGAACATCAAGGTCAAGGTCATCGAGCCGGGCATCATAAAGACGAACTTCTACGACAGCTCGATGATAACGGCGAAGAACGATGGCCTGCCCGAGTATGACGATTTCGTGGCGGCGGCCCACCGGGGAGTGAAGAGGTCCGTGGAGCGGGGCTCTCCGCCGGAGATCGTGGCCTTGTTCATAAACGAAGCGGTGACCGATGGCAAGTGGAGGCTCAGGTACCATGCCGGAAGGTACTCCGGCAAGCTCTTGGCCCTTCGCCGGGCAAATCCGGACCGGGTGTTCTACTGGTTCATCAAACGTTTCGCCCTGCCTAAGAAGTGATATTGGCCAGCATTTACCTGGAAATGGTATTCATGCACCGAGACAGCAATGCATAGGGTCTGGTCAATGCCACAAGATGAACATCATCCCTGGCGGCCCATACTGACCATTGAGGAAGTGAAAGAGGAAAGATAGGGCTGGGCCATTGGATGGCCCGCCCGTACGGCCTCCCTTGCAACGGAGCTGGACATCCTGAACTTCCGCCGATCACTTCCTCCTCATCCGGTGCAGCCTGGTCCGGTGCTTCCGGCCCCAGGCGGCCTGCATCGGGATGTGCCGGCTCATGCGCCCGTTCTTCTCCACCGTCACGTCGTGCATGCCGGCAGATGCCGTGAAGCTGAACGCGCCCTTGCTGTCGGTGACGGCCACCTGGCCGGTCTCCAAAGTAACGGCAGCATTCTCGATCGGATCGCCATAGGAGTCCAGCACCGCTCCGGTCATCGTGTCGACGACCCTGACGTAGAACAAACGCCTCTTGGTGACGATCGCAAGCAGTGGGATCGCGCAGATAAGGACCGCCGCTACGATCCACCACGGCAGGCTCTCCGCCCCAGACCGGTCGGTGCCGGATACCTTGATCGCTCCCAGGTCCATGCCCTGCCCGGAAACGGTGGTGGCGTTGACGCTGGCCAATACCTGTCCGTCCTTGGACACGGTCAGGTCGTACGCCCCGTCCGCCAGGTTGATGACGAACTCGCCGTTCGCGTCGGTGGTGACCTCTTTGCCTCCCGCGGAGACGGTGGCATTGGCGATCGGCTTGCCGGTGGAATCCACGATCCGGCCGTGCACCGTGCCGTTCGCCATGACGGTGAAGGTCCATTGACCGGACGCGGGGTTCCCGGCCAGGTCCATGCCCTTCACGTACGCAGAGTATGTGTGTCCGGAGACCAGCTGCTTCGACGGCGTCAGGGTGAGCTCGTTGCCGTTCCAAGTGATCGTCCCGTTGACACCGGCTATTTCGACGGTAACGGAGCTTGTGTCCATATCCTCGCTGAAGGCTACCTTTATGGACGAGTTGCCGGCCACGCCAGTTCCGGTCGGAGAGGTTGTGAACGTGGGTGCGACCGTGTCGACCGTGAAGTTCACGGACGTCTCGATGTCGTTCCCGGCGTGGTCCCAGGCCCTGACGGAGACAGTGTGGACCCCATCCGCGACCCCTTCGAAGACGTGACTGGTTTCGGTGGTCATAGCCGACCAGTCCGAGCCATCGATACGATACTGGTAACCGAGCACACCAGTCGTGGCGTCGACCGCGTTCCAGCTCACTGCCACGGAGGTATGGTTGGTGATCCAGCCTTGTCCCGGGGCGGATATGGCGATCATCGGCGGGACCGAGTCCACCGTGAAGTTCACCGAAACGATGACGCTGTTGTTCGCCCGATCGAACGCTTCGACATGCACTACGTGGTTGCCTTCTCCCAGACCGGAGAAGGAACCGATGAGCCCGTCGGTTACGGCCGACCAGGGACCGATGTCAACGCGGTAACGATACCCGGCGATGCCGGTGATGTTATCGCTGCCGATCCAGGACGCCGAGCCCGAGGTGGCGTTGGTTATCAAGCCATTGCCGGGCGAGACGATCCGCAGGACCGGCGAGACCGTGTCGACGGTGATGTTGACCGACGTCGTCGCTGTATGATTGGCCATGTCGGTGGCTGTCAGCTCCATCCTGTGCTGGCCCTCGCTCAAATGGCTCAGCGTTATGCCGGTGGCCATTTCCATCGGGACCCAAGCTCCGCCGTCGACGCGGAACAGGTAGCTCTTCACGCCCGAGGTCACGTCGGTCGCGGTCCAGACGATATGGACCGAAGATGAGTTGGAGTTCGAGCCGTCGGACGGGGACACGAACACCGGCACCGGCGCCACCGTGTCGATGACGAACGTGACGGAAGTAGTGTTCGTGTTGCCGACCCGGTCGAACGCCCGCACCTGCACCGAATAATGACCGTCGGGCAGGTCGAGCTGTATGCCCAGGACGCCGATCATCGCGGACCATTGCCCGCCGTTCACCCGGTATTCGTAGCCGAGGATGCCGGTCGTGCTATCTGTCCCGTTCCAACTCACCAGGGCCGAGGAGACGTTGATGAACGTTCCCGGTCCGGGGCTGACGATAATGATCTGCGGGGCCACCGTGTCGACCGTGAAGTTGACGCCCTGCTGCATCATGTTGCCCGCCTGGTCGAATGCCCTTATCTCGACCAGATGCACTCCTTCTCCGAGGGATGCGAAGCGGAAGCTGGTGATGGACGAGGGCGACGACCATTCTGCCCCGTCGATGCGGTACTGATAACCGTCCACGCCGGTGGTCGCGTCGGAGGCGTGCCAATAGACCACCGCCCAGGGAGTGGATATCAGGGACTGTTCGCCGGGCGAGTCGATCGTGAGCACCGGTGCCGTCGTGTCCACGGTGAAGTTCACCGTTTCGGAGGCAACGTTGTTGAGCGAGTCGAACGCCTGCACCTGCATCGTGTAATGCCCGTCATCGAATGCGGCCATGAAGTCCTTGGAGGCGAATGGCTCCAGGGCAGACCAGGCCCCGCCGTTAAGGCGGTAGCGCATACCGAGCACACCCGAGGTGGCGTCGGTAGCGGTCCAGTTGAAGCGGACCTCCGAGGAGTTCGTCTTCTGGCCCTCGACCGGGCCGATGATGATCACCTGAGGTGCCCGGGTGTCCACCAGGACATCGATCCTCTTTTCGGCACAGTTGCCGGCGCTGTCGTACGCCCGGACCGAAATGATGTGCCACCCATCGGCGATGCCGTCGAACAGATCGCTGGTCGATAGCGTCGCCGACCACGACCCATTGTCCATCCGGAACTGATATCCGATGACCGACGAAGTGTTGTCGAACGCCGACCAGACCACGTTCACTGAGGAGACGTTATGCCCGGACGATGCGGCCGGGGAGACTATCGTCAGGGATGGTGCGTTCGTGTCGTAAACGAAAGCGACGGTGGCGGTCATACTGTTGTTGGCCCGGTCCCAGGCCCTGACGTCCACTGTGTGCAGACCATCGGACAGCCCGGCAAAGACATTCTCCGTAGCGTTGCTGACCGGAGACCATGCCAGTCCATCGATGCGGTACTGGTAGCCGAGGATGCCGGAGACCGGGTCGCTCCCGGCCCATCCCACCTGGGATGAGTTGACCACGGCCTCGTCTTCCGGACCGGTGATATGCAGCGAAGGCGAGGTCACGTCCACCAGGAACGTAACCGAGACCATCGCCGAGTTGGAGGCGTTGTCGATCGCTTCCACGTACACCGTGTGCCAGCCGTCAGTCAGTCCGACGAACTCATGTTCAGTGGCGTAGGACGGAGCGGACCAACTGCCATTGTCCAGCTTGTAATGGAAGCCCATCAGGCCGGAGGTCGGATCGTTCCCGGTCCAGCTCACCCCCACTGCGCTGCTGTTGCTGAACTGGCCCGGCTGAGGCAGGACGATGGCGACGTTCGGGTCGACGGTATCGACCTTGAAGGTGACAGATCTGAACGATGGGTTGTACTCATGGTCGTAGGCCATTATCTGGACCGTGTGGTCGCCTTCGCCCAGGCCGGTGAAGATGTGGAACGTGTCCATGCTCAGCGAGGACCAGGCGATGCCGTCCAGGGAATACCTGTAGCCGGCGATCCAGGTGGTCAGGTCACTGCTGCTCCAGGATACGTTAACGTCGGAACGGTCCAGGATCTGTGCGGCCGTAGGCGTAACGATGCCCAGCTGCGGCCCGACGGTGTCCACCGTGAAGCTGACGTTCGTCTCGGCCATGTTGCCCGACCGGTCGAACACCTGCACGTAAACGGTGTGCGGTCCGTCGGTCAGACCGGAGAACTCATTGCTCAGCGAGAGCACTTCGGAAGACCACAGTCCGGAATCTATCCGGTACTGGTATCCCCGCACCCCGGCCGTTGCATCGCTTCCGTTCCAGTTGACCTGGACGGTAGTCGAGTTGGTGAAATACCCGTTAGCCGGTGCGGAGATCTCCACTTCCGGAGCGGTCGTGTCGACAGTGAATGCTGTGCTGTCGGTGGCGGTGTTGTTCGCCCGGTCATACACGCGGACATCGACCGTGTACGCGCCGTCGGGAAGATCGAACGTGTGACCAGTTTCTGTCGTATTCGACGACCAGGCCCCGCCATTGATCCGGTACTGGTATGCCTGCACGCCGACACCTGAGTCATCGCCGGACCAGGTCACCGATACCGATGAACTGGAAGAGAACTGGCCTTCGGATGGCGTCGTGATCGTGACCGTCGGTGCAGTGGTGTCTACTATGAAGGTGACCGAGGCGGTGGCGTTGTTGAGCACATTGTCCAGTGCGTACACCTCCACTGTGTGCGTGCCTTCACTAAGCCCGACGAAGGCATGGGATCCGGTCATCGAGAGCGCGGACCATTGTCCGCTGTCGATGCGGTATCCATAACCCAGCACGCCGGAGCTTCCATCGGTGGCGGACCATTCTCCGGTGATAGCCGCTACGGCATAGATGCCGCCTTCCAGCTGGAACGGTGATCTTCAAGGCAGGGGCGGTCAGGTCGACATTGAAAGTCACTGAGGCGGTGCGCACATTGCCGGCGGCATCGAAGGCCCGGACGTATATGGTGTGCGAACCGTCGTCAACGTTGTCGAACACGGTCGACAGCCACATGTCCTCGGCCGACCAAGGGCCGTTATCTATGCGGTACTGGGAGCCGGAAACGTTAGTGGTTTGATCGTTCGCAGACCAGCTGGCGCTGACCGAGGGGATCCGAGGAACGAGCCGGAAATTGGTGAAACGATGGTCAGCACAGGGGCGACGTTGTTGACGTGATGTTGATGCTGCTGACCGTGTACCTGGTGGCGTTGTCGATGGCCTTGATGTCGATCTCGTGCGCCCCGTTGGACAGCCCGCTGAACATCTGGCTTAGCTCAGACGTGATGCCGGAATAGCCGCCGTTGTCGATCTGGTACTGGTAACCCTGGATACCGGCGGTCGAGTCGCTGCCGCTCCACGTTACGGTCACGGATGTGGCATTGGTCAGGTAGAGGTTGGCCGGTGAATCGATGCTCAGCGTCGGATCTACAGTGTCGCTGGTGAAGGATACCGATCGGGTCTGGATGTTGTTGGCGTTGTCGTAGCAGCGCACTTCCACGGTGTGGTGAGCGTCCGGCAGCAGCGTGAACGTGTGGCTGACGACGCCGAAGGCGACCTCTGACCACGAACCGCCGTCGATGCGGTACGGGCAGCCCTGCAGGCCGGAATTCGCATCGCTCGGCGTCCAGGTGACGGTCATCGAGTTGGCGGTGGTGAAGGCGTTCGCCAGCGGCGCCGTTAGGGTCAGCGCAGGTGCCATCGTGTCCACGCGGAACGTCAGGGAGGTCGAGACATGGTTGTTGGCGTTGTCCCATACCTCGACGTGAACGGTGTGAACGCCTTCGGACAGCGTCGGGAAGGTGTTGTTCCAGATCATCCGATCGATGACCAGGGCTGGGAATCGATGCTGTAACGGAATCCCTGCAGGCCCGTGCCGACGTCGCTCCCGGTCCAGCTGCTCAGAACGGAACTGATGTTGAGGTTCTGACTGGCGGTCGGGGCGGTGATCATCACCGTAGGCAAGGTCACATCGACCGTAATGTTGACCGATGCGGTGGCTACATTGTTCACGTTGTCGTACGCCCGGACATCCACCTTGTGAACGCCTGTCGTCAGGCCAGTGAACTGGTGGCTCACGGAACCGGATATGGATGACCAGCCGGATCCGTTGACCTGATACTCGTAGCCCTGAAGGCTCGAGCTCGAGTCCGTAGCGGACCAAGACACCGTGACCGCGGAGCTGTTGAATATCGAGCCTTCGGACGGAGAACTGATGATCAGGACCGGTGCGGTCAGGTCGACGTGGATGGTGACGCTGTTCACGCGATAGTTCTGCGCGTTGTCGGTGGCCTTGACGCTGAAGGTGTGATCGCCCTCGCTCAGTCCTACGAAACTTTGGCTGGTGCTCATAGACGACGAGGACCAGTCCGCTCCGTCCAGAGAGTACTGGTATCCTTGCATTCCGGACAAGGAGTCGCTGCCGCTCCAGACGACGGTCGCTGACGTAAGACCGGTGTAGGAACCACCGGCCGGGGAACTTATGTTGAGCGTAGGCACAACATTGTCCATGGTGAAGTTGACCGAGGTCTGAGCCATGTTGTTGGCGTTGTCGTACATCCGTACCGTGACCGAGTGGACCATGTTCGAAAGACCGGTGAAGTCGAAGGTCTGGACCATGGAGATCACGGACCAATCGCCAGTATCGAGCTTGTACTGGTAGCCGGAGATGCCGGATGTGGCATCGGAACCGCTCCAGTTGACCGTTACCGCCGTCACATTGGTGATGTACAGGTTGGCCGGTGAGTCGATGTGCACCGACGGGGGAACGGTATCTACGTTGAATGTGACGGACGTTACCGCCCCGTTGCTGGCGTTGTCGATCGCACGCACGAAGACGGTGTGATCTCCCTGACCCAGCGAGGAGAACGCGTGGCTCTTGCCGCCGGACATGGCGGACCAATCGTTGCCGTCAACGTGGTACTGATATCCTTGAACTCCAGAACCGCCGTCGGTCGCCGTCCAGACGACCGTTACGGTGGTGGAATTGAAAAAGTGCCCCATGGCCGGCGAGCATATGCTCACGGCCGGCGCAATGGTGTCGACGCGGAACGTGACCGACGTGGTGGCGTTGTTCCCGACCATGTCGAACGCCTTCACGTAGGCGGTGTGCAGTCCGTTCGTCAGCCCGCTGAAGTCCATGGTGACCGCTCCGGTCAGCGAGGACCACCCGGTGGCATCGATCTGATAGCAATACTCAACCGAACCAGTTAGCCAGACATA
>CAWDCQ010000030.1:0-39664 GCA_963800775.1 uncultured Methanomassiliicoccales archaeon | reverse complement strand
CCGGGATGCGCTCCAATCTCCAGGTCGACGTCTGAGGGGTCACTGCTTCTTTGCGCATGATTCCATCCACTCCTTGATGTCTTCCTTCTTGGTGCTTATCCCGAAGTACTCGGAGAACTTCTTCCGTTTTATCGAGAGCAGGAGCGTCTGCCCTGTCTTCTTGCCGGCCACCAAGCCATGTGACGCAATGTCCGGACGTCGTCGTAGACGTTCGCGCCCTTCTTCTTGGCCAGGTCGGACTGCAGGATGGGCTGACGTTGCACCACGATGATGGCGGCGGTCTTGAGACCCCCGGGTCCAGCTCCTGGACGGCATAGTTGGCGGAGACTCGGACGTACTCCTTGCGGAGCTGGTCGAGCTTCATGCCGGTCCTGACCACCTCTATCGAGCACTCCTTTCCCTCATACTCGGCGATGAGCCGGTGCAGCGCCGCCGCACCGTTGTCCTGGGAGAGCTGGATATGTCCGCGATCTCGGCCACCGTGACTGGGGAGGAAGAGGAGCAGCACACCGCCTGACCACCCGGTCCGGGTCCACCTCAGATCACCGCTTGCGACTGAGGGGCAGGCAGGCTGGTCGGGTTGGTCTCCTCGATGGTTCCGATGTGCCCCCACGGGAGCTTGATCTCCAGGATATCTGTCCAAAGGGAGGTCGTCCTGCCACACGTGCTATCTTGCCGTACTTGGCCAGGAACCGAAGGGCCACGAACACCATGATCCGGTCCTCCTTCTCGCCGTTGAACAGGTCCTCGATGCCGATGGGGCCGTTGCCGCTTTCCGAGGATCCGGTCCCAGGTCTCGGCCACGTCCCTCCGTGGTCCTCCTTGTGCGCCTTGTCATCGAACTTCTCGTTGGTGAGCTTGAGCGCTTCCCGGGCCTTCTGCCGGTGGATCTGGATCTCCGCATCCCGCTTGGCCTCCTCGAACGCGTCCAGGAGCTCGATGAGCGACACCGGGCGGGTGCTCTGGTGCCGGACCGCTTCGGTGAGTGCCACGTTGCCGGGGATCTCGTCGACGTTGATGTTGGCCAGGACCGGGTCGTCGGAGAACTCATCCATCGATCCGACCGTCAAAGTCGGAGTATTCTTCCCCGGGCATGGGCGCTGGTGTATGGACAGACCTCCTCGGACTGCATCTTGAGGATGCTCCAGGCCATGTACATCAGCTTGCCCGCGACGATGAAGTTGACCTCCTCGGCGTGCATCTTCTTGGTGTACATCCGGGTGAACTCCATCAGGTTGATGTCCCATGGGTCGAAGTTGTTGGACAGGACCAGTTCGAACACCAATTGGACGCGAGCGGTCGATCGGGTCCGAGGTGACCATCTGTTACCGCCTCGGCCTGGGCCAAAAGCCCCAGTTTACGGTCGATCTTCTCGCTCCTGCTGTCGCCTCTATCGATTATCGCTTTTTGAAACAACAGATGATTCAGAACCATTCCGCTAGTGCCTGCTTCCATTCATGACGGGCGCAGATCCCTAAGACCTCGATCTTCTCATCTGAAATCTTGACTCTTCGGCCACTTCCCGATGTCCCCCAGGTTCGGCCTCATCGATCACGTTGCTGATGCCGCCCTCGGGCTTGGTGACCCCGATGATGTGGTCGGCCTTGTTCAGCATTGACCTTCCTCAGCGATATCTGGACGAACTGCGCGGTCTTGCTGCTCTTCTTGACCCGCTGCGCCACCATGTCCGCGTTGACCGCGTCCAGGAACATGTCCACCTCGTCCAGGAGGTAGAACGGCGACGGTTGCCACACTTGCAGCGCGAATATGAACGCCAGGGCGGTCAGGCTCTTCTCGCCGCCGGACAGCGCCTCCAGCCGGAGCACCTTCCCGTTGCGGGGCTTGGCCTTCATGATAAGCCCGCCCTCGAACGGATGTTCCGGGTTCTCCAGGATGAGTTCCGCGGCGCCCCCTTGGGACAGTTCCGCGTACACCTCCTTGAATTTCAGGTTGACACCTTCGTACACCTTGAGCAGACCGACCTTCTTCTTCTCGTTCAGGTCGTTGGTCAGCCGGATCAATTCGTTCCGCTGGTCCTCCAGGCGCTTCACCTCGCTCTTGAGCTCGATGTGCCTGGCGTTCTTCTGCTCGTAGTCCTCGATGGACTTGAGATTGACGTTGCCCATGGCGGACATGGTGGTCTCGCAGCGGGTGATCGGACTTGATCTTGTCCATGGACGGCAGAGGCCGCCTGGCCGGCAGGTTGTGCTGGTGTATCTCCGCCTCCAGGTCCTTCAGGGACGCCTCGGTGGCGGCCTGCTTGGTCTTGAGCTGCACGATAAGTTCGCCGGTGGTCTCGACCCTGGTCTGGACTGAGTCCCGCTCACTTTCCAGGCGGGTCTTCTCCTTGAACGCCTGGTCCTTCTTGGACCGCAGCAGTTCATCTCGCTGCCCATCGATTCCTCGATCTTCTTCATGGCCGCCAGGTCGATCCGGAGCTTGGCCTCCTTGACCTTCGCCCCCTCGGCCGCCGCCTTGATGGAGACCTCCTTCTCCATCATCTCCTGGTCGAAATCGTCCAGCTCCCCGAGCCGTTTCCTGTACAAAGACACCTCGGTGGAGCCGGTGTCCCTTTCCGACGTGATCTTGGAAAGCTCGGTGCTGATGGTGAGCAGTTCGGCCTGGAGGTATACGCAGCTTGTCGGTGAGCTCCTTGGGCGCTATCTCCATGAGCCTTTTGCGGGCTGCCTCGCGCTTCATCCGCTCCTCGCCGGTGCTCCGCTGCACCGCCTCGAACTCTACCGCCAGCTTGGTCAGGCTGGCATCGGTGACAGCTCTTTCTTTGGCCATCGCCTCCAGGTCGTCCTTGCCTTTGGCCAGTTTGGTGCGGGCCTCCTTGAGGTTGTTCTCCATCCCCTCGATCTTGATGGTGTTGCTGCTGCCCGACCCGTTGAGCTCCCGGATCTTCCCTTCCAGCTCCGCGATCTCTGGCCTGAGCAGCTTGATCTGCGCGTCCAGGCTGGCGGAGTGGTCCATGGCCTTGGACATCTGTTCGGCCAGCAACTCGAGCTTGCCCTTGGCCGACTGCCCGAACTTCAGCTGGTTGACCTCTACCGTCCCGCCCACCATGGCGCCGGACGCTTCGATGAGCTCTCCCGACCCAGTGACGAGACGAACGCCGCCCATCAGCTTCCGGGCCTGGTCCAGGCCGTCCACCACGACGGTATCGCCGAACACGTACCAGAACGCCGGCCGGTACTTGGGGTCGTAGCGGATGAGGTCGATGGCAAATCCCACCGCCTGCTTCTCCGCCAGCAGCGCCTTGCCCCGAGGGTTCCCGTCCAGCATCTTGGTCAGGGGCAGGAACGTCGCCCGCCCCAGGTTGTTACGCTTCAGGAATTGGATGCAGGTGGCCGCCACCTCGTCGCCGTCGACTATGATGGATTGCATCCTGGCTCCGGCAGCCACGTTCAACGCCACCTCGTACTTCGGGTCGACGGTGGCCAGTTCGGCAATGGTCCCTTGGATGCCCCTTATCTCGTGCTTGTCCCGGGCCTCGAGGATGGCGCGCACGGCGCGGTTGTACCCCTTGGCGGTGCTCTCCGCCGCTTCCAGCTCGGCCTTGAGCAGGCTGTACTCCCGTGTGATGGACCGGATCGATTGCTCCAGTTCGTTGGATTCCTTGGAGAGCTTGGATTCAAGGTTGCGCTTCGAGAAATACGCCTCCTGCAGCGCCTTGAGCTCTCCGGAGGTGTTCTTGTCCGTCTTCGACAGCTCCCTTATCCTCCAATCCAGGTCCTTGACTTCGAACTCCAGGTGGCCCTTGATCTCTCCCAGGGCGGTCATCTCCGAGGCGAGCCTCTTGGCCCTTTCCTCCAGGCGTTCTTTCTCCAGGACCAGGGCGTGGCCCTTCTCTTCCTTGTCCTTGACCGAGTTCTCCAGCTCGGCCACCTGCTTCTGCAGGGCGCCGACCTCGGAATCGGATGCGGTGATCTTCTTCGATACCTCGGAGAGCGAGGCGTTCTTCAGCGCCAGGTCTGTCCTTCTCCGGTCGATCTGGACCTCGAGCTCCTTGAGCCTGGTCCCGATGGCGGCGATCTGGGAGGTGACGGACTTGCGCTCTTCCACCTTCTCCGCCAACGACTGCCGTATGTCCGCGATGTCGTCATTGGACCGGGAGATCAGGTCCGTGGCCCGGGCCAGCTCGATCTTGGCGGCGTCGGACCTCTCCTTCAGCTCCTTGAACTCCTGGCCTCCCTTGGCCGCGATCTCCGCCTCCAGCTTGGCGATCGCCCCTTCCTGGTCGATGACCAGTTTGGAAATGTCGACCCTCCTTTGCCGGAGCGCCTCGATCTCCCTGCTGTAGGCCTCCACCTGGTTCTTGGCCGCGACTATCTCCGCCTCAGCCATGTCCTTCTTCTTGTAGGCCATGCTGGACCTTGCTTGGGTGAGGCGCTGCCGGGTCTCGATGAACTTGATGGCCGCCGCTTTTTCCACCTCTAGCTGCTTGAGCTGCTTGTCCAGCTCGGCCATGATGATGGTTATGCGGTCGAGGTTCTCTTCGGTCGCCTTCTTCTCTATGTCCGCCTTGGAGATCTCCTCGTCGAACTTGCTGATGCCCGAGATATCATCCAGTATCCTGCGCCGGTCCAGCGTGGACATGGCAACGATGCGGGTGATGTCGCCTTGCTGCACCAGGTTGTACCCTTCGGCGCTTATCCTGGCACTGGAAAGGAGGTAATCGAACTCGGCAAGGGTCGATTTCCTATCGTTGACGTAGAAATATGAATTGTAACCCTCTCCGCTCTCGGACAGCTTGACCAGCCGGGTGAGCTTGGCTATGTCCGAGTCGAACGGTATCATGCGGTCGGTGTTGTCGAACACCAGTGAGACCTTTGTAAAGGTAGCGGGCTGCTTCGAGTTCCCGCCGTTGAAGATGAGGTCGGTGAGCCTCTCCGCCCGGAGCGCTTTGGAGCTCCTCGGGCCGAGGACGAAAAGGATGGCGTCGGAGATGTTGGATTTGCCGGAACCGTTCGGTCCGGTGACGGCGGTGAAGCCGTTCATCATCGGGATGGTCATTTTCTTGCCGAACGACTTAAAATTCTCTACTTCGATCTGTTTCAGAAACATCCAAGGCCTCCCTGAATGAGGTCTTTGGAGCGATCTATCAAATAGAGCCTTAGCTCCAGCTGCATCCCATCCCTCGAGTCCGACACGTGTCAGACAGGTTAAATGTATGGGCGCCGTCATATATATAGGTTGTTGATATTTTTCTATTGTATGCCAGCAAGGTGACGAGCACTATCGGCCCGCTCAAAGAAGTTTGCCGGCCCGGAAAACCATCCAGAAGAAAGGCAGGGCAAGTAACGACCGCATGCCTGCCGACCGGTCGAACATTCTAAGGAATCATGACGACTTCGAATCTAACGGGACGCTGAAAATGGCTGCGCCAGACATTTCTAGCCAGTAATTATTTTCAGCAAAAGGTTATTAATCAATTAGTCCGTTGGCAGTAACCGGATGAAGCAGGACGAGAATCCCAGGAACTACGAATTGCTGGCTAACTTCTATTCGATCCATGATTGCGATATCGGGGAAGGCACCGTGGTAAGGGATTTCGTCAATCTCTACGGCTGCAGGATCGGAAAGGAGTGCAAGATCGCTGCCTTTGCCGAGATACAAAGGGGCGTGGTCCTGGGGGACAGATGCAAGATCGAGGCATATGCTTTCATTCCCAGCGGCGTCGTCATCGAAGATGAGGTCTTCGTCGGACCGCACGCGGTGTTCACCAACGATCTCCACCCCCATGCGGTAGGAGACTGGGAGATCACACCGACCATTGTCCGGAAAGGAGCTTCGATCGGCGCTGGAGCGGTCATAGTCTGCGGAGTGACCATCGGCGAGGGGGCGATGGTTGGTGCAGGGTCCGTGGTGACCAAGGACGTGCCCCCACACTCGCTCGTGGTCGGTAATCCAGCCAGAGTGATCAAGAAGAAAAATTGACGGTGATCAAATGAACAAGGTACCATTCGCCAAGCCCGTCGTGGACAAAGAGATGCTAGACGCCGTGACCAACGTCCTGCAGAACGAAAGACTGGTCGGCGGGGAGAGCGTGCACAAGTTCGAAGAGGCGTTCGCGAAATATTGCGGTGTGAAGCATGCGGTGTCGGTCTCGTCCGGGACCAACGCCCTGCAGCTCGCATTTGTAGCATTGGACGTCAAGGACAAAGAGGTCCAGACCACTCCGTTCTCGTTCATAGCCACCGCGAACTCGGTCGTGGAGGCCGGTGGCAAACCGACCTTCTCCGATGCCTCGGACCAGGATTACAACCTCGACCCGGCGAAGATCCGGAAGAAGCTCACCAAGAAGACCGCCGCATTGTTGCCGGTGCATCTCTTCGGAAGGCCTTGCAAGATGGACGAGATCATGGAGATCGCGTCGGAGAAGGGCCTCAAGGTGGTCGAGGACGCCTGCCAGGCCCACGGTTCCCTGTACAAGGGCAAAAAGGCCGGCTCGATCGGCGACATCGGCTGCTTCTCATTCTACCCGACCAAGAACATGACCGTCGGCGGGGATGGCGGCATGATCACCACGAACGACCCGGACATCGCCAAGAACATCGCCAAGTACCGCGATTGCGGTCGCATATCCAGATACGTTCACGATGTGGTCGGCTACACCTCACGCCTGAACACCGCCAACGCCGCCTTCGGGCTGGTGCAGTTGAAGCATCTGGACGAGTGGAACGCACAGCGGAGGGAAGTGGCCAAGATGTATGGCAAGCACCTCGATGGGATCGAGGGCATCACACTGCCCCCGTCGGGCGACAGGGACATCACCCCGGTCTTCCACCTCTACGCGGTCAGATGCACCATGCGCGACGAACTGGCCGATCATTTGGTCAAGAGCGGCATCGAGGCCGGCGTGCACTATCCGGTGCCGATCCACCTGCAGCCGATATACAAGCAGCTGTACGGGTTCAAGGGCGGCGAGTTCCCGGTCTCCGAGGCCCTGGCCAACGAGATGATCTCCTTGCCGATGTTCCCGGACATGAACCACGACCAGGTGGCCCAGGTGGCGGAAGAGGTCAAGGCGTTCTATTCGAGGGCGAATTAGATGAGGCAGTTCCAGGTCGGAGTGCTCGGGGTCGGTTACTGGGGCAGGAAGATCGTGGAGGAGTACAGCTCCATCCCGAACGTGAAGGTCCAGGGCGTCTCCGACCTGATGGACAAGAACCTCCAGCACTGCAAAGAACGCTACGGCGTCCCAGTGCTGGTCAACGACTATCGCGACGTGATCAAGGTCGACAGCATCCACGCGGTGCACATCTGCCTGCCGAACACGCTTCATTTCCAGGCCTGCAAGGACGCCCTGGATGCGGGCAAGCACGTGCTGGTCGAGAAACCGATCACCCTGACGAGCAAGGAAGGGAACGTCCTGGTGGACCTGGCGGCGGAAAAGGGACTGACCCTTTCGGTCGGGCACATCTACCGGTTCAACAACGCCCTGGCAGAGGTCAAACGCCTGATCAGCGAGAACTTCTTCGGCCGGGTGTTCCTGCTGAACCTGACCTGGACGAACCTGGAACCGGTGTTCAACGACCGTGACGTCATCGTCGACCTGGCGCCGCACTACTTTGACATAGTGAACTACATGCTCGACGCCTGGCCGGCAAAGATCACTTGTGTCGCCAAGCCATACCGGCAGAAGGACAACCCCGAGGCGACCTACATCAGCTGCGAGATGCCGAACGGGGCCATCGCCCATGCCCATCTCAACTGGCTTTCGCCGAAGAAAGTACGTTCCATAGAGCTGGTAGGGGAGAACCGCTCCGCCGTCATCGACGCCGTCGGTCAAGAGGTCACGATATACGAATCGGGCTACACCTACAAGCTCGGGGTGGAAAGGAACAACACCATCCGGACCGAACTGCTCCATTTCATCAAGTCCATCTCCGACCCCATGACCGAGACCAGGAACTCCGGCGCCATCGGTGTGAAGACGGTCGAGATGATCGAGAGGGCCAAGGAATCCCTGGCCCAGAGCCGAACGGTCTGAGCACGGCGGTCTCCATGGCTGCTAAGGTCCTGATGCTGCTGTCCAACGAATACCGTCCGGACCCCCGGGTCAGGAAGGAGGCGCTGACCCTGCATGAGGCGGGGCATGAGGTCACCGTGCTCTGCTGGAACCGCGGCCTGAAGGCCCCGGACCACCAGGATGACGGGGGCGTCGCCATCGAAAGGGTCCGCACCGCCAAGGTGGAAGGCACCATGGCGCTGGCGGCCAACTCGCCCCTGTTCTTCATCCGCGCCTACCTCCGTTCCCGCCGGCTTGACTTCGACGCCGTGCATTGCCACGATTACGACACCCTGATGCTCGGGGCGTTCATATCCAGGCTCCGCGGGGTACCGCTGGTCTACGATTCGCACGAATGGTACTCAAAGATGGTGGAGGACGACCTGCCCGGTCCCGTGTGCCACCTGATCGAACGTTCCGAGGCGCTGCTCCTCGCCAACTGCCAGGCGATCATAGCCGCCAATGATGCCATTGCCGATCACCTGAAGGCCTCCGGGGCGAAGGAGGTCACAGTGGTCATGAACTGCATAGATCTCCCTCCGGACGCGGAAAGGGACGCCTACCTGACAAAGGACCGGATCTCCCTCTTTTACGGCGGTAGCCTGGAACCGGGGCGGTTCGTGGATGAGATGCTGGAAGCGGCAAAACGGAACGAAGGCTGCGTGCTGCGTATAGCCGGCAATGGCCGGCTCACCGGAGATGTGGAAAAGGCGGCGGCGGAATGCGACCGGGTCCAGTTCCTGGGCTACATACCGCAGGCGAAGGTCCTGGAGAACGTCTCCCGATGCGACGCGGTGGTCTGCATGATGGAGCCGAGGAACTGCAACAACATCATCGGGACCCCGAACAAGCTCTTCGAGGCGATGGCCTACGGAGTTCCGGCGATCGTGTACGTCTGGAACGCACAGCGGCGATCTGGTCACTCGGCTGGACTGCGGCGTCGCCATCGAGTACAGCGCGGGCGGTATGTCCTCTGCCGTCTCGTCCCTGAAGGACCCGGGGACCAGGAGGAGGATGGGCCGGAACGGAAGGGCGGCGTTCGGAGCGGGACTACAACTGGAAGGCGATGAAAGAACGGTTGTGCTCGGTGTACCGGTCCCTGGCGCAATAATGCTGGACAGAAAGTGCGAATTTTCAGGACGTCCCTGCACCGACCGGCAAACGCCCGAAGAATGTTTTGGCATCCTAATGAAGGCGGCCGCACGGTTTCAGTCTGCCTCCATGCCCGGGCAGGCCAAGAAGGAATGGAATAACCGATACTGGGGCCGAAAGAATATTAAACATATCCCATCCTTCGTGCGCTCGGTACTGAATGCTTGCTAGCATTGTTCTTAATTTAATGAACGAGGAGAAGAACATCGCCGATCTTCTAGACAGCCTCGTTGTCCAAGAGGGACCGATCGAGATAATCGTGGTCGATGCCGGTTCCAAGGACCTGACCAGGGACATCGTCCAGTCCTATGAGAAGATGTATCCCTTCGTCAAACTTCACGTAAAGCCCGGAAGGCGGGGGGAAAGCACCAACTACGGGGTTTCCCTGGCCACTGGCGACATCATCATGTTCACCGGCGGCACCTGCATCGCCAACCCGTTCTGGGTGAAGGAGATGCGGACGGCCATCAAGGGGGGGGCCAAGGTGGTGGTGGGGCGGACCATCAACATCGGCTATCAGCCGTGGGAGAGCCTGGACCGGGTCGAATTATACCACAAAGGGAACGACATCTCCTACCCCAGCTGCAACGAGGCGTTCAGCCGGGAAGCGATCACCAGAGCGGGCGGTTTCGACAGCTGGTTCATCACCGCGGAGGACATCGACCTCAACCTGAGGGCGGTGGACGCGGGTTTCGACATAGTTTACGACACGAACGCGGTCATCTACCATCGGACCAAGGCGACCCTTTACCGCTTCTTCAGGCAGGCGTTCTGGAACGGGGCGGGGAGGAAGCAGCTGACGATGAAGCACGGCAAGCTCTGGAGCTCCTACGACCCGCTCAAGATGTTCAAGCAGAAGATGACCATGTGGGCCTTCCTCCGGCTGTTCGTGGCCATGATGGGATATGTCGGGTTCAAGCTTTTCGGGGACAAACGCCCGACCACGACCTGATTCCGCCATTCTGACCTGACATAACAATCATTATTACTGGATGGCTGGATTACGGGAGCGGCTGGTGGACGATTTTGAAGGTAAGCGTGGTCATACCTACTATGAACGAGGAGCAATCCATCGGTCAAGTGCTCGATTCCGTGCACAGCACGTTGCAGCAGGCAGGCATAGACCACGAGATGCTGATCGTGGACACTAACTCGAAGGACCGTACGCGCCAGATAGCAGTCGAGAAGGGCGCCCGGGTCATCGAAGAGCCCAGGCGGGGCTACGGCCGAGCCTACAAGACCGGTTTCGAGAACGCCCAAGGAGATATCATAGTCACCCTGGACGCCGACTGTACCTACCCGGCAGAGGACATCCCTAAGCTGGTGGACCTGCTGGTCAAGGAGAACCTGGACTTCATCACCACGAACCGTTTCGCGGGCCTGGAGCCGGGGGCGATGACGTTCGAGCACCACGTGGGCAACAAGATCCTGACGATGACCATGAACCTGCTCTTCCGGGTGAAGGTCCGGGACTCGCAGAGCGGAATGTGGGTCATCAGGAGGGACCACCTGAGCATAATGAACCTCAAGGACGACGGCATGGCCATGTCCGAGGAGATCAAGATCGAGGCCTTCAAGAAACTGAAGGCCAGGGAATACCCGATCTACTACCGGAAGCGCGTCGGGGAAGTAAAGCTGTCCTCCTGGAAGGACGGTTACAAGAACATCCGGTTCCTTTTCAGGAAGTGCTTTGAGTACGAGTGAAGCCGCAACGCTCCATTGCCATGGCTATCCCTTCCTTGAGGCCCTCGCAGGCGGCCTCGCTGTAAATGCAGGCAGCCGGATGGTAGGTCACCATGACGTTGACCATCTCCGATCCCATCTTCACCTGGAACACCTTGTTGGCCTCGGCCTTAAGCGAGACCTTCCGTCCCAGCAGCCCTTCCGAGGCGGTCAGCCCCATGGCCACGATCAGGCAGCGCCCGTGCAGGTCCTCGTCAAGATAGGGGCGGCACGCGTCCACCTCCTCCTTCGTCGGGCGGCGGTTGTTCGGCGGCCGGCACTTGACCGCGTTGGTGATCATGATGTCCTCCCGGGGGAGACCGTTCTGCGCCAGCATCCGGTCGAGGATCTTCCCGGCCCGACCCACGAACGGCTTCCCCAGGCGGTCCTCGGTCTCTCCGGGGGCCTCGCCCATGAACACCAGCTTGGAGCCGAGGTTCCCACTCGGACCGACCACGTTCGTCCGCCCGCTGCACAGCGGGCACTTGTCACATTTTGGGTCCAGGTCCATCAACGTCCCCCGAGGACGTCGCTGGCGGTGACCAACGCAGACAGTTTCGTGGACATCGATTCCAGCTTCTCCCGGCCGCCTTCCTGCCGATCGACCACGGATAGGACACGGTCTACCATGGCCCCTGCCTGGCGGAGCACCTCGATGGCGTATGCGGCCGACCCGGCGGAAGTGACCACGTCCTCTACTACCAGGACCTTCATCCCCTTCTCCAGGGAACCCTCGATCAGCTTCCCGGTGCCGTGGTCCTTGGGCTCCCTCCGGATCATCACGAACGGGATGCCGGTGCGCAGCGACAGCGCGACGGCCAACGGCACCGAGCCGAGCACTACTCCGGCGATCCGGTCCACTTCGACCTCGTCCCGCTCGATGATGTGGGCCATCTCGTCGGCGACCTCCTCCAGTATCTTCGGGTCGGTGATGGCCTTCTTGATGTCGATGTAGTACTTGCTCTTCTTTCCCGATGCCAGGGTGAAATCCCCGTACAGTATCGCGCCGCAGCGCACCAGCGAGTCCTTGATGTTAGACATTTGATCACCACGGTTCCTTTTTCAGTCCTGCCCGATGCCCGTATATGTTCACTGCCCGATGCAGTATCGGAGTAACGATCAATACTGTGAGGAGGGCCAGTATGGCCTCCCCGTCGATGAACGAGGACACGAACCAGGATGGGAAGAATATGAGCACGGCGATCAACGCGCCGGCGATGAAATTGTACTGGTCCAGCACCGGGGCCTTGGCACCGCGCTGCAGGCCCAACCTTCTCTTGATGAACGCCCCGGTGGTGTCACCGAGCAGCGAACCGACCGCCAATGCGATTATGATGCCGAAGGCGGTCGGCAGGGAGCCGAACCCCCAGAGCCCGCTCTTATCGCCGGAGAGGGCCGCGATCATCATCTGCAATACGCCCAGAGCGATGCCCGCCGATATTCCTCCAACAAGACCGGTCCAGGTCTTTCCGTCCCCGAGGATGCGCTTTCCGCGCCAGGAGCGCCCGAAATCGATCGGTCTGCCTCCGCCGAAAATGACCGCCGCGGAGTTAGGCAAGAAGGCCGGCAGCATCAACCAGAAGCCGCTCAGGGCGACTATTATCGCATCCATCGGCAGCTGATTCTGACGGCCGATTAAGAACTTTTGCCCGCGTTCGCGTGGTCGAAGAACTGCAGCACCGAGGACAGCGGGTCTTCTGTCAGCTGGAGATCGATCCGGTCGGTGAACTGTTTGGCCCGGCGGTCCAGGATGACCGCCGCCCCGATGTCCGTCTCGGTCCGGATGAGGCGCCCAATGGCCTGCAGCATCTTGCGGCTGGTGGGGGCCTTGACGGTGATCTCCCAGCCCTTGTGGAACTTGCGCTCGTAGTAGTGCATGAGCGCCCTGTGCTTGGCGGTCGGCTTGGGATAGGGCACGCCTATGATCACCGCCAGTTGGAGCTCCTTGTCGGGGAAGTCGATCCCCTCGCTGATGCGCCCTCCGACCACCGAGAACAGGACCGCGCCCACCTCGGACTCGCCCTTGAACCGGGTGACCACGTCCATGAGGTCGGCCTGGGCCATGCCCCTTTCCTCGAGCATCACCTTCCGCCTTATCCGGGTCAGTATCTTGTCGGAAAGGAAGCGCTCCATGAGCGCGTAGGAGGGGAAGAAGATGACCGTGTTCTTCTTCACGACGTTGCACAGGTTGACCACCGTCTCCTCCATCCGGGGGATGATCTCGTCGTCCTGGGACATCTCCTCGAACTTTGTGGTGACGTCCTCGGTGTAGAACACCGCCCGGTTCTCCTTGGGGAACGGGGAGGGGAACGTGCGCATGGCGGTCGCGGACGGCAGGCCGATGGAATCGCGATACTCCGCCAGAGGCACCAGGGTCCCGGACATGTGGATCGTGCCGCCGCATCCCAACAGGGCGGAGGTGGTCACTATCGGGTCCAGGCAGTAGGCCTTGAAGTGCGGGTTGTCGCCGCCCACGATCAGCTTCACGAAGGTCCAGTCGTCGGTGGAGAACCAGCTGCTGAGGAATGCGCCCAGGGAAAAGATGTAGGAGCGGGGCAGGCGGTTCTGCTCGATCCTCTGGTCACGGACGATGTCCCCATGCTCCATCAACGCCTTGGAGGCGATCTCTAAGGCCCGGGAAGAGGCGGTGAAGGCGCTCATCAGCCCCTCCTCCAAGTAGGAAGGGGGTATCAGGCCGTCCTCCTCTATCAGGTACTGGTCCACCGCCCCCTGCAGCAGCTTCCTCATCTCGATGACCATGTCCATGATGCTGACGCCCTGGAGGATCTCCGGGTCACCGTACTCGTCCACCTCCTTCTGGACCAGGTCGAGCAGGGCCCGGGACAGTTCGAACGACTCGATCTCGCGGGTGTAATCGGGAATGTTGTGCGCTTCGTCGATGATGACGATCAGCTCGTCCATGCGCACACCCATCCAGTCCAGCAGCGAGTGCCTTATGAACGGCACGAAGAAATAGGCATACGGTGCGGCGACCACGGTGGCGGAGGATACCATCTCCTTCATGAGCTCGTGGGGGCAGACGTTCTTCGTGTCGCAGTAACGGACGAACTCCTCGGCGGTGGGCAGGTTGGACCGGCAATACTTTTCCACCTCTTCATGGTCCACGTTGATCAGCTCGGCGTAGAAACGGCATCCGCCCGGCTGGTTGCTCAGGACCTTCTTCTTTTTCTCCCCGCAGATGCGGGAAAGCTCCTCCGGGTTCCCGCCCTTGAGCTCTTGGTCCCTCCGTATGAGGGGGCAGGTGACCTGCCTTCCCTGGAGGGCCAGGCCGAACACCGGCGTCTTCTCGTTTATGCGCCGCAGCTCGCGCACCACCTGTTCCTCCTGAGAATTCGTTCGGGTGAGATAGAGGACCTTCCTGCCGTGGGCGAGCGCTTCCTGGATCGCTCCGGACAGTGCGCAGACGGTCTTGCCGCTGCCGGTGCCGCTCTCCAGCACCAGATGCCCCTTGCTCTTGGCCACCTCCTCGACCAGTTTTACGAACTGGACCTGATTGGGCCGGGGAGAGTAGGGAAAGACGTCCATCCCTTCTCCGAGCATGCATAGGATAAATAGGGTTTCGGTGACCTCATCGAAACTGCGGCGGTAATTTAGAAAACGGATGTAAATGATTTATGAAAGGGGTTTTGCGGTCGGATTACTCTGACCTGGGCTTTGCATCCTGCCGGGTCCAGATATCCTCTGGGATCTCGTCGTAGCAGGATTGCGCGTCCTCTGCCAGCGCGCCCGACTTGCCTAGGCCGCTGATGAGCTCGAATATTCTCTCCTTCCTGAACAGCCAGTAATGGATCCTCCATTCCCTGCCGTCGTAGAGGGTGGTCTCCTCCCTCTCAGTGGTCAGGATGCCAGTGTCCTCCAGCATGTAGAAGGCGTCGCGGTCCTCCGGCTCGAGAATGTTGTCGATAATACGCTCGCTGTAACCGAAGAAGTTCATCACGTGTTGAGCCATCATGCGCGCCTGGTCGTCCGGCATCCCGCTGCGGTCGATGCTGTTCTTGATGGCATGCGTCAGGTCATCAACGGTCAAGGTCGTGCATTTATCATCAAAACTGAGCTCAAAAGACGGTTCCTCGGCTTTGCCTCCCACGGTGGCGGGCTCGGCAGACTTGGCATTTCCTCCGCCCAAAGCGGGGAAAGCTGCGTTCTTTGCCTTGCCGCCCTTGGCGGTCGGTAATGCTCGGGACTTTACATTTCCGGTGCTTTTCATTGATTTGCCCCTGTCGTTAAGATTTATGGTTTAAATGAATTGAATTTGTATTCATTCAGGAAACACTATTTATACGTTTGGTTTTGGCATCTTGCCTGATGATATTTCCTCGTCCGGAATCCACAATAATAACGATGAGTTCCTCGATACATCGTATAAGTATTGCGGCGTTCGACAAACGCATAAATCATAGAAGTGGCTATCAACTTTGTCACCCGACGGGAATGTTGTTGGTGAGCTGAGCTGTTCTCTAGGGCGGGAATATCATGCCCTTCGCCGAGACCGACCTCAATGGCCGAACAAGCTCGACGCACATCCGATGCTCAGCATAACGAGAACGAGAATTCCCGGTGATTATTCCAGTTATTCGCTGTTCAATGGAGATTAGAATATGGAGACCAAAGCCCCGAAGGCCAAGACCAAGTATTACTGCCCGGCATGCGGCAAGAAAAAAGGCATCGAACCGAAGCTGCGCCGATCTCTGGAGAAGTGCTGCGAATGCGGAGAGACCAAGCTGTGCTTCGATGATAAACCGAAGGCCGAGTTCAACCGGGGCAAGAAGTAGAGGAACGACCGTCCATCGATCATTTCGCAGGTTGCCCAGGCCACCGTATCGAGGTCTGCAGGAAAAGACCGGATAGCGCGAGAGCGAAACGACACTTCCCGGTCTGGTCCGCAGTACCGATTTAGCGGCGGGCCAGGTCTCCCATCATGCTTTCCATCTGGGCCACGATCCGGGCGGATACGCAGGCGTCCCCATAGACCACGACCCGTTCGTTTTGTGGCCGGGCCCGGCCCAATGCCTCGATTATGCGGCCACGGTCGGCGCCGGTGAGCACGTTCCAGCCACCCTCCAGCGTCTCGGTCCATTCTGTCTCGTCCCTTACCGTGACGCAGGGGACCGCCCAGAAATAGGCCTCCTTCTGCACACCGCCGGAATCGGTCATGATCTTCTTGGCGTGCCTCTCCATGGCCGTGAAGGACAGGAAGTCCAAAGGTTCCAGAACTTTTACGTTGCCCGAGCCTTTGAGCCGGTCCATCAGGCCCCAGGACGATAAGTTCTTGGAGGTCCGGGGGTGCAGCGGGAGCACCACCTCGCCGCCGTAGTCGCACATCGCCCCTACGATCGCCTCCATGTTCTCCCGGGAGCGGCGTTCTCCTGCCGGTGGATGGTGGCCAGGACGTACCTGGCCTTCTTCTACGCCGAACCGCTCCGGAACGGCATCGTCGAGGCTGTCCATGATGCTCAGCAGGCATTCGGTCATGACGTCCCCCACCACCGCCACGCCCTTGGTGATCCCTTCCTTCTCCAGGTTCCGCACCGAGGGGGCGCTGGGGCACAGCAACAGGTCCGAAAGGTGATCGGTGACCACCCGGTTCATCTCCTCTGGCATCCCCTTCCGGTATGACCGGAGACCGGCCTCCACATGGGCCAGCGGGAGGCCCATCTTGGCCGCCACCAGCGAGGCCGCCAGGGTGGTGTTGGTATCGCCGTAGACCACGACGATCTCCGGCCGGTCCTGGCCGAACACCTTCTCCAGCTCTTCCATCATCCGGCCGGTCTGGGCCCCTGGGGACCGGAACCGACCCCCAGGTTATAGTCCGGGTCGGGGATGTGCAGCTCCTCGAAGAACGATTGGGACATCTTGTAATCGTAGTGCTGCCCGGTGTGCACGATGACGTGCTCATGTCGGACGGTGATGGCCTTGTGGAGCGGGGCCAGCTTGACGAACTGTGGCCGGGCGCCCACGACTCCGAGAAGGACCCTCATCGGCGCTGGAATCGCCCCTCCGGTAATTAACCTTAGCTCAAAAAATCAGGAACGCCCCGGAGGGCGGAATGGGTTTTCAGAGGCTCATGTACTCGTGCTTCTTCATGTGGCCCAGGGTGATGGACCGGGCCTCGTGGAAGTTCTTCTCCGCCCTCAGCTCGTCCAGCACCTCTTTTCCGACCGCGCCGTCCACCGACATGAGCATGATCGCCCGGCCGCCCTTGGTCTCCCGCCCGACGTTCATGTTGGCGATGTTGATGTGGCGGTTGCCGAGCATCATGCCGACCCGGCCGATCATGCCCGGCATGTCGTTGTGCTTGGTGAGCACGAAGTCGCCCTCCAGGGGCACGTCCACGTCGAACTCGTCGATGCCGATGAGGCGGGGATCGCTGGCGGGGAACGCGGTCCCGCGCACCTCGCGCTTGACCCCGTCCGATGAGACCGGACGATCAGCATGTTCACGTAGTGGGTGGATTCATCCACTTTAGATCGACCACCTGGATGCCCATGTCGCGGGCGATGGAACCGGCGTTGATGATGTTGGTGTTCTCGTCCTTGACGGTGGAGAGCATGCCCACCAGCGCCGACACGGTGACCATGCGGGTGTCCATGTTGGCGATCTCGCCGTGGACCTCCACCTCGATCTTCTTGACCGGGCCGTCGATCAGCTGCATGCAGAAGCAGCCGAGCCGCTCTGCGATCCCGAGGAAGGGCGCCACCTTCGGGTCGATCTTTCCCATCGGGGCATTGACCGCGTTGGTGATCCGGTTGTCCACCAGGAACATCTTCACGTGCTCCGCCATCTCGATGGAGACTTTCTCCTGGGCCTCCTTCGTGGACGCTCCCAGGTGGGGCGTCAGGACTGCGTTGGTCAATCCCAGGAACGGCGAGTCCTTGGGCAGGGGCTCCTGCTCGAAGACGTCTATCGCCGACCCAGCGATGCGCTTGGTCCTCAGCGCCTCGACCCAGGCCGCCTCGTCGATGATGCCGCCGCGGGCGCAGTTGACGATCATGACCGTGGGCTTCATCATGTTGAACTGGGCGGTGCTGACCAGGTTGTGCGTCGTGGGCGTGAGCGCGGCGTGCACGGTGATGAAATCGGCCTCCTCACAGACCTTGTCCAGCGGCAGAAGACGAACGCCTAGCTTGACCGCCGCCTCGGGCGATATGTAGGGATCAAACCGATCAGTTTCATGCCGAATGCCTTGGCCCTCTTGGCCACCTCGCCGCCGATGCGCCCGATACCGATGATGCCGAGGGTCTTGCCGCTGAGCTCGACCCCCATGAACTTGCTCTTTTCCCACTTGCCCTCCTTGACCGACTTGTCGGCCCAGGGGATGTTGCGGGCCAGCGATAGCATCATCGCCATGGTGTGTTCGCAGGCGGAGATGATGTTGGCCGACGGGGTGTTCATCACCAGGATGCCGCGCCGGGTGGCCGCATCGACGTCGACGTTGTCGACGCCCACGCCCGCCCTTCCGACGACCCGCAGCTTCTTCCCTGCCTCGATGACCTGGGCGGTCACCTTGGTGCCGCTGCGGACGATGAGAGCGTCATACTCTCCGATGATCTTGATCAGGTCCTCTTGGGGTATCTTCGGCTTCACATCGACCTGGACCCCGCCGTCCTTGGTCAGCATGTCGATGCCCTCTTTCGAGAGCTCGTCGGTAACTAGCAGTTTCATCATTGCATTCCCTCCATGACCTCGTCCATTACATGCACCAGGTCGTTCATGTCCTTGACGGTGAGGTCGCCCATGTGACCGATGCGGAAGGACGAGTCCTTCACCTTGCCGTAGCCAGGCGATATCTCGAACCCCTTCTCCTTGAGCTTCTTGTCGAATGTGGCGAAATCGAAGCGGCCGCTCTCGATCACCGAGATGGTGTTGGAGCGGTAGCCCTGCTCTGCGTACAGGCCGAAACGTTTCATGGCCCAGCCGCGGGCGACGTCAGCCAGGTCCTGGTGCCTCTGGTAGCGTTGCGCCGAACCCTCTTTGAGCCACTTGTCCAGCTGGTGATCGAGCCCGAACATGAGCGAGACCGGCGGGGTGGTCAGCGGCAGGTCCTTGTCCGCGTACTTCTTGTACTCCAGCAGGTCAAAGTAATAGCCCCGGTTCTCCACCTTCTCGGCCTTCTTGAGCAGGCGTTCGCTGCAGCAGACGATAGCCAGCCCGGCGGCAATGCCAGCGCCTTCTGCGAACCGAACACCAGCGCGTCCGGTGCCATCCTCTTGATCTTCAGGTCGACGGCGCCCACCGATGTCACGCCGTCCACGAAGATGAGCGCGTCGCTCTCGGCCCTGATGGCGTCGCAGATCTCGGTCGGGTGGTTGTACACGCCGGTCGAGGACTCGTTGGAGATGAATGTGACCGCTTCTATGTCCTTCATCATCTTGCCCTTGATGTGTTCCGGCTTGACGCCCTTGCCCCATTCCACGTCGATCTTGTCCACCAGCTTGCCGTTCGCCGTGCCGATGCCCTGCCACCGGTCACCGAACGAGCCGTTGGATATGCCGCACATCTTGCGCTCCACGCCGCAGCGCACGCAGGCCTCCAGGAACCCGGTGGCGGAGGCCGGCGCCAGGAAGATCTGCATATCGGTGTCCAGTGCCTTGTGCAATTTCTCGACGATGCCCTTCTGCAGATTGGAATAGTCCTTGCCGCGGTGGACGATCATGTGCCTGTCCATCGCTTTCAAAGTATCCTCGAAGACCTCGACCGGCCCGACTGTGAACAACCTTCGCGTCAAAGTGAATCTACTCCTGATGTCGAACGTCCAAGGCGCGATGAACGGGCGATCCCCCGAACTGGTTTCCCTGGCCCGCCAACGGGCGCCGGGTCTCGCAGCGGGGCCATGACACCGTCCATGACCACCGAGACTTGAACGATTCAACCATAATAACCGTGCAATATTAACGTTTTAGGGGATAACGGCGATGTGTGGATATCATTCCAGCGCTTTTTGGTAGACCCTTTGGACCCGCTCGCAGATGACCCCGGGCGAATGATGCGCGGAGACGTATCTCCTTCCCTCGGCCCCCAGGCCCTTCGCCCGCTCCATATCCTCGACCAGGCACTTCACCGCCTGCTTGAGCCGTTCTTTTCCATAGTCGATGGAGAGGACCGGGCATTCGGGATAGTAGGGACGATACTCCTGATCGAAGGTCGAGACCACCGCTTTCCCCCGGGCCATCGCCTCCAGCGAGACCATTCCGATGATGCTCGGCAGCTCCGCCGTCCCCTGAATGACCTGATCGATCAGGATGTGGGAAGCGGCGATCTTCTCCAGCACCACGGCGTTGCCTTGGTTCTCCACCAGCTCGAAATCGAAGACCGCCCCCTCCTTTCGGAGCTCAGCCATCGCCTCGATCACCGTGTCCGTCCCTTTGAGCGCCCGGTTGTTGCTCACATGCACCACCTTCGGGACCGCTTCCAGGTCGAATAGCACCTGCGGGACCGGCTCCATCGGGTTGGGGATGAATTCTGCGTCGCCGTGCCATTTCAGCAGGTCGGGGCGGGAGACGATCTTGGCGGCCGCGAATGACCGGTAGGCCATGCCGTAGCCCATGCGGGTCTCGCTGCCGTGGTAGTGAACGACCAGCGGCTTACTGTGGATGAGGTGCATCCCCAGGACATCGAGCCGTTTCCGATTGAGGCCCCCGTGCACATGAACGATGTCAAAGCCCACACAGGACCGGGACACCTTCATCATGGTCCTGATGTCGCCCAGCAATCCCTTCCCGCCATAGTACATCTCCAGGTCATGCGGGAAATTGTAGGGGTTCCTGCGGGTCTCCAAGACCGACGCATGGTCCCCGGAAGCGTTCTGGGCCTTGGCCAGTATGGCCGGGACTCCCGCGATGTTCTCCACGTGGAGGATCCTCATGTTTTCACCATCAGGGTTCCCTCGTTCATCTCACGCTTGTCTTCATCTTTCTCCAAAGGGCACGGGTGATGCCCTCCCGGGGAATGATGAACTCGGGTTTTACGGTCACTAGCTCCTTTTTCTGCCCGGTTGGGTCCTGGCACTGAGCGGCCATGAGGGGGAACACGTTATACCGGTCCAGGATCAGGTCCTTGCAGGACTGAAGACCAGCCAGCTTTTCGTTGTAGATGTCATTGTGGAGGAGGTTCTCGATCGTCATTACGGAGCTTTCGAAATCGTTGATGTCGATCCGAGAGAAGCACTCGGGAGGGAAATATGACTCAAGATTGGGACAGCCGTGATATATCGGATAGGACAGGCCGAGATAGGCATCCGTCAACTTCTCCGTCCAGAAGTCCCGGCAGACGGTGTTCTCGATCGTGATGTGATATCTGTAAGGCGCGATGGCGTCCCATTTGTCCTCTAGATCGATCTTGTTCGTAATGAAGACATCGATCTCGTTGCCGAACCTCCTCTCTAGCTTCTGAACGAACTCCAGCCTCTTCCGGTGACCTTTGATCGCCACCTTGTCGCTGGTGACGACCGACATCGTCTTGGTCTTCTTTACCGTCTTTTCCGACTTGAGGATGTCATAGGTCCGGGAATGATGGCTGTCCCAGCGCCGCTCGGCCTTGATGTAGCGTACCCCGACATACCAGGGAAGGCCGGTCTGGGTATGCACTACGTTACGGTGAAGGATAATCGGTTGCGCCGTGAGCACCTTGGCGAACTGCCGCAGGAAGAATGGATTGTAGTGCCTGACCTCTGGCGGTTCGCCAGTAATGAAGATCACGTTCGACCTTGGGCACAGGGTGGTCTCGCTTTTCTTTAGGTTCTCGTAAACGAACCAGTAATCACATTCCTCAAGATCGCTGTCCAGGATGAACTCGCAGTCCCCCCAGATACCCTTTCCCCCGGGTGTCTGCCAGATCAGTGGAAAATCTGAACCGTTCATGGAGTACTTGACACGAATCATGGGACCACATTACGAATTCTGCGCCGGGCGTGGCAGGTTCACTTTCCATCACACCTAGGGGCGATAGACGAGCTGAATTGCTCCTTGTGATACTTCATGCCTTCTGTCTGGGTAAAGAGTAATGGAACTTCGATGGAACTGCCGCGGGACATTCGACCGTCACTGGCCACGGACCTTGACGGTGAGCACTCGCAGTTGAAACCCGACGGCGAAGCGGGATGGATCGGTTCATCTGGAACTGTTCATGCCGTTCTCGACGTACCAGTCGATGGTCTCTTTCAGGCCCTCCTGGAATTTCGTCCTCGCCGTGAAGTCGAACTCCTTGCGGGCCCTGGATACGTCCAGGCCGCGCCGCGGCTGTCCGTCCGGCTTGGTCGTGTCCCAGACGATCTCCCCCTCGTACCCGGTGATGTCGCAGATCATCCCCACGAGCTCTTTGATCGATATCTCTGAGCCAGCACCGATGTTCACCGGCTCCGGCCCTTCATATCTCTCTGCCGCGAGCACGATCGCCTCGGCGGCATCCTTCACGTAAAGGAACTCCCGTGAGGCGGTTCCCGTCCCCCACACGACAACCTCCTTCTTTCCTTCTCTCTTGGCCTCGACAAACTTCCGGACCAGCGCCGGGACGACGTGGGAGTCCTCGGGATCGAAATTGTCCCTCGGACCGTAGAGGTTGACCATGAGCAGATGGATCGAATTGAAACCGTATTGCTGCCTATAGGCCTGGGACTGGACCAGCATCATCTTTTTCGAGAGCCCGTACGATGCATTGGTCTCCTCCGGATACCCGTTCCACAGGTCATCCTCCTTGAAGGGGACCGGTGTGTACTTTGGGTACGCGCACACCGTTCCAACGCCGAGGAACTTCTCGACCCCGGAACATCGGGCGGCCTCCATGAGATGAGTGTTCATGGTTATGTTGTCGTAGAACAATGTGCCTGGACAGCGGCGGTTGTAGCCGATTCCCCCGCCCCGGCCGGCTATGTGGAGGACGATATCGATGCCGTCGACGGAACGGATGCAATCGTCCATGAGCCGGAGGTCCGTTTCCGCGCTCTTCGGGACCCTGAGGTCGTTCCTGGAGATGCCGATCTTCTCGACCAGATAATCGATCACGAAAGACCCCAGAAATCCGTGGCCGCCGGTGACCAGTATCTTCTTGTCCCTGAGCGAGCTCATCTTAAGACCTCCCCCAATGTCTTGATCACGTGGTCCAGGTCCACTCTCTCGAGATATTGATGGCATCCGACATAGAAGCCGCGGGACCCGATCCTTTCGGCCACCGGCAGTTTTCTCGCGTACTCCTCTGCATATTGCGAATAGGCAGGTTGCTGGGTAGGTATGCACCCGAACATGGGCCTGGCCTCCACCCCGCGCTCCTCCAGCCTGCAGATCATTTTCTGCCTTTTCACATTTTGCGTGTCCTTCAGGACCATTGGGTAGGCCAGATAACTTACGTTCCCGTCAAGTTCCGGAAGTTCGATCAGATCAGAAAGGGATTCCAGGCCTTGGTTAAGATACTCCACGTTCTCCTGGCGCTTCCGACGGATCTCATCGGCACGGGTCAGCTGGACCAGTGCCAGGGCGGTCTGGAACTCCATGGTCTTGAAATTGTATCCGATCAGGTCGTGGGTGAAGCGGGGGTCCTGTTCACCGTTTGGATCGTTCTTCAGCCGCGGGCATCCTGCCGTCCGCCTGGTGCAGATAGGGCAGTCGCACATCCGCCCATTGGCCTTGATCCTGCGGATGAGATGCGCCAGCTCCTGGTCGTCCGTGGCCACCGCCCCAAGTTCCCCGGCCTGGATGTTATGGGCGATGTAGAAGGAGAAGGTCGATAGGCGTGAGAGCGACCCGGTCCTCCGACCCTTGTACACCGTACCATGCGCTTGGGAGGAGTCCTCCATGGTGATGAGCCCGAACTTCCTGGCTATGCGATTGATCGCGTCCATGTCGGCCGGGTAGCCCATCAGGTGCACCGGCAGGACGATCGAGAACTCGGCCGGGTCGTCGGCCTCTTCCAGTTTTGCCGCCACGCTCTCGGGGGTGATACAGAGATGCACCGGATCGATGTCGACGAACACCGGCTCCATTCCGGTGAGCACGATCGAGTTCGCCGTGGCGATGTACGTCAGCGGGGTGGTCAGCACCTTGGACCCTTTCTTGACGCCGGTGGCCTGGAGCGCGGTCAGACCGACGATCAACGCCGATGTTCCTGAGTTGACCGCCACGGAGTACTTGGTGCCCACATACTCTGCCCAGGACCGTTCGAAATCCCTGGTCCTGGGCCCCTCGGATATCTTGCCGGAGTCCAATACGGAATTGATGGCCTCTCTTTCTGCCGGGCCTATCCTCATGTCGCCGACGCCGACCCATCTCTTCACGGGTTCAGACATTGGTTCAGTCACCGGTCCACCATTTGTCAGGGAAGTGCCGTTCGATGGCCTTGTCCCCTTCCCCGATCGGTTCCAGACCTGCCTTCCTCATGTCGGCGTCCACCATTATCCTGACCAGGTCCTTGAATTTGACCCGGGGGCTCCAGCCCAGTTCCTTCCGGGCCTTGGCGGGATCGGCGACCAGTACATCGACCTCGGTGGGCCGGAAGTAGTTGGGATCGATCTGCACGTGCCTCTCCGGGTCCAATCCGAGGTAATCGAACGCTTCGTTCACGAACTCCCGGACCGTGTGGGTCTCGCCCGTCCCGGAAACATAATCGCCTGGGGCGTGGTGGGCCAGAATGCGCCACATGACCTCCACGTATTCGGGAGAGTAACCCCAATCCCGCTTCGCTTCCATGTTTCCCAGGTAAAGCACATCCTGCTTCTTGGCGACTATCGCGACCGCCGCCTGGCTGATCTTGCGGGTGACGAACGTCTCGCCCCTCCTGGGCGACTCGTGATTGAACAGGATCCCGTTGGACGCGAACATGCCATACCCTTCCCGGTAGTTCCTGACCGTCCAATAGGAGTAGACCTTCGAACATGCGTAGGGGCTTCTGGGGGAGAAGGGAGTTTCCTCATTCTGGGGAGGCAGGGAGGATCCGAACATCTCGCTGCTCGATGCCTGATAAACCTTCACGTTCAGGCCGCTGCGCCGGATCACTTCCATGAGCCTCAATGTCCCAAGGGCCGTGACATTGCTGGTGTATTCCGGCATGTCGAAGCTGACCCTCACATGGCTCTGGGCACCCAGATTATAGACCTCGTCGGGCTTGACGTTGTATATTATGTTCGATATCTGTTCCGAGTCGGACAGGTCCCCGTAATGAAGGAAAAGTCTCTTATCCTCCTTATGAGGGTCCTCGAAGATGTGGGAGATCCGACCTGTGTTGAAGGAACTGGACCGTCTCACTATCCCATGCACCTCGTAGCCCTTGCTCAGCAGGTACTCGGCCAGATACGATCCGTCCTGTCCGGTGATCCCGGTGATCAATGCCTTCTTGTCGCTCATCAAATTCCCCGTGGCATGATGGACGATAGAAACCAATCCTAAGGATTTAAACCATCATGTCCAAGATCGTGGGTTGGGATCCTCTATTGGAAACGCCACTGAGAATCGTACGGTCCTTCACGACGATTCGAACTAGCTAACGGAGAAATGCCGACCTAGGGTTTCGGCCAATAAAAAGTCCCGGACGATATCGTCATACGGATGTAGCCAGTGCTCCGCATGTATAAACTGGATACTTATTTAACCTAAACTGAATCTTAGGGTGGAACGCAAATGCTGGCGAGGAAATCCTTACTGATTCTGATCGCAAGATTCTCCTCTCAGATACTGTCGTTCATAGCCCTCGTTTTCATCACCCGTTACCTTGGCCTGGAGATCTACGGAAGCCTAACGTTCAGCATGGCGCTGGTGGCCACCTTCAACTGCGTCTCTGACCTGGGGTTCAACTCGGCCAACGTCAAGCGGATATCGGAAGGCAAGGACCTGGACGATTGCGTGAGCACGTTCACCGTCATCAAGATCGCCCTGACCGGGCTGATGGTGCTGGTGATGCTGAGCGTGGTCGTTCTCTACATGACCGTTCTGGACCGAGGCCTCAGCGACACTTCGATCCAACTGGTCCTGATGTTCATTCTTTACTACGCCCTCTATGATCTGGCTGGAATAGCTATATACACTTTTGACGCCAGGATGGAATCGGCCAAGTCCCAGGCCATCCAGCTGATGGACCCGCTGATCCGGGTGCCGATCGTCATCCTGGTGGCGCTGAATCGGTTGTCAGTGTATGATCTGGCGTTGGCGTTTGTCATCGGTTCTGCGGCGGTGTTCGCGGCCTCGGTGTTCATGATGCTCCGCTCCGGGATAAAATGGCGCCGGCCGACGCATTTCCGATCTTACGTACATTTTGCGCTTCCCCTGGCCATCGCCGCGATCCTCAATATCGTGTGGTCGAACATAGACCGGCTCATCGTCGGGTTTTTCGGCACCAGCGCCGATATGGCCCTGTACGCCTCGGGACTTTCCATGATGGGCATCCTGGCCACGGTGGGAGCAGGGGTCGGGATCATCACATTCCCCCTGTTCTCGAAATACTACGCAGAAGGCCGCCTGGACCTGATCAGGATCAGCACCAGGGATGCCGAGAGGTTCATCGCGATGATGATCTTCCCACTGACCGCGGTCATTTTTGTTTTTCCGTTCACCACCGCCTCGGTCCTGCTCGGAGGGGACTTCGACCAAGCAGGGGCCCCGATGCAGATCGTGGTGATATCCACCGCCATCGCTTTGCTCAACCAGGCCTATCTGGCCCATTTCGGGGCAACGAACCGGAGCGACCTGACGCTGAAGCTGACCGCGTTCACCCTGGTCATGAACACGATGCTGTTGATCCTCCTGGTCCCGTCCAGCGTCTTTGGCGTCAATCTGTTCGGCCTCTCGTACATGGGAGCGGCTTATGCTGGCCTCATAACCGCCATCGCCGCCTTCATCGTCGTGAGGTTTATGGTCTGGAATCTTACCAAGACCGGTTCGAACCCCCGTCTGCTCCTCCAGGTGGCCGCCTTGGCCCTGACCTGCACCCTGCTGTTCCTGTTCGGCACCATCCATTCGATCGAACGATGGTACGACCTGGTCATCTGCACCTTCATCAGCATCGGGGCGTTCTTCGGCCTGCTGACACTGTTGAAGGAATTCACAAGGAAAGACCTGCACTATCTTCTGGAGATCGCCAATGTCAAGAAGATGTGGAAATACGTCGTGTCCGAGCTGCACGGCAACTGAGGCCGTCAGAAGCTCGACCGGCCCCTGATGAACCTTTTGAGGTAGCGGGACGGCACAAGGATCGTCCTTAACATGCCTGCATAATCCAGCTGCTCGGGCCTGGTCGTGAACAGCTGAACGCTGGCCTTCTTCAGCGAACGATGCACCAAAAGGGCGGAGACCGTCCTTTCCATCCATCTCCTCGTCTGGTTCTCCGCTACCATTCTCCTGACCTTTCTGGAATATCTCGGGTCATCCTTGGAGCACTCGACCAGGAGGGCCTCCTTCATGCGGTAGAGGTCCTCCCTCAGCTCCTTCGAGTCCTGTCCGGAATGGACCCGGTATTCGAACAGCTCCCGGTCCAGAAATGCTATCTTCCCGATGCCCGCCAGACGGACCAGGAAAACGGCGTCCCCCACCTGGCCGTACTTCTCTTCGAACCCGATACGCTGAGGGAACCCGTTGCGATAGACGATGGACGGGAACGGAATGTAGGACCGGGAATAAAGCTCGGCCAAGGAGGCGGAATCGCTGTAGATCTCGATCCCCTGCCTTCCTTTGGAGCGGGCATAACCCTTCTTCCTCCGACCCTCAGTGTCTATCAGATATCCATTGCATCCGGACGCGATGACGTCCGCGTTCTTTTCCAGAAAGTCGAGCTGCTCTGACAGGAATTCCGGCAGAAGCCTGTCGTCGTCATGCATAAGATAATAGAGGTCCTCTTTCGCCGATTCCAGGACCCGGCTGTGGTTCCAGAATGAGGAATGGTTGTACTCCGCCCCCACCCAGATCACGCCCTGCTCTATCTCCTGGGCGATCGATTCCCGGACGTCGGCACTGCTGCCGTTGTCCAGGACCACTATCCGGTCAGCCTTCCGCTGTTGGTTCAGAACGGAACGGACCGCCTCCCGAAGGAATTGGGGGCGGTTGTAAGAAAGGATGTAAACCCCAAGCGACGTCAAATCTTTGCCTTCCAGATCGGAGGATTCGTATGAGTTGTATTCAACGTTTTGGTGTTGACCTCCGTTCCGCCGAACTTGAACGTGGACCTGGAGGATGTCGGAACCATTAAGTTCAGTAGTTCCGTTTTCGTCCTGATGGCGAACGAAAAGGTCGCAGTGGTCGGGATCGGTTACGTGGGCTTGCCACTGGCTTGTGTTCTTGCGGAGAGCGGCTTCAGAACGACCGGCATCGATGTGGACCGGAAGCGTGTCGACACGATCAACTCTGGCATCAGCCCGATCGTGGGCGACGAGCCGGGACTTCCCGAGCTGCTCAAGAAGGTCATAACGGACGGCAGTCTGAAGGCATCGACCAGGCCGGAGGACGCAGGAGGCTGCGACGCGGTGTTCGTGTGCGTGGACACCCCCATCGGTCCGGACAAGAAGCCGAGGCTGGACATACTTCGTTCCGCGGTCACCACGGTTGGACAGACGATCAAGAAGGGAGCGCTCGTCTCCATCGAATCGACCCTCCCGCCAGGTACCATGACGTCCGTCGTCATACCGATCCTGGAAAAGGAGAGCGGCCTGCGGGCCGGCAAAGATTTCCTCCTGTGCCATTGCCCGGAACGGGTAATGCCGGGAAAGCTGCTCAACAACATGCGCAAGGTCGAGCGGGTACTGGGCGGACTGGACTCGGAATCGATCAAGAGAGGGGCTTACTTCTATTCCCGGATATTGCAGGCAGAGATCCACCCCACGGACCTTCTGTCCGCGGAGATATCCAAGACGTCCGAGAACGCCTACCGTGACGTCCAGATCGCATTCGCGAACGAGATCGCGATGCTCTGCGAAAAGCTCGGGGCGGACGCGTTCGAGGTAAGGAGGCTGGTCAACACCTGCCCGTTCCGGGACATGCACATCCCCGGTTCCGGAGTAGGGGGCCACTGCCTTCCCAAGGACTCATGGTTATTGCTCAGCGGGGTTCCGGGGAACACCGCCAAGGTCATCCCGGACGCCCGGGCGATCAACGAGGCGATGCCGCACCACCTGGGAGAACTGGCGAAAGATGCGATGCTGAAGGCCAAGGTGGGCGCCGCCAGGCCGAAGGTGGCGGTCATGGGGCTGGCCTTCCTCAGGGACTCGGACGACGTCAGGGAATCGCCCGCCATCAAGGTGATCGACGACCTGGAGAGCGGTTACGAACTGATCGTCCACGACCCGTTCGTCAAGGCCGGCTACAAGGTCGGCCTGACCCGGGACCTGGAAGAGGCCCTGAAGGGCGCGGACTGCGCCATTTTCGTCACCGACCATACCGTCTACCGGAACCTGGACCTGCAGAAGGTGAAGAGGTTGATGCGCACCCCGGCCATCGTGGACGGGCGCAACCTGTTCAACCAGAACGACGCGGAACGGAAGGGGCTGGTCTACCGGGGCATCGGCAAGGGCGCTATTTGAGCATCGTTTCCAGCCGCAGGACGGTCTCGTTGATGTCCTTCGTCCCGATGCCGTAGTGCGTTACGAACCTGACGCTCTGCGGACCGAACGAGAATATCTGGATGCCATTCTGGCGGCACTTCTCCACAAACTCGTCGGCATTCATGCCGGTGCCGGAGACGTCGGCGATGACCAGGTTGGTCTGCACCGATTCCATGTCGATGTCGATGCCCTCGAACCCGGTCAGGGCGACGGCCAGGCGCTTGGCGTTGACGTGGTCGTCCTTGAGGCGGGACACCATCTTGGTGAGCGCCACGATGCCTGGCGCGGCGATTATGCCCGCCTGCCTCATCCCTCCGCCCACCATCTTCCGGTAGCGGCGGCAGCTCTCTATGTACTCCCTGGAGCCGAGCATGACCGAGCCGACCGGAGCGGCCAGTCCCTTGGACAGGCAGAAATTGATGCTGTCCACGTGCTTCATGAACTCCTTGACATCGATGTCCAGGGCGACCGCGGCGTTGAAGATGCGCGCCCCGTCGATGTGGACCTTCATGCCCAGCTCGTGCGCCGCCGTGGCCACATCCTCCACCTGATGCGGCGTCCAGACGCACCCGCCGGCGCGATTGTGGGTGTTCTCTATCTCCACCAGGCGGGACGGGGGATAGTGGAGCGGGTCGGAGCACCTGACCGCCTCACGCACCTGGTCGCCGGTGAAGACGCCGTGATGGCCTTTGATCAGGCGGGGGATGGCGCCGACCAGCGCTGACATGCCGCCGACCTCGTAATAGTACATGTGGGCGTCCTGCTCCAGGACGATTTCGTCCCCGCGCCGGCAATGGGCCAGCATGGCGATCAGGTTGCCGCCGGTGCCGGACGGGACGAGCAGCGCGTCCTCCGCCCCGAACATGTCCGCGGCCATCTCCTGCAGCCTGTTGACGGTCGGATCCTCGCGTTCGACGTCGTCTCCCAATCCCGCGCCGGATATGGAGTCTATCATTTCCTTCGAGGGCAGGGTCACTGTGTCGCTTCGCAGATCGATGGTCTTCATAACGCTCGGTCGACGATTGCGGCGGGCGATTTAAATGTACGGAATTAAGCGGGAACGGCGTCAAACGTTCTCAGACCGCTACCTTCCCGTGCGTCCGCAACGACTCCAAGGCTGCCTCGCAGACCTTCAGGTTCTGCACCGCATCGACACCGCCAGCAGCCGGCCTTCCACTCGATCCGGCCGCCTTCAGGAACTGCTCCAGCTCCGTCTTCAACGGCTCCTCCTTGCGCACGCTGACCTTGCGGACGTCGTACTCCAGCGGGATGCGGAACATGTCGCTCTGGTCCAGGTTGCCCACCTTCGACGTGGATACCTCCAGGCTCTGGTCCGTGTAATCCATTTGCACGAAGCCGCCGGAACAGGTGAACGAGACCTTCCTCACCTTCATGGGCGTGAGCCAGTTGACCTCCACGAACCCGATGGCCCCGTTATCGAACTCCATCAGGAGGTTGGCGTAGTCCTCAAAACTGGGATTGGCGAACTTCCCGCCCACGGCGTACACCGACCTCACGTCGGAAGAGGTGATGTGCCTCATGACGTCCACATCGTGGATCCCCAGGTCCATAATGACGCCCACGTCCCTGATCCGGGACGGGAACGACGAAACGCGTCGGGTGGCCAGCGAGATCACCTTGCCGATCCTGCCGCTCTCCATGGTCTCCTTGGCCACGGCGACGATCGGATTGCAGCGTTCGATGAAACCGGAAGCGATGGTCACGCCCGCCTTCTCCGCCGCCCGGCAGAGCTCGTCCGCCTTCCTGGAATCGCCGGTGAACGGTTTCTCCACCAACAGGTGCTTCCCCCGGGAAATGGCCTTCATCGCGGTGTCGAAATGGTACGACGTGGGGGTGCAGACGCTGACCGCGTCCACCTGCTGCAGGAGCGCATCGACGCTGTCGAACGATGCGACACCCAAACGACTACCTATCTTCTTGGACTGTTCCGGCATGGCGTCGGTCACGCCCACCAGATTAGCTATCTCGGAGTAGACCCGGGCATGATTCTGGCCCATGGCCCCGACACCGATGACGCCGACTTTCATCATGGCCGGTGGAAGGTAGCATCCGGATAATAAATACTGCCGGCCGACAATGATGAAAATGAAATAGGGCCTAGCCCATGTTATCTCGATAAAATGAAGAGAGACCTGCTGGACATATTGGCCTGCCCGGCCTGCAAGGCCCATCCCCTGGAGCTCAAGGTGGATAAGGAAGAAGGCAAAGAGATCGTGGAGGGCAGCCTGAAATGCCCCAAATGCGGCAGGACCTACCCCATCCAGAACTCGATCCCCAACATGCTGGTCAAGGACTGAATCGCGCTTATAGCTTGGCCAGGGTCTTTTTTATCCGGCCCATGCCCTCGGCTATCTCGTCCCTGCTGGCGGCGTAGGATATGCGTATCTTCCCTTCGCCCGCTGGTCCAAAGGCTATGCCCGGCGTGACCGCCACGTGGGCCTTTTCCAGCAGGTACGTGGCCATGTCCTCGGAGCTCATCTTCTGGTCAAAGGACGGGAAGAGATAGAATGCGCCTTTCGGCTTCTCGCAGTGCAGCGACGGTATCTCCGACATCAGCTCGTAGAATCAGGTCCCTGCGCGCCTTGAACTCCCGGAACATCCCGTCCACCGAGTCCTGGGGCCCGTTCAGTGCCTCCACCCCGGCGTACTGGACGAAGGAAGTGACGCAGGTGATCGACTGGGTCTGCAGCTTGTTCAGCTCCTTGAAGATCGGTTCCGGGGCGACCGCCCAACCCAGCCGCCATCCGGTCATGGCGTAGGTCTTGGACATGCCGCCGATGGTGATGGTCCGGTCGAACATCCCGGGCATCGAAGCGATGGAGTGGTTCTTGCCCTCGAAGATGAGCCTCTCGTATATCTCGTCGGTGAGGACGCATATATCGTGGTCCTTGGCGATGTCCGATATGCCCTTCACATCGGACTCCTCCAACACCGCGCCGCACGGGTTCGAGGGCGAGTTGATGACGATCAGTTTGGTCTTGGGAGTAACCTTGTCCATGACCCTCTCCGGCGTCATCCGGTACTGCTCCGCGGGGTCGAGCGTGGCGTACTTCACGGTCGCGCCGGCCAGACGGGCGCAGGCGTCGAACGTCCCCCATTCCGGGTCAGGAACTATTACCTCGTCCCCGCCCTCCACCATGGCCAGCATGGTCATGAAGATCGCCTGCTTGGTCGGCGTGATAAGCACGTTCTTGTCCTTGCATGGAATGTGATTGTTCTTGCGCAGCCGGTCGGCCACGGCCTTCCTCAGCTGCGGGATGCCCGCCGACGGGGTGTAGTGGGTGAAGTTCTCGCCCAGTCCCTTGACGCAGGCGTCGGTGATGTTGGCCGGAGTGTTGAAGTCCGGCTCGCCCATGTTGAAAGAGATGATGTCCGCCCCTTCCTGCTTCAATCTGCTTACCAGATTGCCCATTTTGACCGTTCCGGACTCAGGGACGTTGCTCATCCTTTTGGCGACCATTGGACCCGTCAAATGCGCATGAGGTCTTTAGCCTTTTCTTTCCCAGCACCGTCGGGTCAATATGTCCAGAGCGGACGTAACAATCGTGAATAAAAGCGACAATAAGGCATATATAAGGAGCCAATACTAAGCCGCCTCAGTGAGATAAATGGTATTCGATTTGGACCTCAGCAAGCTCCGCTTCGGCACCGAGCTGGTCAAGAGAGGATTCGCGAAGATGCAGCAGGGCGGAGTCATCATGGACGTGACCAACGCCGAACAGGCGGGGATCGCCGAGGACGCCGGGGCCGTAGCAGTGATGGCGCTCGAGCGGGTGCCTGCAGACATCCGGGCCCAGGGCGGCGTGGCCCGCATGGCAGACCCGGTCAAGATAGAGGAGATCATGGAAGCGGTCACCATCCCGGTCATGGCCAAATGCCGTATCGGCCACTTCGTGGAGGCGCAGGTGCTGGAATCGCTCAGCGTCGACATGATCGACGAGTCCGAGGTGCTCACCCCGGCCGACCCGTTCTTCCACGTGGACAAGAAGAAGTTCACCGTACCCTTCGTCTGCGGGGCCAGGGACCTGGGCGAGGCGCTGAGGCGCATCGATGAGGGAGCGGCCATGATCCGGACCAAGGGCGAGCCCGGCACCGGCAACGTCATCGAAGCCGTCCGTCACCAGAGGATGGTCATGGGCCAGATCCGCGAGCTCAGGGGCAAGGACGAGGCCGAGATGGTGGCGGTGGCGCGCAAGATCGAGGCGCCCATCTACCTGGTGAAGGAGGTGGCCGGGCTGCAGAGGCTGCCGGTCATAAACTTCGCCGCGGGCGGTATCGCCACCCCGGCCGACGCCGCGCTCATGATGCAGCTCGGGACCGACGGCGTCTTCGTCGGGTCGGGCATATTCAAGGCCAATAACCCGGCCGAGCGGGCCAAGGCGATCGTGGACGCGGTCACCAACTTCGACGACCCGAAGGTCATCGCGGAGGTCTCAAAGGGCCTGGGCGAGGCCATGAAGGGGATCGAGATCTCCACCATGAAGCCGGAAGAGAGGATGCAGGACCGGGGCTGGTGAACTCCGGCATCCCCCTCCGAAGGATGGGATGGACAAACTTTTCAAACCACTTTTACCTTCCGACACATGACCTTCTGATAAATTGTTACGCTGCCATGCACCGTCGGTTCCATGAGATTAAGGCGCTGCTCAGAGGTGGTCCATTTTTTGATAACTGGATGACGCCGCTTTAATATCATTCACGGGGTTTTTAATAAATCCCGAGTGAGCGACATCAAGAGACTGACGCAGTTCGACTACGCTCGAGGCATGGCAATAATCGCGGTGCTGGTGATCCATACCGTGATGTATGGGAGCTTGGCCAGCGGGAACGGGCCGCTCAGGATCAGCCTGTCCGTTATCGATCTTCTGGTCGCATTCGCCGTTCCGCTGTTCGTGTTCATTTCCGGATACCTGCTGAGCATCTCCTGTGAGAAGGGGTTCGATCTGAAGGCGTTCTACCGGAAAAGGGCCTCTTCGGTCCTGGTCCCTTACGTCTTGTTCGCGTCCCTGTATCTGATGATGCTGAGAGCGTACGGCAAGGAGATCACCCCGGAGGGGGCGGTCAGCTCGATCGTTACCGGCACGGGCCTCTATCAGCTGTACTTCGTCATCCTGATCGCACAATTGTATGTGATGTTCCCCATACTGATGTGGATAGTGCGTAAGGCCAATGGGCGCGTCTCGATCGCGGTCGTCCTGATCTCAGCGGTCCTGATCGGGTTCACCTCAACGCTGCTGGGCGCGGTGTTCGGGGCAGGGGATCATAATATTCTGAACGACAGCGCCGATTGGGTCTATTTCCTGACCATGCCCGGAATCCTGTTCTACTTCGTGCTCGGCATGGTGGTCGCGCGCCGCCCGGCGATAACAGCGGTGAAAGGGTACGGACGGTCCAAGGCAGGCGCGTCGGTACTGGCGATGGCGCTTCTGTCCCTTCTGCTCCTGTCAGGTTCGGGACGGGGAAGGCCTGGGCCATGTGGTCTATGCGTCAGTCCTGATCGCCTACTGTGCAGTGGCCATATACCTGTGCATGTCCGTTTCCTCGTGGCTCGCCAAAGGGCGAGAGAACCTGTTCAGCACAGGCATCCGCAGCCTCGGGGAATACTCCTTCATGATATTCCTGATCTTCATGATGGTGAACCTGGGCCTTATCAAGATCATGGCGGCATCAGGGATAGGATATGATGATTGGAAGTTCTACGCGATATTGTTCAGCGGCACGCTGGTCCTCAGCTATCTTGCCGCCCGGGCGATCGCAATGACGTCCGTTTCCACCTACCTGTTCGGCCGGTCGTCCAGCAAGGCGATATCGAAGAAGGCCTAGCGCGGACCGATCGACCCATTTATCATGAGAATGAAAAACAAAACGACCGAGATGCTTATCTCGGTATGCTGGCCAGTACTTCGCTTCCGACCGCCGTGATGGTCAACAGCTCCGGACCGAGGGATATCTTGTAGTCAGCCATGTCATCGACCGGGCTCTTGAACGAGCCGTCAGGAAATCCGCCTATGATGACCGCCACCTCTTCCGCGCCGGTCGCCGGCAGTAGGTCCCTCAGCGGGGTCAGCCGGCCCTTCGGGGACATGACCACGGCGAGGTCGACGTTGATCCGGTCCATCAGTTCTAGGTAAGTGCCCTTGGTGATGGTGATCTCCTCGTCCCCGGTACCGATCCTCCCCTTCCCCAGGAGCTCGTCCATGAATCCCAGGTACTCGAGGTAGTTCTGCGGGACGTGCGCCTTCCGGCCGATGTTCAGGATCTCGTCGTTGCGGGTGTGCACGAACAGCCGCAGATAACCGCGCTGGTTGGCGATGGAGCTTTGGCACAGGTTGAGGAACCCGTGGATCATGTCCGGACGCCCCCGGCGGTTGCCCTCCGGCAGCTTCGCCAGCAGGTCCTTGTGCAGGAACGACTCCAGCACCTTGGTGTCGATGTCGCAGCGTGGCTTGACCGACATGCCCTCCGGTATGCGTTCCAGCTCCGAATCGACCAGTATTATCGTTACCCTCATGAGATCACTTTTTCTAGCATTCCGGTGTCGCGGGCCACCTTGATCTCCCTGCTGATGCGCCTGCCGGTGCTCATCCCCGGCTCGACCAGGTCGGAGTACGGGGAACCGGAAACGAACGGGTTCGACCCGGCCACTATGCGGGAGGATATCTCGAACACCTTGAACTCCAGCTTGTCGGTGACGATCGATTCCAGGCAGAACGGGCCGATCATGCCGCCGAACAGCTCGTACGACCGTTGGATGACCCTCTCGCCCATCTCGAACACCTTGGGCAGGAGCGACTCGCGCAGGACCACCGAGACGTTGCCGGTGACGACGAAGGTCGGGTAGTAGCCCAGGCGCTTCAGCTCCTCGGCCGCGCCGAGCTTGTACATCTCGTCCACGTTCGATTCGTCGCGCCGGTCCATTGACATCAACTCGACCGAGCCTTCCGAGACCCGGTAGCCGTCGGTCTTGATCGGCGAGTAGAAGAAGTGCAGGTAGTACCTGGTGCCCAGGACATACTCCTGGATGGTATACGGCTGCTCCATGTCGATGCCCAGTTTGAAGTCCGGGTAGTCCTTGGCGATGAAGAACCCGCGGCCGCCCTTGGCGCCGTTGTACTTAACCAGCACCGGCCGGTCGATCGCCTTGGGGTCCTCGATCACCCGGGGCATGGATATGCCGGCGGACTCCAGCCATTCCCTCATCTTGGTGCGGTCCGACTCCCAGGACAGGACCTTCCGGTTGCCGAAGGTGGGGATGGGCATCTCCTCGAACTTGCCGGCGCTCATATATTCGACGAACGATCCGTGCGGGACGACGATGACGTTCCTGGCCAGGAACTCGTCGTAATTGTCCACCAGCTCGCTGTAGCTGTTCAGCTTCATGATCTCGTCGGGCTTGGCCAGCGGGAAGGCGTCATAGAAGCGGTTGTTGTCCCGGATGGCCAGACCCAGAGTCTTGAAACCTTCCTTCTTGGCCCCGTTGAAGATCTGGAGAGAAGAATGGGAGCACAAGGTGGCAATGGTTATCTTGTCCTTGTCGTACTCGCTGAGAATCTTGTGAATCTTGTTCTTAGGGACCATTAACTTAGAATTTGTCTTATTCATATAAACATTTCCATAACCTACGTCGCAGATTGTCGGTTCTCCAGTCGCCCGACCGCGCGGATGGCCGGTTCAGCCGAACAGGTTGACGTTGAAGATGTACAGCAGAACTATCAGGAATATGGCCCGGGTGACACCGGCCAGGAAGTTGACCGTCGCGAACCACTTCATCTTCATCGCCTCCCCGTCCTTGTTCGTGATGGAGAAGATGTATAGGACGGCGGTGTCGCTCATGAAAGGTATGCTGAGCAGCACATAGAGGGCATAGTAGCCGTAGCGGGCCACGAACCGCTCGCACAGGTCGATGAACTTTCCGAACCACTTTATCCGGGCGGACCATCTGCGGATCGGCCCCTCGATCTCCATGCCGATCCGGAAGACCAGCACCGAACCGACCGCCTTGCCCGCGCCCAGAACCACCGCAAGCACGTACCAAGGGGTGTGCGGGCTGAGGATGAGGCCGAACTCCACCGGTATGGGGAGGATTATCGCCGCCAAAACGGCGTACACGAAGAAGACCACGGAGTAGAGAATAGGGTCGCCGGCCACTCCAGAAAGGACTGACATGAAGTCTTCGACGATTCCCATTGAACCGTCATGAGACGGCTTTGCGTTAAAAAACCTTTGTGTCGTAACCCCCGAATAAAAATCGTCCCAGCACCCCCTTTCAATGCTATCCAGATTTCTAGGGAGGGAGATATCTTTTTATCATGGTAGGGTAATTATCGGTCTCAGGGATTCACTTATGGCGCCTGCTGATAAGGACGAATGGTTCGCTCAATTAGATGCCGAACTAGAGAGGAAGACGGAGGCCATCTCCAAGAACCGCGAGGAGATCACCTACCAAAAGACCAACATCAACAAGGCGCTCATCCAGGATTTCTGGAACATTGTCAACCGGTTCGGCAAGATCAACGTCCAGCTGAACATGGAACCTTCCTACAGCGAGTTCGCCAAGTTCGAGCAGGACAAGTTCCCCGAGGTATGGAAGTTCAACCCCGCCTTCGACCTCGAGGCCGTCGGCGCCATGCAGATCGTCGGACATGACCCAGAACCAGGGCCGGATGGGGGATTCCATAAAGGTCTGGTACTACAACGTCGATTCGACGCCGCACGTCCGGATGGTGTTCGTCTACTGCGAGGGCGAGCATTACTACAAGTACAACGGCTGGAAGAGGATATTCGGCCAGTTCGTGATCTACGACGCACCCCTGGCGGAGTTCGACATGGAAAAGATGCACGAATCCCTGGGCGATGTCGTAGTGGCGTGGTTCGAGTCCCATCTGCGCAACAACCGCGAGATACTGGTGAACCACCTCAAAGAGAAGTACGAGAAGGGCGAGACGTTCACCGAGTGAGCTCGTCCCGGGAACCACTTTTTATCGGTCCGGTCCAGCAGGACCCTGGCCGTTCGTTTTTACTTGATTTTTGCATCGGCACTTTCGGCGCACCGGAGAATAATGCAATTAAAGGGAAACGCCATGTCTAGGACACCGGAATAGTTTCGGTACTGTCCGTAAATGGAGGTATTCTATGGAAAACGAAGACATTACACCCCACGTCAAAGAAGTAGCCCGGGTGCTTGGAAATAAGGTAGAGGAGTCGAAGATCGCGGAAGAGATGGAGACCTATCTCAAGGTCTACCGGGTATCGATGGAGACTGCAAAGCGCAGCATCGTCAAGAACTTCGGAGGAGACCCGAACGCCCTGTCCCGGGGCGGCGTGCGGAAGAAGGTGGCCGAGCTCGAGCCCCTCGGAAGGGAGCGTCGATCTGCTGGTCAAGGTCATGTCCGCCATTCCCAAGGAAGTGGAGACGGACAACGGCAAGAAACAGATCGTCTACGGAATGCTGGCCGACGAGTCCGGAGCGGTGCCGTACACCCTTTGGGACATGGAAAGGGTCTCCCTCAAGACAGGAGAGGTCTTCCTGCTGCACAACGCCTACACCAAGGAGTTCGGGGGCAAGGTGCAGGTGAACCTGGGCAACCGGGCCTCGGCGGAGACGCGCAGAGCGGATGAGGTGATCGTTCGATCCGAACATCGCCCAGACGGCCGTGTCCTCGGGCGGCGAGGTGGTCAAGCTGGCGCAACTGCAGGACGGCATGAACAACGTCACCGTGACCGGCAAGGTCCTTTCCGTGGAGAGCAAGGAGGTCGAGGCGAGCGGGGCCAAGAAGGTGGTCTACTCCGGCATGCTGGCCGATGAGACGGGCAAGGTCCAGTACTCTGCCTGGCACGATTTCGGTCTGAAGCCTAACGAGGTGGTCACGATCAGCCGCGCCTATGTGAAGGGCTGGAGGGGCGTTCCGAAACTGAACTTCGGGGAACGCTCGGGGGTCATGCGGCTGATCAGGACCTGTTGCCGGACGTGGAGGCGTCCCGCCCGAAGAAGCGGTCGCTCGAGGACATCGAGCAAGTGGGCGGTGCGACCGACGTACTGGTGGAAGGGACCATCGTGGACATCAAGGAGGGGAGCGGGCTCATATTCCGCTGCCCCCAGTGCAAGCGCGTAGTGCAGAAGGGAGCGTGCCGCATCCACGGTAAGGTGGAAGGCGTCCCGGACCTGAGGATCAAGGCGGTCATCGACGACGGGACGGCGGCCATTACCGCGGTAATGGGACGCGGGG
>CAWDCQ010000029.1:0-10436 GCA_963800775.1 uncultured Methanomassiliicoccales archaeon | reverse complement strand
CGCCTTGACGTCATTATTGACGATCTCCGGCTTCTCCTTCTTCACCACGACGCGGTGGATGAGCTTCGCGACCTCCTTCATCTCGCTCTCCCTCATGCCCAGCCGGTGAGCTTTTGGGTCCCCAGGCGGATGCCCGCTGGGACGCCCCGAGGATTCGTCGCCGGGAAGCATGTTCTTGTTGCAGATGAGGTTGGCCGCTTCCATGTCCTTCGAGGCCTGGTCGCCGCCGCCGTGGGCGCCGACGTTGACCGCGATGGTGTGGGATGCGGTGAAGCCCTTGTGCGCGCACAGCACGTCGAATCCCAGCTCGTGCATCGCCTGGCCGAGCGCCTTGGCGTTCTTGCACACCTGGGCGGCGTACTCCTGACCGTAGATCTCCCACTCCGCCAGGGTGACCGCCAGTGCGGCCATCTCGTGCAGGTGGTCGGACGATGTGACACCGGGGAAACCGCCTTGTTCAGCTTCTTCTCCATCTCCTCGGACACGTTCTCTGCCAACAGTATGCCGTGGTTCGGTCCGGGGAAGGTCTTGTCGGTGGAGCCGTGACCGGGTTGGCGCCCTCATGCAGAGGGTCCTGGAACTGGCCGCCGGCGATCAGCCCGAGCACGTGGGCGGCGTCGTACCCAGGACGGTGCAGCCCACCTCTTCGAACGTTTCCCTCAGTTCCTTCAGCGGGACCGGGAACAGGAACAGTGACATGCCGAACTGGGCCACCTTGGGCCGGGTCTGCTTGATGACCCTGCTGGCGCCATCGACGTCGATGACCATGTCCTTGACGTTGAACGGGTATGTGACGGTGTTGACGCCGCGGAACCCGGTAGCGCCGAACTTGGCGGTGGATATGTGCGCTCCGTTGTCCAGTGAGGCGGTGGTGATGGTGTCGCCCGGTTCCGTCAGGGCGAACAGTGCGGCCATGTTGGCGACGGTGCCGGAAATGGGCCGGACATCGGCGAACTTGCACTTGAATATCCTCTGGGCCAGCTCCATGCACCGGATCTCGACCTTGTCGACGTAGATGTTGCCCCGGTAGTATCTCTTTCCAGGCATGCCCTCCGCGTAGCGGTCATGGAAGTCGGAAATCATCATCTCTTTGGCCAAGGGGCTCGTCGGGGTTCTCCGAGGCGATCATGGGGATGCTCTCCTCGAACCACTTGTTGTGCTGCTTGACCTGTTCAATTATCCAGTATGCATCTTCCTTCATGCGGAGTCCCTCAGGGACATTCATTAACGTATTAAAAAAAGGTATTGATATTGGTCATCAGGCCCTCCGATGGGGCCTGGACCAGTGCCAGTTCACGGTCCGATGCGCTGCTTGAACTCCCCGATGACGTCGACCGGGGTGGGGTCCAGTCCCCGCAGCCGGGCGAGGTAATAGCTGATCAGGTCCCCCTGGATGAGGCCGTAGATCAGGTTCTCCATCAGGGTCGTCCCCTCCAGCTGCACCACGATCGGCTCCATGCCCCTTTCGTTGAACATCTGGATGGTGACCATTGTCATCTTCTTCACGGTGGGCTCGAGGGCGCTGGGGACGATGAATACTGGTTTGCATTTGCAGCCGCTGTAGCCGCTCAGCCATCCCACCATCTGGTTGTGGTTCATCTCCGGGGTCTCGCCGGAGAAGGCCACCATCTTGGCGTTCTCGTTGATCTGGTTCTGCCATCGGATCGCCACGCTGCGGACCGACCGGGGCGCGTACACCGCGGGCACGTGGTTTTCCAGTGCCAGGGCGATCTTCTTCGCCGGGTTGGCGGAGGTGGGCGAGGTTGGGACCAGCTTCTCGCGCGCCGCCATCGCGAACGGGATGACGTCACGCAGGGCGCTGACCGGATCGCACGCGCCCGCCGACTGCAGGACCACGGCAGCGGACCCCAGCAGGTAGCCCAATGCCGCCCGGGGCTGTATGCCAGGAGGGACAAGTATGAACGGAACGTTCTTTTCCTTTGCCCTCCCGGAGCAGTTCTCCGCCGGAGGTGATGCACACCGTCTGCAGTCCCTTGGAGGTGGAATCCTGGAAGATGTCCAGCGCCTCCTTGGTGTTGCCCGAATAGCTGATGACCACGATCAGGGTCCCGCGGTTGACCCATCTCGGGAGAGTTACGCTCCGGACCACCGTGATCTGCTTGTCGCAGATGGGCCCCAGATAGTCTATCAGGATGTCCCCGCACATCGCCGATCCGCCTATCCCGCAGAGGCAGATGCTGTTCACGCCGGCCAGGGGCTCGATCTTGAAGCCGATCGCCTCCCTGATGTGCCCGATGAAACTGTCCATCAGATGCAGCATGTCCAAGCGGTCCCATCCAGAATAACCCTGGACGTCATCGAGCTTCTCTACCATGGCTACCAGATTCCATTCCTCGTACTATAATCTTTTAGGGCTCCGCGGTGCGCATAATGGTCGGGCCGGGGGATTGACGACGAGGACGACCGACTACCATTCCCTTTGTAGTTACGCAACGAATAATATCATTCCATCGATTCCTGCATCGGAGTGAGAGAATTGAAAAGCACTGTGGAAGAGGCATTGAAGGACCTGCGCGCCGGGAAGATCGTGCTGGTCTTCGATTCGGATGACCGTGAGCGGGAGACCGACATGGTCGTGGCCTCGGAATTCGTAACACCGGACGTGGTAATGCGGATGCGCAAAGAGGCGGGAGGCCTGATATGCACCGCCGCCCACAACGACATCAAGGAAAAGTTCGACCTGCCGTTCCTGGTGGACGTCTTCTCTTGCTCGGCCAAGTCCCATCCGGTCATGGACCTGCTCTCGCCCACGGATATCCCCTATGATACCAAGAGCGCTTTCTCGATCACCATCAATCACCGGGCCACGTTCACCGGCATCACCGATACCGACCGGGCGCTCACCATCTCCGAGTTCGCGAAACTGGCCAAAAAGGCCAAGGGCATGAACAATGAGCAGGCCCGGGCAGAGTTCGGGAAGACGTTCCGTGCCCCCGGCCATGTGCACCTACTGAACGCCAGCAAGGAGCTTCTGGTAAAGCGTTTCGGACACACCGAGCTTTCCACGGCGCTACTGGTGATGACCGGGATAACGCCCTCCGCGACGGTGTGCGAGATGATGGGGGACGACGGTCACGCGCTCTCCAAAGAAAAGGCTAAAGAGTATGCGCAAAGATTTGACCTCTGCTTCCTTGAAGGACGCCAGATAATCGAGTCCTGGAGAAAGTGGGAGAAGCCAAAATGACCAGAGTGATGGCCACAGGCGTTTTCGATATTCTGCATTCCGGCCACCTGAGATACCTCCAGGAAGCGAAGCTGCTGGGGGATGAGCTGGTCGTCGTTGTCGCCACGGACGCCACCGTGCGCAGGGAGAAGCACGAGCCGATCACCCCGGAGGGGATGAGGCTGGAACTGGTCCAGGCGCTGAAGCCGGTGGACCGGGCGATCCTGGGGCGGGAGGGGGACATGTTCGAGATCGTGAAGGAGGTCTCCCCCGACATCATTGTTCTTGGCTATGACCAGTCCTTCGACGTGGACAGGCTCCAGGCGGACCTGGCGAAGCGAGGACTGAAGGCAAAGGTGGTCCGGCTGTCCAAGTACGGCGAGGACCTGAACGGGACCAGGAAGATCATCAAGAAGATAATCGACTGGTACACCAAGAGCCTGGAATCGGACCGGAGGGAAGCGGATTGAAGCTCATCGGAATCGTGGACACCATGTTCGCTAGGGCGGACATGGGCGGCGCGGCGATCGACGAACTGAAGCACATGGGCACTGGTTTCAAGGTCATACGCAGGACGGTCCCCGGGATCAAGGACCTCCCGGTAGAGGCGAAGAAGCTGATCGAGGAGGACCGGTGCGACATAGTGATCGCGCTGGGCATGCCCGGGAAACAGGCCATCGACAAGCAGTGCGCCCATGAGGCCTCGACCGGCATAATCGCCGCCCAGCTAATGACCAACAAGCACATCATCGAGGTCTTCGTGCATGAGGGAGAGGCGGTCGACGATAAGGACCTGGCATTCCTTCTCGAACATCGGTCCAGGGACCATGCCAGAAATGCCTACAACATGCTGTTCAAGCCCGAGGCGCTGGTGGCCCAGGCGGGAACGGGCAAGAGGCAGGGATACGCGGACGTCGGTCCGCTCAAGGAGAGATAAGGATGAACAAGTACAACATCGGAATCGTGGTATCGGAATTCAACTTCGACATAACCCAGATGATGCTGGAAAGGGCCAAGGCGCACGCCGAGTTCCTGGAAGTGAAGGTGGCCAAGGTCATCAAGGTCCCGGGCGTGTTCGACATGCCCCTGGCGATCAAGAAGATGTGCCTGGACAAGGGGATCGACGCCATCGTGACCCTGGGCTGCGTCATCGAGGGAGAGACCGAGCACGACGACATCGTGATAAGCAACGCGGCCAGGAAGATCGCGGACCTCTCGGTCGAGTACGGCAAGCCGATCGCGCTGGGGATCACCGGACCGGGCATGACCAGGCTGCAGGCCGAGGACCGCATCGAGAAGGGGCGGGACGCGGTCGAGAGCGTGGTCAAGATGCTCAAGCGTCTGGAAGATTGAGCGACCCGTTCTAAACTTCTCAGGCCGAGGGCCGTTTCTGGCGGCCAGGCCAAACCAATCTTAACGGCATCTTGTCGGGATGGTCGTATTTTGAAGAAACAACGGTCCTGAACTTAGAAAAGAAGGAATTTTGCGGGGCCGGATGACCCCGGAAGATTTGTTGACGGCCTAGGCCACCTTGTTCATGTAGTCCTCGAGCTGGTCGAACGCCCGGCCCAGGATCTCCCGGTCAGGCAGGAACACCGCCCGGAAGTGGCCTTTGCCGTAGGCGGGACAGAAGCCGGAGCCCGGAACGAACAGGACATGGGCGTTGTGCAGCACGTCCAGCACGAACTCCTTGTCGGTCTTCCACCGCTTGGATTCGATCTTCGGGAAGATGTAGAACGCTCCCTGGGGCTTCTGGGTGCTGAGGCCGGGGATCTCATTGAACCGCTTGTAGGCAAAGTTCCGCCGGTCCTCCAGCTTGTCCATCATCCCCTTCAGGTGGTCCCGGGGGTGGTTCAGCGCTTCGATGACCGCCATCTGGCATGGGGCATTGGCACTGAGCCTCAGGCGCAGCTGTTTGTTGACCGCCTCCTTGATCTCGTCCAACTCGCCGTTCGGGTCGCGGAAGACCGAGTAGCCCAACCTCCAGCCGGGGAGCAGGTCCACCTTGGAGAAGCCGTTCAGAAGGATCATGGGCACGTCCTTAGCCAATGAGGCTGGCGAATGATGCACGCCGCCGTCGTAGGTCATCAGGTCATAGATCTCGTCCGAGACCAGGAACAGGTTGTGCTCCCCGGCAAGATCGGCCACCTGTTTCAGCACCTTGTCCGAGTACAACGCCCCGGTAGGATTGTTCGGGTTGATGGCGACGATGTACTTCGTTTTGGGCGTGATCTTCTTCCTCAGATCATCGATGTCCGGCTGCCAGTTCTCCTCCTCGATCGTCCGGTAGGAGATCGGCACCCCGCCGAAGAACTTGGTGAACTCGGTGTATGATGGATAGCTCGGCCCGGGAGCGAGCACCTCGTCGCCCGGATCGATGGTGGCAGCGGTGATCGATCATGATCGACTCGGTGACGCCGTTCGTGACGATGACATCGTTCTCGTCGATGTCGATCTTGTTCTTCTTCCGCTCCTTCTCGACGATGCCTTTCCTGAGCTCGAGGTTGCCCTCGGACTCCTCGTAACCGTTATCGCATTTCTCAACGGCAGCGCAGAGGGCGTCCCTTACGTGCTTCGGGGTCCGGAAGTCGAACTTGTTTGGATCCCCGATGTGCAGCTTCAGGACCTCGACCCCCTTCTTCTCCAGCTCCCTGGCCGGCAGAAGGATGTCGCGGATGGCGTATTCTATGCCCAGCGTGCGCTTCGTTGGCTTCATGCAAATCATGCCCAAATTAATGTACTAGTATTTCTAGGTTCGATAAATGGTCATCGAAAAAAATCTGGACATCCGCCCGTCTGGAGCGATCGGATATGCACTCCCGGGCTAGGCATATTCAAGAATACTTTAAAATACGGGTATGCGGACTCGGCGATACATGGGCATAGTCAGGCTTGGAGAGCTTCACCTGCGCTGGTGCAAGCAGTGCAACGTGCCGGTCCTGGAATCCACGGAGTGCGGCAACTGCCACGGCAGGACTGAACCGGTGAGCCTGACGCCTCCGGGGGACGTGCGGCCGGCATTCGCCCACGACATCGATTTCATACGCTCCCTGGCGGAAAGGGACTTCGGCCCCGGATGCGGGAAGGCGCTCCTGCCTGAAGGAAGGATCGTCCTGCTGAACAAAGTGCCCGGATTGGACCGGATGGAGGAGATCATCGTCGACGGAACGGTCGTCGCCGCTTCCCGGTACGACCTCGGCCTGGGATGGAAATTGATCCTCAGGGTCGCCGCGGCCAGGATGATGCAGCACATCGCCTCCAAAGGCGTGATCGTGGCCGACGACGGGGCGGTCGCACCGATGCAGAAGAGCACCAGCCTGATGGTCCCGGGAGTGGTCTCGGCGGTCCCGGGGATAAAGAAGGGGGACGAGGTATTCGTGGTCGACTCCCGTCATCTCGCCTTCGCCACCGGAAGCGCGAAAATGTCCACCGAGGAGATGACCCAGCTGGAAAAGGGGGCGGCGGTCAAGACCCGGTGGGCGGACCTTCCGGCGGAGAACGTTCCCCGCACCGACGCCCAGGACTGGGACCTGGTCATCAGGGCCAACGGCCCTGTGATGGAGCGGCGCATCTGGGACGCCATCAAGTTCGTCCGGGAGACGGTGGCGGAGCTCGGATTGCCGGCGGTGGTTTCCTTCTCCGGCGGCAAGGACAGCCTGGCCACGATGCTGCTGACCAGAGATGCGGGACTGGACCTGCCCGCTTTCTTCATCGATACCGGCCTGGAGTTCCCGGAGACGGTCAAGTACGTCTACGATATCGCCGAGCAGTATCACCTGAAGCTGATCGTGGAAAAGGCGCCAGAGCACGCCTTCTTCGGCAACCTCGACTACTTCGGCCCGCCGGGACGCGATTTCCGCTGGTGCTGCAAGACCAACAAGCTCGGTCCGACGGTCAAGGCGATCATGGAGCACTTCCCCGGCGGGGTGCTGTCAGTTCATCGGCCAGAGGAAGTACGAATCGGAGCAGCGGGCCGACAAGCCGCGCATCTGGCGCAACCCTTGGACACCCGGACAGGTGGGAGCGTCACCGATCCAGCACTGGACGGCGCTGCACGTCTGGCTCTACATCTTCATGAGGAAAGCGCCATTCAACCCCTGGTACGAGCATGGACTGGACCGGATCGGCTGCTTCCTGTGCCCGGCCTCGGACCTGGCAGAGCTGGAGCTGGTCAAGGAGGAGTCGGACCGCTCCAAGGAATGGGACGCCTACCTGCACAGGTACGCCGAATCGATCGGCCAGCCGAAGGAATGGGTGGAGCTGGGCCTGTGGAGATGGAAACGCGTTCCAACCTCGGTCAAGGAGGAGCTGGCGCGCACCGGCATCACCATCCCGGAGCGGCAGAGGAAGGAGGTGGAGGAGAATGCCTCGAGGCTGCTCACGCTGAGGATGCAGGATGGGTTCTCCCCCTGCGTGCTCGGTTTCAGCATAGAAGGGGCGTTCTCACGCAAACTGGACCTGGTCCGCGCCTCCGACCTGCTGAACATGGTCGGCGAGGTGACGTTGAACGAGGAGGAGGGCTGGTGCTCCATCGACGGCGTCACCGTCTTCGAAGAAGGGCGCGCTCATCGCCAAGGGCGGCGACCAGAAGGCGATAAGGGAAAAAGTGGAAAGGGTGCGCAGGGCCGTGGTCAAGGCCGAGGAATGCGTCGGGTGCGGGGTGTGCATCGCCAGATGTAAAGAGGGTGCACTATTGCTGGAGAAGGACCGGGTCCATGTCGTAGCCTTGAAATGCATCCATTGTGGTGAATGCATGGAACCCTGTCCCGCTGTCAGCTTTGGCGACACCACTTTCGATTTTTGAACGAGACCCCTTCCAGAAAAAAGGAAAGGGAGTGCTGCCGACGCAGCTCGTTTGCCCCCAGGTTCAGCGCACGAAGTCGATATCGTCGTCGTTGCGCTGCTGCCCCGGCTGCTGGTATTGCGGCGCCGGGTTGGGTGCGTACTGGGGCGCGCCCCTCGGCGCGGCCTGGGTGTTCATTCCTCCAGTGCCCCGGGCATCGAGCATGTACTTGCTCTTGGCGCCGGTGACGATCAGCAGGATCTTGATCGTGCCCTCGAGCTCCGGGTCAATGGAACATCCCATATGATCCTGGCCCTTTCGCTGACTGACTGGGTCACGATCTCGGCGGCCTTCTGGGCCTCGCCGACGGTCATGTCCGGTCCGCCGACGACCCGGATCAGGGCGCCCTTGGCCTGTCTCAGGTCGACCTCTCCCAGCATCGGAGAGGTGAGCGCCTCATGCACGGCCGCCTTGACGCGGTCGTCCAAGTCCGTGTTGGCCTCGCCGATGCCGACGAAAGCCACCCCGCCCTCGTTCATGACGGTCTGGATATCGGCGTAGTCTAGGTTGACCAGGCCGGGTTTGGTGATTATTTCGGTCAGACCCTTTATGGTCTGCACTCAGGACCTCATCGGCTACCTTGAATGCGGCGTCGACCGGCAGCTTGGGCACGAGCTCCAGAAGCTTGTCGTTCGGGACGACTATGGTGGTGTCGCAGACCTGTCTGAGCTTGTTCAGGCCAGAAAGTGCGTTCTCCATGCGGACCGTGCCCTCCGCCTTGAACGGCAGGGTGACGATTCCCAGTGTGAGCGCCCGGATCTGTTCCTTGGCGATGCCGGCGACATCGTGCGCGGAACCGGTGCCGGTGCCGCCGCCCATGCCCGCGGTGACGAAAACGATGTTGGCGCCGTTCAGGAAGTCGCGGATCTCGCTGTCGTTCTCACGTGCGGATTCCTCTCCGACCTCTGGCCTCGCTCCGGCGCCCAGGCCCCTGGTCTTGGACTTTCCGATCAGAATCTTCTTCGGAGCGCGGATGGTCAGCAGGTGCTTGGCGTCGGTATTGATGGCACAGAGCTGTGCTCCGCTTATGCCGGCGTCGACGCAGCGGTTGATGGTGTTACAGCCGCCGCCACCGCATCCAATGATCTTGATACAGACGTCCAGCTGGGCTGCAATACGGAGCAGTTCTTCGTCCGTCGCGCTCACGGCCGGGGCCGGTGCGGGCTGTGCTGCCGGCTGTACCGGCGCCGCCTGTTGATTTCCTACACTTCCGTTTGCTGGTTGCTTAATTCCAGCGTTAGCTAGCGCTTCTTTTACCAATGAACTTGGCATAAGTGCATCCCTCGCAATGAGTAACGTAATTCCATAATATAAATATTGCTAGTCAAAAAATACTAACTGGGTATCAGAGAAAAATGCGAAGTTTCGGATAATACAACACGTCTTCCGGCCTAATCCGTCCCCCGGAGAGCGGCCAGCGGCCACCTCACCCGGATCAGCGTCGGATCGCCTTCCAGGGCCCGGTAGTACCTCTGATATATCTCCTCGGCAGACACCGGGAAGAGGTCGGAAACGAGCTTCAGCGAGGTTATCCCGATGATGTAGATCGTGAATAGCGCCGAGGGGTCGCTCTTGCATGCCCTGGTACGGGCGTTGGCATTGTAGACCGGGAACTCGCCTATCAGGAACTCGTGCAGGCTGGTGAGCTCGGTGGACCTCGCACCGGACCGGTCCGGGGCTTTGACCGTCCGCACGATCCCCCTTACCCTTTCCAGGGCCCAGGCGTCCATTTCGTTCAGCCCGGCCATCAGCATTTCCGGACGGGCCGGGACGAACTCCCTCACGGCCTCTCCGATCGATACCAGTGCATCCCTGATGTCCTGTTCGCGCCTGCGTTCCTCTATCAATCCTTTGGTGTAATCGAACTGCCTGCTCCTGCTGACGATGAGCGCGGTCCTGAGCGACTCCTCCATCGAGTTCGTGGAGGCTCCCATCTGGTTAAGCTCCGGGATGGTCCGGAGCATGTCCGCGAGATAGGTCTTCATATTCTCCATGTTCCGTAACCGAAGCTTGGTGATCTCCAGGCACTGCGACAGGTCCGCCACGGACCGGAACATCTCTCCGTCCAGGAACGTTCTCTTGGTAAGGGATGCCAGCAGCGCTATGTCGTCGACCGGCACTTCCTTCTGCCTCGCCAGCTCCATCTCACCAATATCTCATCGTACAGGGACGGGTAGAGGACAGCCTGTGCACCCCATATGTCCTGGACCGCCCGTTTCACTCCCATGCGCACTTCCACACTTGCGTTGGAGGCGTTGTCGATGATGGCCTCTTTGCCCGCATCGTTCTTCGCGTATTCTCGCCGAGGAGGTAGCCTATGCTCTCCCTGACCTTTTCGTTCTCGTCCTCGGAGTGGCGCAGCAGGGCGATCACCGATCTCCTTTGGTTCGGTCTCAGCGATCCTGAGTA
>CAWDCQ010000028.1:0-10371 GCA_963800775.1 uncultured Methanomassiliicoccales archaeon | reverse complement strand
ACGAACGGGGGAAGGGAGGGTTCGGTTTCGACCCCATCTTCGTTCCGGACGGCACCAGCAAGACCTTCGCGGAGATGTCCATGGAGGAGAAGAACAAGGTCTCCCACCGGGGTCTCGCCATGAAGCAACTGGTGGAACAGATGAAGTGGAGAATGGGAGACAAGTGATGAGGCTCAGCGGCCGAAAGGTCTTCGTTACCGGCTGCGCCGGTTTTATCGGCAGCCACATGGTGGACGCGCTGCTCGCCCATGGCAACGACGTCGTGGGGGCGGACAACCTGTCCTCGGGAAAGATGTCCCACCTGACCGGGGCGCAACGCTCCGAACGGTTCAAGTTCGTACCCCTCGATCTGCTCCGGGGCGATATCGTGCCGGCACTGGATGGATGCGACGTGGTCTTCCATTTTGCGGCCAATCCGGACGTGCGGCAGGGCCCGTCCAACACCCGCACTCATTTCGACCAGAACATCGAGGTAACGTTCAAGCTTCTGGAGGCGATGAAGGACCTTAAGGTCAAGAACATCGCGTTCCCATCCACCTCCACGGTGTACGGCGAGGCCACCCAGATCCCGACCATGGAGAACTATGGTCCGCTGGTGCCGATAAGCATCTACGGGGCCTCCAAACTGGCCTGTGAGGCGCTCATCGCGTCCTACGCCTACACGTTCGACATGGAGGCGGTCCTGTACCGCTTCGCCAACGTGGTCGGGTCAAGGAGCACGCACAACGTCATCCACGATTTCATCCACAAGCTGGAAAAGGACCGCACCAGGCTGGAGATCCTGGAGCGGAACCGGGCACGAACAAGTCCTATGTCCACGTGTCCGATTGCGTCAGGGGGATGCTGATCGGGGCGGAGAGCGCGTCATCCCGGTGGAGATATACAACATCGGTTCCGAGGACATGCTGGACGTCAAGGGGATAGCCGATTCGGTGGTCAGAGGCATGGGGCTGGCCGACGTCCGTTACGATTGGACCGGCGGGGTCCAGGGCGGCCGCGGATGGATCGGCGATGTCAAGCTGATGAGGCTGGACGTGGAGCACCTCAAGACCAGGGGATGGTCGCCGGAATGCAACTCAGCCCAGGCCATCAAGAGAGCGGTCCGCGAGATACTGGAGTCCGGGCGCTGAGCGTTTCCTGGCTCAGAACGGGAGCAGACTGGAACCCTGCGTCGAGCCGGTCGCGTCCACCACGCACAGCCAGGTGCTGGACTGGAATGACCAGGTGTGCGCTGGGTCGTTCAGCACCGGTCCGGAAAGGGTGGGCAGCCCTCCCGCGTACGGGAAACCGGTGGGGTCCACCACCATCCAGTACCCGGTCGTGTCGTTCAAGAAATAGACCGGGACCTGGGTCCCGTAGTGCGAGGATATCGCCCTGCTGACGTTGGCCTCGACACTGGCGTTCGATCCGACGAAGACAGAAGGGAATGCGTGGCCGTCGATGATGTTCACCCGGGCATTGCCGCCCATCTCATCGATCATCGAGGCCAGCAATATCGCGTAATCCTCACAGTCCCCGGTGCGCCAGGAGAGGGTCTCGCTCGATGATTGCCAATAATCATTGGGGTCGTCGGCGTAGACGATGTGGCTGCGCACCCAATCGAACGCGTCCGCCACGGCCTGGATGCTGTAGACGCCGGAATTGTTGATCAGGATGTTGTCCGCTATCGTCCGGGTGACGCCCATGTTCACACGCGTGTTGACCTTGGAGTAATACGCGTCGCCGTTGGTGGTGGTGCTGTGGTTAAGGTAGGTGAGGGGGACTCCAGGGTGGCATACTTGGAGGAAGTGGTTCCGTAGCTGCCGACGGTCGACCAGCTGGTACCGAGGGCGTTCTGGACCTCCAAGTTCAATTTGATGCTGTAGTATCCGTAAGGCACATTGGCCGGGGCCTGGAAGAAAAGGAAGCCGAGAGTGTTGCTCTGGCCGGGCGACAACATGGTGGATGTGTTCCGCCATGTGTTGGACCGTCGAGTGATCCCAGACCACTCCGAACTTGTAGATGTACACCGAGGTCGGATTATTGTTGGTGACGGTGATGTTCATGACACCCCCGTAACCGGAATAGATCGGCGTCACCGTCCAGGTCATTCCTAGTTTCAAGGATGAGGATCCCACGCCACGGGTGGAGTTGTCATGATAGATGCGCCCGGCCGTGGGGTCGATGACCATCGCGGGAGCGCGAAGGGAAGATGTCTCGAATCCCTTGGCCGCACCAGAACTGATCAGAGTGGTAATTGACCCGGCCAGGACAAGAGCTAGTACAACCGCCATCATGATCGCGATGAGTGCTAGCTTGCGCATTGCTCGAGCGACGACCAGGCACATATATTATTCTTTCAATTGATTTTGCCGCCAAGCTCAGGGATGAGGCCGTCATCAGCAACCTTTATTGATTAGATGTGCGTTTAGCGGCCTGCAAAGGGTCTGTGGGGTAGTTTGGTCCATCCTTCTGGCTTTGGGAGCCTGAGACCCCGATTCAAATTCGGGCAGACCCACCACTTTTACATCTCTATTATCAGTCGATCCTGTCATTGCAAGCTTTATGTGCATCTGACCGGCATCTGGCAGGATTCTCTAAACTCATCACATCCTGGCAACTGATCATCTCACTACCACTTGACCGAACATGAAAGTGTGGACCATGCACGAGTAGTTGTAAGTCCCGGGCTTGGCAAAGGTGTGGAGAATGAATCGCCGATCTGGATATATCCAGAGTTGAAAAGCTCGGGGCCGCTGTTCATGGTGACGGTGTGCACCATCGAATCGTTATTGTACCAAGTGACCGTCGTGCCGACGGTCACGTTCAGAGGGGTAGGAGAGAACGTAAAGTTCACGATCTCCACTGTGGCATTCCCGGTCGAAACGGTATGATTCTGCGGCGGAACGGTGCCGTCAGGCAGAAGCGACCCTGATCACGCCGTTCAGATAATACTGCACGCCGCTGTGATATGAGTATATGCCAGCCTTGGCAAAGGTGAACGTGTAGTTCTGCCCCGGCATGACCGTGCCGCTGTAGAACAGAGCGGTCCCGTTCGCGGTCGCGTCGCTGATGACCGAGTTCACGTTGGAGCTGTTCAGAGGATTGGTCCAGGTGACCGAAGCGCCCATCCTGATCGTCAGATTGGACGGGGTGAACGTATTGGTGCCAATCACGATGGTGTTCTGTGACTGATCGCTGATCACGCTCGATTCTGTATTTGCTGGGGGAGTGGACAGCGGGCCCAGGACGAAAAGCGATACAATCGCCCCAATTACTATCAGGACAACGATGACGATGACAAGCTCGGTGATCGGTCTCACTTTATTCCCGAAAATTATCCTAATTCTGCTCTATTTAAAACTATGCCGTTCCTGCAGCGGACACGATTATTAGGTCCATGCATTACGTTCCTTAAGTTATTACGGGAGATACCAGAGCCGTCCCCGGTGAATATCTGAACGCCTTCCACGAAGGCCAGTCAAAGGGGTCGGCTCAGGCCATACGCGTCCGTAGATCATGCCATGGGACAATAGACGGGCTGCGGAACCTTTGAAAACCGAGATATGTCAAGAAAACCGAGAGTAACCTTTAAATTCCCCACCTTAAACTTAAAATATTTCGTCGAAAGGCAAACGCCTTTATTCGGCTGGGTGAATCTCATGGGTGACGATGAAAATCCTAAGGAGGGGAGAACAGGCTCCCCGCAAGAGCTAGAACGGCATCGGAGGATCAGATGGAATGACCTGACGAACATGAAGAAGCTCGTCGTGATCTTTCTCTCATTGGTTGTCTTCCTGTTCATACTCACGCTCATCATCGTCCCCCAGCAGGGAGCGCTGAGCTCCTCCACCTCCCAACAGGCCCCCGGACTGGGATATACAGATCCGAGCAACCAGGAGAACGTTCCAGTTCAGACCAATGACCTGGGAGCACAGGGGCGATCGATCCTGATCGCCGTGGTCATGTTGGGCCATATGCTGTTCGCTAATCTGCAATTGGGAGGTTCTTGGGTGGCGGCTGGCACGGAATCCGTATATTATGTGAGGAAGAGGACAACTATCTGCGCCTTTCTCGGAACATCACCCATTTCAATCTTATCGTCTTCTCCGCTGGCGCCACCTTTGCCGCCACGGGCATGTTCTTCTTCATCGGCCTTTTTCCAAAATTGTCGACCATGGAGTTCCACATATGGTGGTTCCCGATACTGGCCGAAGCCATCCTCTTCGCCACGCAGATCCTATTGATCGCCTTTTATTGGTATAGTTGGGGCAAAATCGGCAACAAGGCTCATCAACTGCTCGGATACGGTTTCGCAGTCGCCACGTTCTTCCAGACGCTCATGATAGACACGCTGGCCGCCGGCATGCTGACCCCCGGTGGGAGCAGTATTCCGTTCACGAACGTGTCCGGCATCTCGCTGACCACCGCTGGCACGTACATAGCCTGGTGGTTCAACGCCACGACATGGAACCTTCAGCTCATGCGCCTTGCCGCGTCGATATCATTCTTCGGCTTCGTTCTCGCCATTATTGGCGTATTCCACTACGTCGACCGCAGGGATGCACAGGCGAAAAAGTTCTGGGACTGGGTCACCGGGTTGGGGGTCGCAGTTGGCCTGACGGGCTTCGCCGCCCAGCCGGCATTCGGGATGGAGTATGTCAACTCGATCTTCCTATCCCAGCCTGAGGCGTTGAGCAGATGATGCAATGGCTCGAGAGCGTGGGACCATGCTGCTGATGGTGGGCCTGTTCTCGGTCATCGCCATGGCGGCGGTGGCCTACTTCATCGATAGGCGCGAGAGCGCGGTGATGAAGAAGGGAACCGCCGGCTACGTCTGGTCATGTACATCCTCCTGGCGGCGACGGCGGTGAGCGGCTTCATCCTGGTGCAACCGGCCTGGCTGGGAGCGGGGGACGTCAACAACGCGGCGGCCTGGATAATCCCTTGCCGGTTCGATGGACTATAAGTATCTGGCACTCTTCGTCATATCCATCGTCATAGGGTTGCTCCTGATGATAGACCTGGTCTTCCTATCGCGGCACGCGAGGAATTGGGGGAACATGTCCGGAGCATCTAAGGGGGCGGCCGTCCTGATGGGGTTCCTCAGCATGTGGCTCCTGATCGTCATGGGATACCTAAGGGAATCGAACCGGGCACCCTACACCATTTACAATGATCGTCCCGGTTCCGGGGGGACAGACATATCCCACACCCATATGATCGGGACAATCTTCCTGATATGGGCCCTTCTGCTGACCTTGGCGATCACCGTCTATTGGTTCACATCAAAGGTGGCGGCCCACAGGCCACAGACCAACGGTAGGATTCGACCCCTCCCAGGCAGGAAGATGAATGGAGGGACGACCTTGAGTAACACGGCCCCGGGGAACGAGCCCAAGAAGGGCTGGACCAGGTCGTCCCCCCTCGCCTCTTCACTGGCTGTTTCTGACGGCCTGCTCGTCCTAGACCAACTCCATATACTGGAGTCATCACCGGCGACGCATATGGAGTGACCAATGACAGCGCCTCGCCGTACGCGATAGCGGGAATAGCCCTGGCGGGGGCAGTGTTCGGCCTCATCATCCTTTTCGGCGGGATTAGGCTACGCTCCGAGGATGAACAGGGGCGGCTGGCATGGGGGGTGACGATTCGCCGTCCTCTCCGCGGATCAGCCTTACACTGGCCGGAGGGGGCTTCGGGCTTATTATTTTTCCTCGGCCTGCTGGGAGCGGCCATCGCGATCAGGAGCACTGGACCGCCCGAACCGGTTGCCGAGGTCGATCGATAGGCCCGTTGCCTAGTCCTCATCCGTGCGGCCAAGGTTGCGGGAACAGGTCGGACCCGATCTTCAGGTGGATCAGCGGGCATGTCCCGCCGTTTGACGAAGGCTGCCGTTTTCCACTCTGTTCTTCTTTCCTCGTCTGGACCGGCAAAGATTACCGGGAGACCGGTCCACGGTCTCAACGAGAAAGGTATTTAATGCGGCGGTTCGAAACTCAATTTCATGAAAAAGGGACCCGGCAGGACACTGCTAATCGTCATAATGGTTTCAATGGTAGCGGCGATCATCATTCGCAGCGATTTTTTCCATGTTCGACATAGGTGCCATGTTCTCCAGCGCGAATGATTCGCAAACGAGCCCGACATCGACGAACGGAACTGCTAATTACACTCTCGACGACCACGGGTTCGTCTCCTGGCTCAACAGTACGAACAGCAGTGTCTCGGCACTGGTATCCGACATTAGGACTGATGGTGAGAAGTTCGATATGACCAATGTGTCAATCTTATGCGTGGAACTGCAGAACCGGACCAATGGGTATCTAGCCGATATTGAAAAATTCAACCTCACTGCCAGTCTGTCACAGGATCGGCCGAGTATCAGACGGCCCTCAACGATTTCAAGAATGGGGCCTCTTACACTGAATCAGCGGCGGCCGGCTCCGGAATGGAGGACGTGAGCACGTCGATGAACTATTTCATGGACAGGCGCCAAGACCGTGAACGTCATGAACGAGGTAAAGAACCGTTCCAACTTGATGGTCTTGCACCTATTGGCGGAACAGCCTACCCGATGCCGTCACGCCGGCCAGGCCAACGATGACGGCTAGACCGGCCGGAAGAATGACGGCCGGCATCAGTTAATCCCCCACACGTAAAGGACGGCCTTGTCGAGCAAATTGAAGGGCGAGATGCGGACAATGATGTGAAGCCCTCCGCTCCAGCAACCGTGAATAGACCGGAGAAAGCGGCGATGACGAAAACGAACAGCATCGCGACCAAATGTACCTCCCCTGAGTTGCCAGCTATAACGGCCGATATGATTCCCAAGGAATTTGCCGGTAATGATCAGCGGCCGAGAGCGCAAGGATGACCAGGATCGTTCCAGCCGGATCGAAGGCCGACAAGGTCAGGACAATCAGAGTCGGAACAATGAACTGGAACAGGTCCATTACCGAATTGGCGATGAGATACTCTGCCAGCAGTCGCCGATGGGGTGTCGACGATCGCAGACGCTCCATCATTCCGCCCTCCTTCATTTTCACTAATCCGACAGAGGAGCCCATCACTCCGACGAACATTACGGAAAGGGCAAATATCCCTGCACGTACATCGATGGGAATGACCGACAGGGTCAGCGGTAAGGCGAGGAATATCGGGATAAGGAATTTTATCACGAGGGAACGCTTCGAGTGAAGGTCCTCGGTTATCTCTTTCTTGAACATTGGACGAGTACCTTTCATAGCGGCCTCTCCCCTGCCAGCCGCATGAACACATCACCGAGGTCCGGTCTCTTGATCTCGATCTTCGTTATCTCCGAACCAGTGAGCGAGATCTCCGCTATGGAACGGGAAAGCACCTCATAAAGCCGGACAGACTGCGCCTTCCTCACGAATACACTGACCACCACCTCACCATCAGAATCATCGATGGCTATGCTCTCGGACCCTTCGATAGCAATGCCTTCAAGAGAATCCGGCGCTGGTCACATGGATCTCGATGCGCGACAGCTCATCGAGGGAGGATATCGGTTCTCCGGGCGACCCGATTCTCAATATTCTGCCACGATGAACAGGCATCCGTGCACGAATGAAGCTCGGCCTCGGCGACGTCATTGGTGGAGATCACCACGGTTGCCCCTCGCCTGGAAATCCCCGCAGGATCGAGTACGAGATATTCTTGACGCAAAATCCATTCCCATCGTCGGTTCGTCCATTATGACGTACTTCGGATCGTGGACCAGGGCCTCGACCACCGCCAACTTCCTTCTCATCCCCAAGGAATAGGTGGACACTTGCTTGTTCTGGACATCCAGAAGATCCATCGAATCCGAAGAGGGAGGAAATGGACTGCAAAGCCTGCCCTTCTTCCATCCCGTAGACCGATGAAAAGAACCTGGCATTTTCTAGGCCGGTCATATCTACTCCGCAATGCGCGGAGCAATGAAAAGAACGCGGTCGACCGCCTTTCTCCTCCCGGATCGACGCCATCGAGAAAGTGACAGTACCATTATCCGCTTCCAGGCATGTAGACATGATCTTTAGCAGCGTGCTCTTGCCTGAGCCGTTTGGTCCCAGCACCGCCGTTATCGCTCCGCCGCTGATGTCTAGGTTGACCGAGTTCGAGGGCCTTGGTCCCGCCATAGCTTTTGGACAGTTTACTGACGGAAATGCCGCCACTCATGTGTTCACCTTATCTCAATCACGGTGCTGTCTTTGACGGCAACTGTTCCTTCCGGCCTGGTCTCCATCACCTCATAGACTAGGAACCTGTCCCCTACCTTCAGGGTCTGGCCGATGATCCGGCTCCTGGCGATGTGCTCGTGGAACCCGGGCGCCAGGCGTTTGACCTTCTTCAGGACCACACGTTCCGCCACCACCGGGCCCCCTTGGTCCCCATTCCCATTTTCCCCGAATACTCCTGAACCAGTCTTCCATTGACCTCGTTCATGCCCCTTTCCCGGGCCATTCTCTCCACTGCCCCCCGGGCCATGCTCATGGCGAACGGAGGTACCTGGGATATCATTTGTTCTGCCTCCTTCGTCCATGTCATTGGTTTGACCTCCGGACCGCTCTTGGTACGCGGCTCAAGATCGCCGGAGGTGGTCGATACCACCAGAACGTTCGTATGGCATATCCGGGCCAGATTGAGGGAGTTCGAACCCATCGAAGAGGTGGCCTCGGCATGCAGGCCCTTCCTGCCCACCACCACGAGGCATGCGGCGCACACCGACGCGATATGGCCTATCTGAGGATAGGGCTTGCCGGGGATCACGTGCTGATTTACCTTGACCTTCTGCTCAATAAGGGAAATGCCCTTTTGTAGACCTTCGCGGTATATGTTGGCCAGACCATCATCGATGATCTCGTCGTGCAATTTCTCCTGGGCCGAGAAATTGAATCGTTCCTGTTCCTCGGGGGTGAGGGCCTTGGAAATGGCCGAAAATACGTTCGAATGGAAAAATGGGTCGTAGACAGCGACGGCCTCGATGTGGGTATTGAATGCTTCCGCGAGCTGCGCCGCTTTCCTTAATGCATGGAAACTCTCGTTGCTGCCATCCACCCCGACCAAGATCGGCTTGTTCTTGAACTGGAACGGTTCCCTGACAATCAGCAGGTCAGCGATGGCCGTTGACGTCAGGACCCTTTCGGTCATACTGCCAAGACCGCTTTCTGGAACCTGGCCCAAGCCGTTGGCCCCCAGGACCACGAGGTCTGGTACCCAATTTTTAATGACCCGGAGGAATTGAACATAATTGCGTCCTTCGGGGGTTGATCCCTCAACTTCCAACCCGAGGGCCCGCCCCTTCTCAACCAGGGGGGCGAGGTAGGAATCGGAGATAATCTTAGACCACTCGATATTATGTCATCGTGCACGTTCCGAAGATGTTCCAACTGATTCTCCGATTGATACTTCGCAGGCAATCCGGCCTCCATCTCCTCGAATCTTTTGCGGTGCAGGTCGGAAGCGTAGACATGACATCCCAGCATCTTTGCTTTCTCTTCTATTTGGGCTATCGCCAAGGAAACATCCATCGCCACATTGGAAGGGGCCGATGCGTCAAGACCGACCATGATCTTGGAATACAAGCAGATCAGCCCCTGGAAAAGGGGGTCTTCACCAGGACCTCCGAGATATGGAACAAGTAACCGAAAGGATACTTGGTCTGCTTCAGGTGAAAGCTGTCATTCGCAAAGAGCTCTCGGGCCGCCAACAAGAACCGATACCGAGGATCGTTGTCATTGATCATCTCCAGCACACCATTGAACTGGAAGCTCAGGTATCTCGGGCCCGGTCCGGTGTAGAGCAGGGACCCAAGCGGTTTCTTTGCCGCATTGGCGTAGGTCCTCCCCTCGAATATCTCCGACCCCCCAAGGCGGCTACGGTCGAAGCTCTGTGGGTTTGCATAGAAAGACGACATTGCCTCGGCCCTGCTACCGAGATCTTTGGCGTGTTCTCTCGCAGCCATCTGCAATCTTTCGATTTCCTTTTCGATCAATTCTTGGCGGGGCAACAGACCAAAACCTTTGTTGGCAAGATTTACCTTGAAAGGGCCTTCGGTCATCGTGGCCAGCACAGGCAGGTGGGCCGGCATGGCCCTCATTGATGCCGCGCCCTCCGAACGAAGTCTCGAGAAGACCTCCAGGCGGGACTCTGATTGCCATATCAGAAAATCCTCGGGCAGTTCCGCCCTCGGAAGGTTCCATTCATCCTTGCCGTTCGTGACCGAGATGTACCCTTCTAGAAACTGATTCTCTGCCCATCCATTATTCATACCTCCGCCATCAGGGAACAGTCCCCTCAAAAGTTAGGATATTCTGGTACTTTGCATCCGGTGCCATCCAGTTCCTTACCCTGCTTGAATCTGATCCAGCCACAATGTGAGCA
>CAWDCQ010000027.1:0-29600 GCA_963800775.1 uncultured Methanomassiliicoccales archaeon | reverse complement strand
GCGGTGGAGCGGCGATGGGCTCCACCGCGGTCAGGCTGGGTCAGGACGCCGACCGCTGGGAATTGGTGGGAATACTGCACGACATCGACTTCGAGGTGATCGTCAGGTATCGAGGAGCACACCATCAGGGCGAAGGAGATGCTGCAGGGGATAGTGGACCCGGAGATGATCGAGGCCATCATGGCCCACAACCATGAGCATACCGGCGTCCTCCCGGACACGCCCTTGAAGAAGGGCCTGATAGCCTGCGATGCCGCCTCCGGCCTGGTGACCGCCTGCGCACTGGTCATCCCCTCAAAGAAACTGGCAGACGTTCGTCCGGAATCCCGGCTGGTCAAGAAGTTCGGTTCCAAGGACTTCGCCAAAGGGGTCAGCCGTGAGCGGATAATGGTGTGCGAGCAGCTCGGGATCGGCCGGGACGGAGTCCCGGCCGTCTGCCTGGAAGGGATGCGGCTACATGCCGGGGAGCTCGGTCTGTGAGCAGATTGGGACAGCGGTCCATGCCCAATCGTTATAAACCAGCGGCTTCGTAGATCTTTGAGTGAAATGACCATCGAAGAAGACAATCTCAAACTGATGAAGACACTAGACGATGCATGGAACGCCGGACCGGGGAGCCCGCGGGAAACGTTCCGGAAACGTCACCGGGAGGATGTTCTTGTCTATTGGCCGAACCAGCCCGAACTGACGAAGGGCCGTCACAACCACGACCTGGAGTCGGTGGAGTTCTTCAAGAACTTCGACAACCGCCTGGTCAACAATCCGTACAAGATCGCTTTCGCGCAGGGGGACCACACCTGCACGGTGGCCGACTTCACCGTGACCGCCAAGGTGCCTATGAAGGGCCCGGACGGAAAGATGGTGCCTCCCGGAAAGACTGCTCACCTGGAATTCTGCACGGTGGCCACCTGGAAGAACGGTGAGATAACCGAGGAAAGGCTGTTCTATGACATCGTCGGCATGATGAAACTGGCCCGACGTGAACGGCCGAATGGCCACTTCATCATACACAACCGGCCGGCCGGCATCTGAGGGCTACGATTTCTTACCGTCCTACAGAATTCTCCCTCAACATTGAACTATATCGGGCTCCATGTTCGTGTTAATGGACCGTCAGTGGGGAATACAGCCCGCCTCAAAGGACCCGCTAGTAAGAGAACTTCCAAGACGAGAACAAGGAGAAGCAGAGATGAGAGTTGAAGGAGAAGTGATCATCGATGCCCCGATCGAACAGGTCTGGGATTTCATGGCCGACCTGCGGACAATGCCACAGCATAATCTATCTTTGGTGGATGTGGACGGGAACCTCCCCTTTGGGTTGGAAGCGTCGCCGTCATCACCTTCCGAACGAGAGGGAGGATCAGGACCGGAAAATGCCTGGTCAAGGAGGTGGACCAATATAAGAGATTGAGGATCCAAATGACCGTCATGGGGGCCGAGCTGGATGGGACATATGGGATGGAGCCGGTCGACATTAGCAGGACGAAGCTCAGCTCCCACCCTCGACATCGAGTTGCATGGATTTATGAGGCCGCTCTCTCCGCTTCTTTCCCGCAATGCCAAGCATGAACAAGAATTGGGATTGGCCGTATCAAGCGCGCCATTGAATCCAAACGCACAACGCGGTCCGAGGCCAGCGGAACAGAGAGACGGGTCCGCAGGCCAATTCTCCTGCAGATGGGATCTGCCAAGCACGTCGCACCCTTGATCACTGACCTCAGACCAGCCCTTTTTCAAAAAAAGCCTAGCGGGAACCGATCATGTTTCCCAGGAATAAAACTATGACCGAAATGCAGAATGGAATCTGTTATTTACCAACAAGCTAATGCTGCAGCGATGGGACCTTCTTACGACAAGCGATGGCAACTAAAGGTAACGAGGCTAGGCATACTGGCCTTCAAGGTGGCCATCATCGTTATCCTGTTGCTGGCGGTCATCACCCCACTGACCGGGGGCGTGCAGATCAACACGCCGGACCTAAAGGACAGCGCCTGGAGCTTCGACAACGGGACGCTCCGCCTGAACACGACGGTGGGCGTCCACAACAGCGGCATCTTCGACATCAACGACTTCCACATGAATGTAGGGCTGTCGGACAACCAGACCCCCAGCCTGGCGAACTTCACCACCCAGCACGTCGACATCCGCTCCGGCCAGACCGGCGATCTGGACTCGAGGATGGCCATCGACCTCAACAAGATGAACGGGACGGCCCTTCGCTCCCTGGTGTTCAACGTCACGAACCTGAACATGGCGGTGGACGTGGGCGCGGTGTATCCCCTGGGCCTGGTCGTGCGCTGAACATAGGCAGCAACTCCAGCTCAAACTGGCAGCCGCTGGTCCAAAACTACAGCGTGGACGTGAACAACATGAGCCTGTCGCAGGGATCAGGCCAGTACTACGTTTCCATCCCCTATTCGGTCAGCGTCTCGAAAATGATCTCGGGCGCGTCCATGGACCTGAAGGTGACCATGCGCAACTCGACCGGCCCTATGGCCACCACCGACCAGAGGATCGACCTGCAGCCCCAGACCACAGGGGACCTGGCCCTCAACCTTTCCGTGCCGGCGGCCCAGTACCTGATGACCCATGAGGAACAGCTGCATTTCGACGTCCAGGCCGGGTTCCTGAACGCTTCGGTCAGCAAGACCTACGACCGGCTCTGGGAACCGGGGATCAGCGGACTCGGCGTCGGCAGGCCCACGTTGTCGCTGTTCTCCCAGGCCTTGATAGTCCCGCTTCATTTCAACACCACGGCACCGGTGACCGGAAGGTCGATGACCGTCTCTACCGCCATGGCCATTAATGGGGTCGCTTCGGGCAGCTCTTCGACCTCAGTGACCGCCGCGGCCTCCAACGATCTCAACGTCCAGATACCCCTGTCATTGAGCACCTTTGCCGGTCTGGAATCGGGCCCTGCCACCCTGTCGTTCAACGTCACCATGAGCTCGGGCGGGCTCACCGAGACCCAGACCGTCCAGTATCAATGGGGGCGGTGATCCAATGAACGAGTTCGATCTGGAGCTGGGGTCATTGAAGAAAGCGCTAGGGTCGGCGACAGGGGCCGTGGTCCAGTTCATCATCGGACCGCTGTTGGCAACGATCCTAATTTCGTCCCTTCTGAGCGGGTCGAGTTCGGCCGCGGTACAGCATCTGGGGCGCCTGATCGGTGACTATTCGTTCTACATCATCGTACTGGGCGCCGTCCTCGTGGCGCTATCCGCCCTGAAGGGATACTATCCCAAGGGCTCCCGCTCCCGGCTCACCTTCGACCTGGCCATGATCCCTTTCTATCTGCTGCTGTTGTGGGCGTTCGACATGGGTGGAAGCATGGGGCCGGCCTTCAACGCCGCCGCCTTCCCTCTGCAGCTGGATCTGGTGCTGTGGCTGTTCACCCTTTTCATCGTGTTCAAGTCGCTGTACAAGGTGGCGGACTACATCGATTCCCGCCGATCGTTCCTGGTAAAGCTGGCGCGGACATATCCGGGCATCACGCTGCCTCCTGCCAGGCCGGTGGAGGACCCGGCCTTGCACCGGCTGAGCCAGGACTTCCATCCCCGTTACGGAAGGTTCCTTTCCGGGATGGCCGAGGCGGACCGGTCGCTGCTCCAGTACGTGATCTTCCCGATGCTGATCATAATCGTCGTGGGGGCCATCATCCAGTCCACCCAGGGATTCCTGGAGAGCATGACCGGGACCGCCGGCGCCGATGCCACAAGCCTGTTCGGGCTGGGATCGGCGACCCTTGACCGGCTGAGCACGCTGCTGCTGTTCATCGGTCTCCCCATCGCGGTGATGTCGTTCTTCAAGGGCTTCTATCCCAAGGGCTCGGTCTCCAGGCTGACGTTCGCCCTGATCGTCGTGGCACTGGTCTGCGCCTGGATATACTTCGCGGCGCTGGGAGGCCACCTCTCGGTTTCCATGAACGTTCTCGGTTCGCCCATCCATTTCGACCTGAACTATGTGGCCCTGCTCTGGCTCTTCATCTTCGCGGCCGCTCTGTGGGGCGTCTATTGGGCGGTGGAGGCGTACATTTACCGCAAAGTCTGGAAAAAGAACGGTTTCATTCCGGAGGACGAGGTCGTCCGCAATGGGCAGCGCAGTCGCCATTGGGCCCAGGACCGAGAAGGGAGGAACGAGGAAGAGTAGCCCCGGCTAGGCCTTCCCGTAGGCGGTGATGGCGGCCCCGCTGACCGGCCTCATGCCGTCGGAGACCAGGCTGGCTATGACCGCCGCGATCTGCGCCGGGGGAACCCATTTCGAGAAATCTGCCTGCGGCATGTTCCTGCGGTTCTCTTCCGTGTCCATGGTGCTGGGCAGGACGGCGTTCACGTTGATGTTGAGCTTCTTGACCTCCTCGGCGATGGTCTCGGTGAGGACCAGCACCCCGGCCTTTGAGACCGCGTACGCTCCCGACTTCGCCCGGTATCGCTTCTCCAGCGCCGGCCGGGCCGCGATGTTCACGATCTTGCCGTAGTTATGCTCGATCATCATGGGCAGGACCGCCCGGCAGCAGAGGAAGGCGGACCGGAGGTTGACCGCGATCATGCCGTCCCACTCCTGCACCGGAGTGTTCCAGACCTCTTTCCCGCCGGAGTACCCGCCGACGATGTTGACCAGGATGTCGGCCCGGCCGTGCTCGCTCTTAACCATGTCGAAAAGCTTCGCCACGTCGGACTCGTCCGTTATGTCCGCCTTGTGCGACTGGAAATTGGCCACCAGCGTGCCCAGTTCGGTGCGCAGCTCTGCGTCCGACCCCTCAGAATGGTACGTCCCGATGACCTTGATCCCCTGGGCTAAGAATTCTTTGGTGACCGATCTGCCGAGCGGACCGGTGGCGCCAGTGACGACCGCTATCTTGTCGTTTGCCATGATGCACCTTCAGGAGAAGATTGGCAGCGGCCGATATTAGAGATTAACCCAGTCGATCATGCCGACATCGGAACGCATGGACCATCCGGTGTTAGAAGAATTGTGGATAAGAAAAAAGAACCCCGATCCCCTCGCGGGGAGCAGGGCAGACTGATTTGCCTTTTTGATAATGGTTTTTGAAATATTTTTAGAACAGGTTTAGAACCTGTCCTTTGGCTTGTGCTTCTGGAAGCAGTCCCTGCAGTAAACCGGCCTTCCCTCGGTCGGTTTGAACGGGACTTGGGTCTCGGCTCCGCAGTCGCTGCACTTCACGTTGTGCATCTCGCGCGGTCCGTCATTCCTTGGGCGTCCATAGCTGTTGCCTCTGTTACCACCGTACATTTTTACTACCTTGTTTGTTTATATCTCAAAAACCGTGAAACGACTCTTGGGATAATTACACCAATAATGTACTAGTATATAAATTGATTTTAATGAAGGGCGGAGACCGAGAGCCATTCGCCGCTGGCTGATTGGCCACATAGGTCTCCATTCCCTTTCTTCCGTTCATTTACAGTTCCCCGTGCCGTTCCCCGTTCGTCATTTTTCCTCAGCGCCCTGCCTCACTAGCGCAGGGTCGCCTCCAGCTCCTCAATGAACGTCTCTGCCTGGGCGATGCCCTTCTGCCATGACGCCTCCTTGCCGATGTCGAACCCAAGCCCGGCCGCCAGTTCCGCGGCGGAGCGGCTCGAGCCGGCAGAGAGCAGTCCCTTGAACTTGGGCACGAACGCCTTGCCCTGCTCCTGGTAAAGGCGGTACATGGAGAACACGAACAGCTGCGCGAACACGTAGGGATAATTGTAGTAGCGCAGGTCCGGGATGTAGTAGTGCATCTTCATGGTCCACTCCCACTTCATCTCCGGCAGCCATTCCACCGCGTCGCCATACACGTCGTCCCTGGCCTTCACCCACAGCGCCGAGATGGTCTCCCCGTCCAGGTACTTCCCGTCCCGGATCGCCTGGTACAGGCTCTTCTCGAAGAAGTAGCGTGCGCTCACCTGGAACGCCGCCTGTCCGAACCCGTCCATGACCTGGGTGAGCACCGCCTGCTTTTCCTTCACGTCCTTGGCGTTGCCGATGAGGTGGTCGGTCAGTAGCAGCTCCCCGAAGATCGAACCACACTCTGCTATGCAGAAGCTGATGGCGGTGTTGGTAGCGCGCTGGTGACGGGATGTGAGGTAGGCGTGCATGGAATGCCCCATCTCGTGCGCCTGCGTGTACACGTCGTCCAGCCGGCCGTTGAAGCTCTGCAGGACGAAGGCGGACTTGCCCCCGTACCAGTCTTGGCAGAAGGCCCCGCTGACCTTCCCCGGCCGCACCTCGGCGTCGATGTGGCGTTTCTGGTACATGTCTTCCTGACCATTCTCCCAGCTGCGGGTCGAAGCCGCCGTACGCCTTTACCACGGTGGAATGGGCCTGGTCCCAGGTGAAGGTCATCTTGGGCGCGTCGGGCAAAGGTGCCAGATGTCCCAGTTGCCCAATCGGTCCAGGTTCATCATCTTGGCCTTGAGCTTGAGGTACTTGCGGTACACGCCGACGTTGTCCTTCATGGTGGTCATCAGGGCTTCGATCGTCTCCGGCTCCACGTCGTTGTAGATCAGACTGGAGGTTTCCGGCGTCGGATACTTCCGCAGGTCGCAGTTCTGCACGTGGTCGTCGCAGATCGAACTCAGTGCCGAGGACCAGATGATCTCGTCCTTGCCCAGTCTCCATAGACGATCCGGGTTCGCGCCCCGCCTAATTTGCGGTCCGGCGATCCGTACAGGCCGATTACCTGTCCGTAGGCCAGCCTCTTGCGCTTCCCGTCGATCTCGATCGGGAACGTCCTGGTGCTGAGCCACTCCCTTTGCAGCTGCGACCAGGCCTGGGCGCCATTCTGGTCCTTTGACATGATGATCTCTTTTTCCGATTCCGAGAGCAGGTAAGGTGCCGCCCTTAGGGTGCGGTCCAGAGTGCTTGAACTCGGCCAGGGCCGGGTCCTTTCACCAGCTCCGGCCTCTGCTTCAGCAGGAAGCTGAGCTCGATGTCCACAAAAGCCGGCAGCTGGCCGACCTTGGTGCCGGCCTTGCTCACGGCATCGTTCAGCTGTTTCGAGACGACGTCGGTGGTGTCCGCCGAATAGCGGAGACGGCAGTACATGATGACGCCTTCATAGCGCAGCTGCATCTTCTCCCGTTCATCGAAGAGGGCGCGCAACCCCTTGGCGTCCAGGTTCTTGATTTGTCCGGTACTGCTCGGCCCTGGTCCCCGCCTCTTCCACGAGGGCGTCGAGTTCCTTTAGGATAAGCGCTTGGTCAGTGCTCTTTACCAGCTGAGAAAGGTCCCACTTGACATCGTTCATGAACGAACTCCTTGATGCCGTGAAAGGGACGGTCAAGACCAAGTAATTACTGGCGCCGCGACCCTTGACCGGGACATTCCACCGGATAGAAACTGCTGTCCGGCCGACGATCGGAAACGGTTCAGCGGGCCCTTTTCTTGACCGGGATGTCCTCTCTCAGATTTCTTCAGATTCAAAATGTTCGTCAGGGATTTGGCCGCCCTCGGCCGAGTAGGGCCTGATCATCATCGGACCGTAGCACTGCCGGTCCTGGCAGAGGAAGGGCGGCGGCTGCGCCCTCGGGTCATCACTATCGATCTGATGTCGTCTCTTCGTCATGTCCACCCCACTAGACCGGGATCGTCATCTTGCTCATCTCCGTGCCCTCGGTGCTCTCGAAGACCTTGCCCAGTGCTTCCAGCTGAGCGTCAGTGAAGTACTTTGGTGCGGCCGGTATGACGACGTTCTCTTCCTTGTTCATGTGTATGGCCAACACCTCCGCCATCGGGGTCAGCCTCGGCAGCCACACCTCATCGTCACAGTTGGTCGACCAGATGACGTCCATCAGGTCCCGGATCGCCCGGTGCTCCTCTATGAGCTCCAACGCCAGGGGTCTCAGTTCCGTAACCTTTGCCATCTCCTTGAGAATGTGTCCTCCTCCGCCAGGAAATGGGAGAACACCTTCTCCTGAACTCCGTGAAGGTGGTCCTCCGTTCCTCACATCGCTCACGGTGGTCTTTTGCAATCTTGCGATCGTTTCCCTGAACTCCTGATTATCTCTCTTGATCGAATCTGCGATTGACATGTGATGGCACCTTCGCGAAGGGATCTCCGACAAGCGGCTTGCCCTATGGGGTGGCCTCTCATGGGGCAGATATTAGTACGTTGTCCGTGAAAACCTCAATCGGAACGGGGATGTCCTGTCGCGGTAGCGGTTTTGTGGATCATCAATAACAGCGTCCATCGGCGTGACTTGATGAAATTATGATAATGCATGGTCGGTTTCATCTTAATGGTCCGGACCTCTTGTTATATTACGATAATGCACCAGTGCTCAAGCCGTCGATGGACATGGTGGATGGACGAAACCGGTTCCCAGTGCGGTCAAATGCCAGCAAAGGATTGGAGCTGTTCCAAGGCAATATCGTGATCACTGCACGCACTCGCGGCAGAAAGTCATTTCATTATAGAATAAATGCCAAAAAAAGATGTTGACCAAGGCTTTTGGAAAAGCCTTGGTTGTGGTTTGTGTTTGTTTAGCCCTTCTTTGGTTTTGGAGCAAATAGCGGGAGTATTTCCTTGCCGTTCGCCTCGTTTACGACCAAGGCGACTGCAATGTAGATTCCCACTAGTCCATTTATTATTCCCCAGTATCCAGCAAACTTGGTGACATCTGCATTGGGTAGTCCTGCCCCTGCACCGAGTAGGAGGAACAGTATGGCCAACATGCCGATCAGCAGTGTCACGGCTTTCGGGGCCTTCAGGGTCCCTAGGAACATGCCTGCGGTGAATATTCCCCAAAGGATCAGATACGCTGACACGGCGTTCGCACTTGCTGCTCCGGTAAGTCCTAGTGCTGGCGCGATGGTGATCGTGGCTAGGCTCAGCCAGAAGAAACCAAATGCTCCGAACGCGGTCATTGCGAAGGTATCTCCCATTCTCCATAGCATACATGCAGCTACGATCTCTGCAAAACCTCCCAGGAAGATGATCATTCCGAGCATCATCGCATCCGATGGGAAGGCACCCGTATACACAAGGCTCAGCAAGGTGGTCGTCAGACCAAAGCCTATGAATCCCAAAGCACCTGCGTTTCCACCTTCAAACTTTCTTTCATCTGTCATTGCTTATCCCCCATAATTGAAATCATTTATATTCCTCCAAAGCGCTGATTTCTCAGCGTGCTACCTAATTACCCAATATGATATACTTAATAATATCTCAAACGCCTGTCCATCCATTCGGAATTAGAATTATTAATATATATTACACGCAATTTATATTTTGTGATCTGTTTTTTCCGCGGTTCCCTTTTGTTGACGTTCACCCGGCCACGAAGAACTACATTTCTTCCTTGCCAGTCTACAATATGTATGTGATTATAATATTAGTGCCACCCAAGATTATTAAAATAATTGTATGTCTATATAACGCTAAAAGGACCGATCAGTTTTTTTAGGTTTCCTTTTGATGATAGGACGAAGAGGGCCGAGCAAAAAAGTTGAAATATTTGGCCCAAATCGATCAGGTCCTGCCGTCCTCTGCCACTGCTAAGGGCCGAGAGAAAAGAGGCCAGTTCTTCCATCGGAGAGAGGGACTGGCACGGTCGGAGCAGCGTCCAATTCGACGGGTCCCGGGCAAGACATCCGCGATAGTAGTAAGGTAGCAAGGCTCGGCGATACGGACACATTTTTCAGAGCGATCGTCAAACCCGATCCTTCTCGCCCCAAGGATCGAAGCCGCGCTCTGCGACCAATGTGGGGATCACCGCGCTCATCACAATGACCATGACCAGGATGGAGAACTGATCGGCATCGATCAGGCCGCTTGACAGACCCGCCTGCGCAAAAATAACCCCGAAGGAAAGCGCCGTAGCCATGAGCCATGCGATGTAGTGCACTGGACCATCGACACGTCCGCGGCCGACCAATCCTACCCCCGCTAGTTTGGAGGCTAAACGGACTGATGAAAAGAACGATCAGCGGTATCAGACCGGCGTAGACCGCCGCCAGCTGTACGTTCATCCCTGCCGCCAGGAAAAAGAAGGACCCCAGGAACGCCATCAACGTGGTCCTCATGTGCAGGACCGCCTCCGGGTTCTTTGCCAGCGACCGGGACATGGTCAGGCCCAGCACATAGGCCGGAAGGACGGCGCTGATGCCGGCCTGGGTGGCGATAGCGGCCAGGAGCATGACCAAAACCAGGATCACCTTCACTTCCGGCTCTCCGGAACGTCCCCTCAGGGTCCGGAAGCACCAGTCGACCAAACGAGGGCCGAAGATGACCAGTAAGGCGAGCGCTCCGACCAGGACGATGAGGTATATTCCCGGCGTGACGAACAGCAGGCACAGCGCTATGGAGGCGCTCAGGTCTGTGATGAAGCATGCACACAGGACCAAGCTTCCGATCCCGGTCTTGCTTTTTCCGCCTTCGACGAGAACTACGTAGACGATGGCGACGGACGTTTCGGACAGGGCCACGCCTGCCAGCAGGGACGATTCCAGGGACCAGCCGAGGATGTAGAAGGATGCCAGCGAGCAGGCGGCGAACGGGGCCAGGAACGATGCCGCCCCGATGAGAAGGCTGGGCCGGAGGTTGCGTTTCAACGCATCGTTGTCGACCTCGGCCCCGGCCAAGAAGGTCAGGATGACCCCCGCTATGGCTGCCAGGAACACCAGCCAGTCCTTATCGGCTGCGCGTATCCCGAGGCCGTTCCCGATGAAGATCCCGAGAAGCAATTCGATTATCGCCACCGAGATGCCGAAGCGGAGCGACACGAACTGCGCCGCGACGGCGATCGCCAGGAGTATGGCGATAGTGGTGTAGTCTATCATCTGGTGGCTCCAGAGGAGCATCCAGGTGGACCTATTAAACGTTCGCCACTGACCAATGTCTTAGAAAATAAAGGCCCCGATACCGGGGAGTTTCCCGTCACCCATCACTCTCTGACCGGTCACTCTGACTCTTTTTCCTTGGGTTCTTCAGCCTCGGGGACCTTTTCCTCGAAATAGGCCTTGATCTTCCCGCACTTGGGACATTCCACTATGTGGACGAAGCGGTTGTTCTCCGGTTCGTCGAATGTGTCGTTGATCTCCTTGTCGGTCAACATGTAGTTGCATTCGCACTTTTGGTCCTTCATTTGAGCACCCGATAGATTCCCGATGCTCTTCAACAATATGTTATTTGGGTAAGTTAGGCCGATCGGCGAAGCCCTTCGAACGAGTCTCAATTAGGCATTCTTGGCAGAAATATGCCTATTTGTGTCTAGATTGGCCTCGTTGTCGGTTAATTTCAAATACGGATATCTCCAATTGACAATCATGTCAAGGAAAGAGCGGCTGGTCGGCGCTGGCATTCTTGGAACCGTCGGTGCATCAGCCCTGGTCCTGGCCCAATTTCCCGGTCTCGGACCATGGAGACATCTGAGCGCATTCCACTTTGTTCCAGTATACTACATCGTCGCATCGTTGTCGGTGATATCCGCCCTGGCCCTCTCCCTGTACATATCTCCCGAAGAGCATCTCTGGGGCAGCGACGAACCTCCCTGCGAGCGTGAAGGCTGCCGCCATGCCCGACACTAGTTTGGCGCTGCCGAAACGCCCCATGAACGGGGTCGTGTCAGGTCGGCGCCACCGCCCCGGGCATCGATGCCACACCATTAATATACGGTAATCCATTTTCTTGCCATTGGTCTGGCCATCCATACCGGGTGGGCGGACGGGTCCGAGGGGGAGTGCAGTTGTCCAAGAAATTCGATGATAGGGGGATTTTCCCGATCGTGGTGGCCGTGTTGATCGTCGTTCTGATCGTGGCTTTGGCGTTCGCGGCATTGCTGTTCCTGCCGGTCAGGCCGGTAAATTTCGACCAATCGAAGAGTGTTTCTTCGGTTGCGGGCGTGAACAAGCTCAGCCTCCGCCTGAACGCAGACGCGGGTGAGGTCCAGGTCATTTACACGAACCTCAGCGGCCAGGCGATGAACATGCACGTGACCGCAAAGGGGGCGGTGGGGCTGCTGATGGACCCGAACTCGATATCTCTCAATTTCACCCAGAACATCTCTGCCGGCACCGAACTGGTCAATGCTTCGGTGATCGTCAAGAGCCAGCTCCTGGGGGCATCAAACCTGAACCTTCACTGTGACATACAGATAGACAACTCGATGCGCTCGAAGCTCGACCTCTCCACGTCCGCTGGCAGCATCATTGTCAACAGCACCAACGCCAGTGCCTTCGACCAGGTAAGCCTGAGCGCCAAGGCCGGAGCGGTCACGCTGCTGATCGCGCCCAATGTATCTCTGTACGGCAACATATCCCTGGCGACCAACATCGGCGCTTCGGTGCTCGGCTGGCAGGACCCTCTGGTTAAGCAGAACATCAACGTCGCCGCTTCCACCAAGACCGGAGGCGTCGTGATGAACATGAACCAGACCGTTCCGATGGCCAGCACCGTTTCCTTGAACGGCAGCACCGATGTGGGCGGGGTATCCCTCAATCTCAATATAGGCGGAAACATCGGCGCATCCATCAATTCCAGCGCCCAGATCGGCGGCGTGCACGTGAGCAGCAAGGTAGGCTTCACCGGCCCGGACAGTTCACTGACGTCCACGAACTTCCCTGCGCAGGGCAACTTCCGCACGACCATGAAGACCAACGTCGGCGGGGTCGAAGTGAAAGCGGTCGGCCAGCCCTGAGCAGGTCCGTGATATGACCGACATCAAGACCGGGGAAAGCACATGGCGCTGACGATCCGCAGGATGGAGGAGAAGCTGTTGCGAGGGGCGATCGAGGAGCTCAAGATGCTCTATCGATCATATCCCCGCCAGCTCGACCCGAAGGACGAAAAGGAGAAGAACATGATCCAGCCCCGGTCGCGGGTGTACGAGGCGCTGGTGCGCAAGAAGTTCGAGCTGGACCTCCTGGACCGCAACTGGTATGTCGACATCAATCCATTCCTGGGCGGCAGCCCGGAGGAGCTTGACATGCACACTCCGGACATGGTCGTGTTCCGGGAGGGGCTGGTCATCGTGACCGAGACCAAGCAGATCAACGAAAAGTCTGAAGGGACGAAGATGGGGGCCTTCTTCACCCAGGTGAACGGCTACCGGGACTATTACGAGCAGAAGTTCGCCGAGCCCAACGTCACCTTCATTTCGGTGCTGGTGACCAACAGCGACACCATCGTGAACTCCGGCTCCTACCAGTCGTTCAAGGGGATCGTGATCCTGGTCACACCGGAGAATTGGGACCGGGACGCCCGGGACATGCTGGAAGAGGGGATCGACAAACTGGAAAAGACCGGCGGCCCGGTCCTGGTGAGGTAGCGGAACCATTTTTAGGCACCTGCTCGCCTTGAAGGCCGATCTATCATGTTCGTGGCCAAGGTAAAGTCGGAAGGGCTGGCGCACATATCCTATCTTGTGGGTTCCGGTACGGACGCTTGTGTCATCGATCCCCGCCGGGACTGCGATGAGTACCTGCGCATCGCCGGCGAAAAGGAGGTGCGCATCCGGTACATTTTCGAGACCCACCGGAACGAGGACTATGCGATCGGGTCGATCGAGCTGGCCAGCATGACCGGGGCGGAGATATTCCACGGCGGGGCTGTCCCTTTCAACTACGGGCGGACCCTGCAGGATGGCCAGGAGTTCACGCTGGGGGATGTGCGCATCCGGGCCCTGGCCACCCCGGGCCACACCTATGAGCATTTCTGCTTCTCGCTGACAGACCTCACGAGCGGTGACGGGCCGGTGATGGTCTTCACCGGGGACGCGCTCTTTGCCGGTGATGTCGGCCGCACCGACCTGGCAGGTGAGGAGCACCGGGAGGAGCTGTCCGGCCTGCTCTACGATTCCCTGTTCGATAAGGTCATCCCCCTGGGCATGGGAGTGATCGTATGTCCCGCACATGGTGCCGGGTCGGTATGCGGCGGCAACATATCGGACCGGGAGGACACCACCATCGGCATCGAGCTGGAGAGCAACCCGATGCTCTCGCTGACACGGGAGGAGTTCATCGCCGCGAAGATGAAGGAGAAGATCGAGAGGCCTCCCTACTTCCGGAAGATGGAAGAGATCAACCTCAACGGTCCGCCGCTGCTCGGGAACCTTCCCATGCCCAAGCCGTTGCCGGTGGGCGACTTCCGTTCGGCCATGGACGGGAACACGACGGTACTCGACGTCCGCATGCCGCACTCGTTCGGCGGCGCCCACATAGCCGGTTCCCTGAGCGTGTGGCTGGACGGGCTCTCGCAGTACGGCGGTTACTATCTAGACTATGAGCGCCCGCTGCTGCTGGTGGTGGAGAACCGATCGCAGCTGCAGGACACAGTGCGCTCGCTCATCAGGATAGGGTACGATGACATACCTGGCTACCTCCGGGTGGGCATGGACATGTGGTGCCGGGCCGGCGCGCCGGTCGAGATGACCCGGCTCACTACTCCGTTCCAGGTGAAGGGCTGGATCGATTCCGGGAAGGAGCTGGTGCTGGTCGATGTGCGCAACATGCATGAGCTCCGGTCGGGAGTGATCGAGAACTCAAAGATCATTCATATCGGCTCGGTCGAGTCCCGCCTGGATGAGATACCGCGGGACAGGCCGGTGGTCATCTACTGCTCGTCCGGCTATCGGGGCGGCATGGGGGCGGGGCTTCTGCTCAAGAACGGTTACACCGAAGTGTGGAACATGCTGGGCGGAACGAACGCCTGGAAGGCGCTCGGGTTCCCGATGGTCAAGGCGCCTCAGGACTGAATGAACTTGAGGTAGCTGACCCCATCCAGCTTCTCCAGCTGGTCCAGGATGTGGTTGACCTTGCCGGCGTCGCCCTCGATCATGAGCAGGTTCATGCAGCGGTCGCCGCCCACGTGGTTGTGGATGTGGGTCTTGATCATTTCCTGGTTCTTGTGGTATATCTCGTCGATCGCTTCGGACGAGCCCATCTCGGTGACAATGATCAGGGCGCCGTCGACCCGGCCCACCATCTTCCTGCGCTCATTGCGCTCGGCCACCAGAGTCCTCAGCGCCGTCCTTACCGCTTCGGACCGGCCGGAGAAACCGAGCTCCTTCTGGATCGCATCGAGGTCCTTGACGTTCTGTTCATTTAGAGATATGCTGATTACGACCATGACGATCACCCCATCAGGTCATGTTTGTTAACATTATATAACCCGATTACTACATTGTTAATAGTAAAATACATATTTAATAATAACCATTATCACGGGGAAGAGCGTGTGGATACCAGATGAGTATCGCGGAATAGTGGCCATCACCGTGGCGTCATTATTGGTCCTGGGCGGTTCGTTCCTGGTCTTCTCCACAGCGTCGGGACCGCCAACACCGGCAAGCTCCAGGTGGTGAGCTTCTATCCTCAGTACTATTTCACCGATCAGGTGGGCAGGGACCGGATCGACGTCCTGCAGCTCATCCCGGACAACGCCGAGCCCCACTCCTGGGAGCCCAAGGCGTCGGACATCTTCAAGGTCCACAACACCGACGTGTTCATATTCAACGGCGGCGGGTTCGAACCCTGGCTGACCTCGTTCCTGCCCAATCTGAAGGAAGGGGTGACCGTCGTCGACACCATCGTGGGGGTGAACCAGTCCGGTCAGCAGGACCCGCATTTCTGGATGGACCCCATAGACGCCCAGATTCAGGTGGGCAACATCGCAAGGCGCTGGTGAAGAAGCCGGACCTCCTGGTGCTGGACGAGGCCACGACCGGATTGGACGTGTGCATCCAGGACAAGTTCGTGAGGATGGTCCGGGACCTCCGGAGGGAGATGGACATCACCTCCTGACCGTTTCCCACGATCTTTCCGGGGTGCTCTGCCAAGCGAACAAGCTGGCGGTCGTCAACCGGAAAGTGTACTTTGAGAACATCGTGGAAGGGGAGGACCCCACCGCAGTGCTGAGGTAGGCCCTACGGTCCTCACTTCACCTTCATGTTCCATCACAGCCACCATGAGTGCGATCCCGACCACCGGGTCCAGATCAAGGGGGGGTGTGAGCCCTGCTGAACTTCAGCGACGTCACCTGGATATTGAGCCAAAGCTTCTTCCAGCGGGCCCTGGTGGGCGGGATATGCGCCGCGGTGTTGTGCTCGGTGCTGGGGGTGTTTATCGTCCTCCGGCGGCAATCTCTCATCGGGGAGGGCATATCGCACCTGGCGTTCGGCGGCATCGCTGCCGGTCCCTTCTTTTCCATATACTCGCTGTACACGGTCTTGGTGTTCGCCCTGTTCGGGACCATCGCCATATCCCTGCTGCAGGAGGAAGATCGTCTACTCCGAGACCGCCATCGGCATACTGTTCTCCCTCGGTCTGGCACTGGGCGCGGTCCTGGCCAGCCTCGCCGGAGGGTTCAAAGTGGACCTGTTCGGATACCTGTTCGGTTCCATCCTGACCGTCTCCGAGAGCGACCTCGAGTTCGTGCTGGTCCTGGCGGCCATCGTCCTGGGGTTCGCGATGGTGTTCTACAAGGGAGCTGCCGCACATGACCTTCGACGAACCGGGCGCCCGGCTAGCGGGCGTTCCGGTCCCGCAGATGGACCTGGTGTTCAACGTCGTGGTGGCGCTGACCGTGGTCATATCCATCAAGATCGTCGGATCGCTGCTTATCTCGGCACTGATCATCATCTCGGCGGCCTCGTCGATGCAGCTCTCCCGCTCGTTCAAGGGCACGATGGTGGGCGGCATAATCTTCAGCATGGTGGCGGTCATCGACGGACTGCTGATATCCTTCTTCTATGACGTAGCGGCAGGTGGAGCGATCGTGCTGATAAGCGTGATCATCTTCGCACTTGTGCGTTCTTTTGAAGCGGTTCTTCTACAAGGGCGCCGCCCAGGTGGAGGTGGGCACCTCTGATGGATGATTCTTTAACGACTCGCCTCCTTGCCTTGGCGGCAAACCCGTTCGCTCGCCGGTCCGGGCCCATGTTATCAGATACGCATGTAACGGTTTTGCGTAATTATGGAACGAAATAGCATATAATGCAAAAATGTTGTCAATATTGTTCTATATTAACAGGGATATACAACCTCTTTTGGAACATTGTTGCGGAAAAACACAAAAATCATTATATATTCTCAACCCCTGTTACAAGGCACGGGGATTTCAATGGGCTATGAAGAGCTATTTCCACCATGGAACATGAATTGGGCGGCAAACGCCACAAAGAGATTCGCCAGTCCCTTCGTTGACAAACCGCACGACAGGATAGACGTGGATGCGATCATATTGTCGCACGCTGCCGTCACCTGCGGTTACACGATCAGGGACTTCTACGAGAAGCCGGAGTTGGGAATACACTGCGTGGGATACGCGAATGAGATGTACGACCTGTTGCCTGTTACGCACTGGTTCTTCTCTCTGCCGTGGGTCACCGAGCTGGGCATCAAGCTCGAGTACAAGGACACGCTGCCGCCAATATCCACTGGACCTATCTATTCGGAACCGAGCGATGTCGACAAGATGCACATCCCGGACAAGGCCGAGCTGGAAAAGGGATGGACCCTCCCGATGTTCAAGAGGATCTATGGATATGTTCAGAAGAACATGCCTCAGACCCTGGTCCCCATCTCGTACGGTTTCGACCTGGTCGGAGCCGCAGCCAGCTCGTAGGGGTCGAGAACTTCATCATGTGGACGTTCACCGAGCCTGAAGCAGCCCAGAAGCTGGTCAGGAACTACACCCAGACCGCCATCAACGGCGCGGAAGCCAATGGCCGACACCTATGGAATGGCCATGCTGATCGTCGGGGTCGGTGCTGGGCAACAACGACATATTCTCGACGAGGCCGGTCAAGACCTATTCCGCGGACAACATGGGGATCTCGGTCGACGAGCGTTCAGAAAGGGAGCCGGGCCGCAGGTGTTCTACCATCTGTGCGGTAACCACCAGACCGACTACAAGGTGTTCAAGGATACCGGTCGTATGGTCGCCGTTCACCGTCACCCACATCGGGTACGATGGAAGGAACCCGTTCCCGTCCGCCAAGCTTAAGAGCGAGTTCGAGAGCGTCTCGACCTGCATGGGCTTGGTCCATACCAAACTGATGATCAACCCGAACCCGAAGGCCGTATATGACCAGGCAAAGGACCAGCTGCTTGCGGGTCGCGACTCCAAGAAGGGATACATCCTAGGTACCTCTTGCGAGACGCCCCCATACACGCTGCCCGCCAACATGAGAGCACTGGTAAAGGCCGCCCAGGACTTCGGTACCTACGGAACATTAAGGTGACTAAAATGGAAGTCAAGACTGAAGCAATCAAGGAAGTGCTGGGCAAGAGGGGGATAAAGGAGGCGGACGTCGAGGACGTCGTCAAGACCTCTTGAAACCTCCGGAGTGAAGTTCAAGAAGGGCGACATCAACCTGGGAAAGAAGAAGATCGGGGATGTCACCGTCTACGCCGAGTACACGATGGACAACGGTATCCTGAAGAAGGCCGCCAACGTCAAGACCGCGTACTCCCACAGGATGGTCCTGGGGGACGTGCAGAGCATCGGCGACAAGACCGAGTGGGTCTGCGCCCACTGCAACGAGGCGGTCCACCTCGGCCAAGTGAACATCACCTACATGACCGTCAACCGGTCCGGTCCCGCCCTGGTCTGCCCCAACTGCAAGACCACCATGGTCGAGGAATACCTCGCCGTCAAGACCCTGGCCGCCGCGGAAGGTCTGTTCGAGAAGAAGCGCGCGTAAACCAAACCCAAAATTGGCCGTGAAGAGCGGCCAAGAAAATTCCTTTTTTCTGTTCTCATCCTGTTCCATGTTCAGCGTCCAGCGCTCAAGATATCCATGTTCGGTGAGCGATTTGCAAAACTAATAATCCCGGCACGGCATTCCTCGTCCATTAGCGGCTGGTGCATCTGACGAGCGAAAAGTATCGGGGAGACCCTGAGCCTGTGCCCGGAATGCCTTAGGACCATACCGGCGGTGAAGGTGGCGGAGGACGACGTCATCTACCTGGACAAGGAATGCCCTGAGCACGGTGCGTTCCGGACCATCGTCTGGCGCGGGGTCCAGGACTACAAGGACCTGACCCGGTACGCGTGCGAGCAGTCGAAGCCCGCCAAACTGGCGGTCCAGACCACCGGGAAGTGCCCGGAAGGATGCGGGCTGTGCCCGGACCATCACCAGCACACCTGCCTCGTGGTCATGGAGATCACCAACGGCTGCAACCTGAAGTGCCCGATCTGCTTCGCCAGCGCCAACGAGCGCTACAAGTTCAATCCGTCCATGGAGACGATCCGAGGCATGTACCAGACCATGCTCGATTACGTCGACCACCCGATCTGCGTGCAGATCAGCGGAGGAGAACCGACGATACGGGACGATCTGCCGGAGATCGTTAGGCTGGGCAAGAGCATGGGCATCGACCATATCGAAGTGAACACCAACGGCGTGCGCTTCGGCCAGGACCTGGACTTCCTCAAGCAGGTGAAGGAGGCTGGTGTCGACTCGCTCTACTTCTCGTTCGACGGGCTCACCTCCGACGTCTACCTGGCCACCTGCGGCAAAGACCTGCTGGCTTCCAAGATGAAGACCATCGAGAACTGCGCAAAGGTGGGCATGGGCGTGACCCTGGTCTGCGTGGTCTCGCCGAACATCAACATCAAGCAGATCGGCGACGTGGTCAACTTCGCCAAGAAGAACGTGCCGACGGTTAAGGGCATACATTTCCAGCCCATCAGCTATTTCGGGCGCTATCCGATCAAGCCGGGCGACACCGACCGGATCACCATTCCGGACCTGTTAATGGCCATCGAGAAGCAGACCAAGGGCGAGCTCAGGGCGGATTGCTTCGTGCCGACGTCGTGCTCTAACGTGCACTGCGACGCCAAGTCCATGTCGGTGGTGCTGGAGGACGGAACACTTTTCCCGCTGACCAGCAGGGCGCTTGGTCCTCCCCGGGAGACCAAGACCATCGCCACCAAGACCCGCAAGGAGATATCGGACCTGTGGCGGTACATCGAGGAGTCGCTGACCCTGGAAGAGGATTCCAAGGAGGAGAACTCCTGGGGTCTCCTTCCTGGACCTGGCCAAGACCAACTACCTGACCGTCTCGACCATGGCATTCCAGGATGCCTGGAACGTGGAGACGGAGCGGCTGTGCAATTGCTGCATTCACACCGTGACACCGGACGGGAAGCTGATCCCGTTCTGCCTGTTCAACATCAACGGCGGCGACGGACGCACTATGTACCGGCATGAGATGTGGTCGAAGTTCGCCGAAAAACCCTAAAACCCTTCCTTCCACGGATGATGACTGGCCCGATCTAAACATGGGGAACAATTATACAGTAGGGCATGGAATCTTTAACCGATATCCATGAAGCTCGGCATCATCCTCTATTCGAACGACCCGGAGACCGTCTTTCAGACGTTCAGGCTGGGCACCGCCTCCCTCAAGAAAGGGGACGAGGTCAGCCTGTTCATGCTCGCCAAAGGCGTGGAATGCGACACCCTGGACAACGAGAAGTGGCACATATCCGAGCAAATGCGGGACTTCCAGGAGCACGGTGGCAAGACGCTGAGCTGCACCTCCTGCCTGGAGATCCGGCAAAGGACCGAGGCCAAGGGGTGTTCCAGATCCACCATCGAAGAACTGCACCGGATGATCGAAGAGAGCGACAAGGTGCTGACGTTCTGAGCATAGGACAAAGCGTCCGGACGATTGACAAAAAATAAAGCGGATTGGATAAAGAGCGGAACGTCGCACTCGCGGGGCGGACGATCCATCCGCGCCCACGCACCAGCGTCCGGGTACCCGGCTCAGCGGTGCCTGGTCTTTCCCACGCTGCTGTTATAGTTGTTGACTATGTTGTTCATGTAATTGGACAGGTTCTTCTGTCCCACGTTGTTCGCGACCCAGTTCGGCTGGGCGGTGAGGGGGAACTCGGTGTCGCAGTGGATGCAGCGGGCGTATTCACAGCTGGTCCCGGACTTCGGGCATCCGACGCAGGCGATGGCTCGGGACTGGAACAGGCTGAAGCTCTTTCCGCACTTGGGGCAGGTGATCTGCTTCGTCGTCCGCAACAGTTGCGGGGTTATGCCCCTACGTTCCATTTCCGGAGTCAGTACCATTTAGATCCTCTTCCGATGAAGCGGAATTCGCCTATTTAAGGTCTGGTAACATCCTTCATGTGGTCCGTTCGACCTCGGGCCGGCGCGGTTCCATTTCGGGCGGGAACACCACCGGCCAGCGCATGAAAGGACGGAAAGGGTAGGAGGCCGAACGCTCGGTAGCTTTGAGGCCCTCCAGGAGCTGGTCGAGCCGTGCGGGCGGGAAGGCCACTATCATATCGTTCTCGCCCGCCAGGCCGAACGCCCGGTCGCCTATGCAGGGGATGTCCATGACCACCTGGCCCTTCCCCACCGCCCTGGCCACCGCGCAGCACACCGAGGCCTGTCCGGTCATCTCGGCAGTGACCGGTTCTCCGTTCTGGTAGGCGAAGGCGATGATCAGCCTCAATGCCTGTGCCGGGCTGACGTAGAGGAGGATGGCGCTCGGCTCGGCTGGCGTGAGGTCCAGCGGCGCGACCACGACCGATCCGTACCTGGTCTCTCCGTCGCCGAGCATGTACATGGATCCCTGGAGACGTTTTCCGGCCGCCCCGTCCCTGACGAAGTTACGGTTGAGGTCTCCTTCGGCCAGCCTCTCCGGGGTCTGGATGAGGCCCAAGGCCGCGTCCGCCCAGACACACTTCATTCCCTGGGCGGATGTGCCCAGCACCCCTTCTTCCCGGTAATGCCTGGCCCTTGCGATCATGTGGCACAGCGCGGTGTTCGATACCATCTCCACCGTGCGCAGGTCGAGGAGGGCGGCGGCATTTGGCAGGAGCGAGACCGCCACCGGGCTGGTGGCCATGTTGGTCGCCCTCCTGATACTGTCTGAGGCATCTTTCCATGAGCACGTGGGCATGCCGCATCCATCGCGGTGCGGGCTAAAGAACTTGACCTTGGGGGCCGGCCGGCACCGGCAAAGGATTATCCCCCCAACGCGATTCCCGTGGCGTGCATCCAGTCAATTCCTTGAAGATCGCGATCGCCCGGAGGAGGCTGACCTCCCGGAACATCGATCCCGAGACCCAGAACCCGCTCGAGGAATGGATCCACATGAAGGTCCGCCAGACGCTCAAGGACGAGCGGGAGTTCCGCCGGGTACTGGGCCGTTCCTCGCTCTCCGAGGTGAGCCGGGACGACCTGCGGAACTATCAGATGTTCAAGTTCCGCAAGCTGATGCGCTACGTCGACGAGAACAGCGTCCACTACCATCGGGTCATGGCGGAGAACAAACTGTCCCCGGACTCGTTCCGGGAGTTCGAGGACCTGGCCAAGTTCCCTCTCACCGAACCGGCCGCGCTGGCGGAGGACCCGTTCCATTTCCTGTGCATCTCCCAGTCCAAGGTGATGCGCGCCTTCTCCACCTCCGGCACCTCCGGGCTGAAGAAGCGGCTGTTCTACACCCGGGACGACGTGCTCAACATCGTGGACGCCATCTCGGCCGCTTTGAGGACGGTCGGGCTCAAGGAGAAGGAAACGCTGCAGATCATGTTCCCGGCGGTGACCGCCTGGGACCCGAGCCTGATGCTCGAGGGGGCATGCAAGGTCGCCGGGCTGAACGCCGTCGTGTGCAGCTCGATTGACATCGACCAGCAGGTAGAGATCATGCGCCGGAACGAGACCCGCATGATGATCGGGCTGACCTCGTTCATCTACCGCATCACCATGCTGGCTCGGGACAAGTACGACCTCCGGTCGCTGGGGATCAAGGCCATCATCTGTTCCTCCGAACCGCTGTCCGAGGCCATGAGGAAGGAGCTGGAGTCCGCCTGGGGGTGCCAGGCGCTGACCCAGTACGGCATGACCGAGATGGGACTGGCCACGGCCATCGAGTGCGGTGCGCAGGACGGTATCCACGTGGATGAGGCGGACTATCTGGTGGAATGCATCGATCCGGAGACCGGGAGCCAGCTTCCGGACCGGAAGGGCGGGGAGCTGGTCTGGACCAGCCTGAACATGACCGGCAGCCCGCTGCTCCGGTACCGCTCCTACGACCTGAGCTGCTACATATCGCCCCCCTGCGGCTGCGGGTTCAGGACGGTGGGGAAGATCGGAAAGCCCAAGGGAAGGATCGACCAGAGCACCAAGTTCGGTTACGGGGAAAAGGTGTACCCGTACCTTTTCGACGAGGCGATCGGGTCGGTGCACGGCGTAATATCGCATCAGGTGGTCATCGACAGGCCGTCGTTCCGCGACCGGCTGACGGTGACCGTGGAGTTCAACGGCGACCGGGACAGCGCCCGCGGGCAGCTGGAAAAAGCGATATTGGCCATACCGGAGGTCGGCTCGAGCATGGAAAACGACCTGATGGAGCCCCTTGTGATCAACGTCGTCGGCGTGCGTTCCGAGTTCGTTCCGACGAAGCGGACCTTGGTCGACGAACGGAAGCAGTTCGACGGATGAAACGGGAACGTTTAGTATCGTTCGGCAATGATTAATTATGACCTCGCTGTTCGCTGGAACCGTATGAGGGCAGGAGTGATCTCGGTGCAGGGGGCGGCCCCCGAGCACGTGGCGGCGCTCAAGATGGCCATGGCCAATCTCGGCCTGGCCGGCGACGTCGTTTCCGTGAGGAAGGCGAAGGACATCGAGGGAGCATCGTGCCTGGTCCTCCCGGGCGGGGAGAGCACCACGATATCCAAGCTCCTGCGCCGGTTCGACCTGTTCGACCGCATCATCGAGATGGCGAAGGACGGAGTCCCGATCATGGGAACTTGCGCTGGCTGCGTCCTGCTGTCGAAGGAAGGCGACGATCAGGTGGAGAGGACGGAGACGGAACTGCTTAAGCTCATGGACATGGCGGTCGACCGCAACGCCTTCGGCAGGCAAAGGGAGTCGTTCGAGGCCCCGCTCAACATCAAGGGTTTGGACCGCCCTTTTCCGGCGGTGTTCATCCGGGCGCCGCTGATCACCAAGGTATGGGGCAGGTGCGAGCCACTGGCGGTGCACTCCTCGAGCATCGTCATGGCCAGGCAGGACAATCTCTTGGCGCTTTCGTTCCACCCGGAGCTGTCCGGCGACACCCGGGTCCATGAGATGCTGCTCTCAATGTTATGAGAATGATGAGGCGCGGCCGCATGTTCGGCGGCCATTGCGCTTAGAACGATCCGTATAGGCCCGCTCAGCCTTTGACGGCCTGGATTATAGCCTTGAGCTTGACCTCGTAGCCGCCGTTCTCCACCACTGTGCCGGTCACGATGATGTCCGCCCCTGCCTCCCGGACCATGGTGGCCTGCTCCGGTTCCCGGATGCCCCCGCCCACGATCAGCGGTACGGTGATGTTCTTCCTGACCTCGGAGATGATCTCCATGGGCACCGGTGTGGGGGCCCCGCTCCCTGCCTCCAGGTACACCAGCTGCATGCCCATGAACTCTGCCGCCAGGGCGTAGGAAACGGCCGCCTTGGGATCGTTCCGCTTGACCACATTGGCCTCCCCGACCTCTCCCACCTTCATGCCCGGCTCTACGATGATGTAGCCCATGGACACCGGCTCGATGCCCAGTTTCTTGACGATCCGGGAGGCGGCCACCTGCTCCCCGATGATCATCTTCACGTTCCGGCTGTTCAGCATGCTCATGAAGTAGATGGCATCGCTGTATGGGGAGATGGCGTTGGCCCCGCTGGGAAAATAGATCACCGGCAGTTTGGTGCTTGCCTTGATGGCCAATATGGTCGCATCGAGGTTCTCCTGGGTGATGCCGGTGGAACCGCCGACCATGATCGCATCGGTGCCGAAACGTTCAGCCGAGGCGGCTATCTCGCCGGCCTGCTCCGGTTCTTGTTTGGCCGGGTCGATGAGCGTCATGTGCAGGGTGCCTTTCTTGACCTTTTCCCGAAGATACTCGATTACTTTCATTGTATTCCTCCAATTAGGAAGGCCACTAGGGCGACCAGCATGCCATACTTGGCCAACTGCTGACCCCTGGTCGGATTTCGAAAATGAACTATGGAACAGTATATAAATATTGCATCTGCCGCCAGGACCACCAGGAGATATCCAGACCCGAACATGTTGGTCAGGTAGGGGACCGGGCTCAGTGCCACAGCGGCCACGAATGCGATGCTGCCAGCCAACCCCGCGTTCCTTTTTCCGATGCGCTTGGGCAGGGTGTTGCGGTCGAAATCGGCCGCCATGTCCTGGATGTCCTTGACGATCTCGCGGCCGAGGGTGGCCAGGCCGGCCATCAATCCTATGATGATGGTCTTGTCGATCATTCCGACCACCGCCCCCCCGAAGATGAACAGCATCCCGGTCAGCAGGCCGATGGTCAGATTGCCGGAGAACCCTTTCTTCTTGGTGCTGATCTCGTAGGTCAGCATCAGGGCGGTGGCGGCAAAGACGATCAGTGTCGCCTCGATCCTGAGGAAGAACGATGCCACCACGGCGATGGAGAAGCAATAGATAGAGATCGTACGGACGGTGTTGGGCTTGATCTTCCCGGAAGGGATGGGCCTCTCAGGGTGGGCCGCCTTGTCCACTTCCTGGTCCATGTAGTCGTTGAGGGAATTGCCCGCGGCGACGAAGAAGAAGATCACGACCGCGGCCGGAATGATATCTGCCCAGTAGTCCGATATCGAGGTCCCCGCGGCTATCAGCACGCTCAGCAGGAGGGCGAGGATACCCATCAGACAGTTGCCCAATCGGAACAACTGGACTATCCGGTTCACGCCGCAGGATTGGGATTGGTCTAATTAAGGCTTGTCTAAGTCCCGGAACAATGGGCGGGGGATGCCCCGAAGATGGCCGCTTCCCGCTTCCGGACGTGGTTTTGATGATAACCATTTTATTCCTTCAGCTCAGAAGCATGCCGCATGAGAGAGTGCATCAAATGCGGTGCGGTCACCGACACGGGAGAACGGATATGCAAGAAGTGCGGGGAGACCAAGTTCACCGTTAGGAAGGATTCTCAGACCGTCCGCTGCCCGTCCTGTGGGATGGACAGCGACAAGGACACCAGCACCTGCGGGTCATGCGGGGCCAATTTGCACGGTTAGGACGGATAGCCAGACGATATTCCGAATAAGCGTACTTACTACGAAAACGTTAATATGACCACCCCGGATAGGGACGCCCATGGTCCCCACGGACGTGGCGGCGGAGATAGAGCTCCTCCGGGCGATGGTCGGCAAATACTTTCCGATATACGACGTCAAGGTCAACGCCCAGTCTGTTCAGATATTCATCAGTCCAGACGCTGCTTCGATGGAGGCCAATTTCGACACCCTGCGCAAGGAGATGAACGTTAAGGAGTTCATTCCCTTTCTCTCTCACTCGGGCGGCGAATACACCATCACCGTGGTGCGCAAGGGCCAGCGCAACCGCATGGGAGTGTGGGCGAACGCCATCCTGCTCGGGATCACCTTCGTGACCACCGTCCTGGCCGGCGCGTTCCTGTGGGCCGCCTACATCGGCACTTCCAACTGGGCCACCTTGGACGTCTTTGCCAACGGGGCCCTTTACTTCGCAATACCATTGATGACCATCCTGGGCGTTCATGAGCTGGCCCACTATCTCACCGCCAAACGGCATGGGGTGGCCGCATCGCTGCCTTTCTTCATCCCCTCGATCCCGCCGCTGGGAACGTTCGGTGCCTTCATCTCCATCCGCGACCCCATCCCCAACCGGAAGGCGCTGGTCGACATCGGCATCTCCGGTCCGCTGGCCGGACTGGTAGTGGCCGTTCCGGTGTTCCTCCTGGGCATGATGTTCACGCAACAGTCGCCACATTACATCAGCGGCGGCACCGGAGGTCTGGCAGGCACGATGGCCTCCATGCTCTCCTATTTCCTGTCCGAGTTCTTCCCCATTTCCGGGAACGTAATCCTGCATCCCCTGGCGTTTGCCGGCTGGGTCGGTCTGTTCGTGACCGCCATCAACCTGCTGCCGGCCGGCCAGTTGGACGGGGGCCATGTGGCCCGCGGCCTCCTGGGGGACAACTCCCGCTTCCTCAGCTACATCACCGTGGCAGCCCTGTTCCTGATGGGATTGACGGTCTATTCCGGATGGCTGCTGTTCGCGGTGCTTATTTTCTTCCTCGGTCTGAGGCACCCGGCGCCCCTGAACGACCTGTCCAAGCTGGGTAGCACGAGGACCGTCCTGGGTGCGATAGGCATCGCATTGCTGGTCGTCACTTTCGTCCCGATCCCGATATACATGGAGCCGAACGACTACAGCTTCACCATGCAGATCAATGGGGCGCAGAACGCCACCATCGCTCCTGGACAGATGGCCAATTTCAACATATGGGTCAACAACACAGGCAACACGAACGAGACGATCACGGTGGACCTGCAGGCCTGGGAAGGATTGGCCGCGTACGTCTACACGGACCACGCCACATCCGGGAACGGCACTTCGCAGCTGGTCTATTCTCTTCCGTACCATGCCAACTCCACCATCATGGTGAAGGCCATAGCGCTTTCGGACGCCCAATCGGTCTCCCGGACCTTCCCGGTTATCGCGTCGAGCGACCCGAGCTTCCAAAGCCAGCTGAACCTGAACGTGACTATTTCCGGGTGAGAATGAAATAGTGCCTGGACAGCGACCGGTGAACTCTCTGGACATGTGATTCGGACAAGACCAGTTCTTCCTTTTCATAGTCCAAAGGTCCTGGGAATACCACACCGACCTTTCCTCCGGGCCTGACGACGTCCGCGAATGCGTCCATGGCCCTCCCGTAGAGCGAAGACTTTCCTTCCTTCCACAGGCTTGCCGATCGTCCGTAAGGTGGGTCGGTCGCCACCACGTCCACTTTTCCGAAGGCGCTGGCGACATCCCCGACGTCCGATACCTTGATCTGGTCGAATGGCGCCTGGAAGTGATTGAGATTGGCCACGCAACCTCTGGCCATTTCCTCCGCGATGTCCGAGCCGAGGACCTTGGCCCCGATCATCGAGGCCTCGATCAGTATGCCGCCGGTCCCGCAGAACGGATCCAGAAGGGTCTGTCCCCGCCGTACCCGGGTCAGATTCACCAGGGTCCGCGCATACCTCGGATGCAGGGAGATGGGGGAGAAGAACGGTCTCTCCCCCACTTTCCTGATGTCGAACTGTTTTCGGTCGATCTCAAAATCGCACAAGAAGAAATGCAGCCGGTCTGAGATCAATATCCGCAGCGGCACATCCGGATGCACCAGGTCCACAACCCTCCCCGTGGTCAGAACCCCGGCGCATTTCTTCACCAGCGAGGGTACATCGATGCCGAGCTGGTTCTGCTCGAATCGTTTTGCCCGGATGGAGATGCTGCCCACCGGCAGTTCCAACTCCTTCAAGAACCGTTCCAGGTCTGGCAGGTCGCAGGCTCCCAGGAACCTGCCGAGGCGGTGCGTGAGCGCCACTCGGTTGGCGATCTGCTGGGCGTGATCGTGACCGAATCGAAAAATGCGGTATCCCGGCCCTTCCCCTAAAGAGGAATGGTCCGGGCATTCTGCCTCCACACAGGCTAGTGCCTCTGCGGATGGAAGGGTGGGGTGCTCCCCCGACAGCTCAAAGGAAGGGGGAGCTTTTGGTGTTTAGGTTATCGGTCATCGGATGCTTTCGTCAAGCATCAGTCCCTTATACCTTCTTCTGAGACGGTGATCACGCACTCCGCCTCGGGCAGGTTCGGGGAATCGATGAGCCGGGCAATGCGCTTGCCGCCCTTGCTCTTCCTCAGGTATACCCTGAAGGTCGAAGCGTGACCGACTATGTGGCCGCCCACAGGTCTGGTCGGGTCCCCGAAGAACGCGTCCGGCTTGGCCGCCACCTGGTTGGTGACTGCTATTACAGCGTTGCTCACGTCAGCGAAGCGCAGCAGGTCGTGCATGTGCTTGTTCAGCAAGCCTTCCGCTCTGCCAGCGTTCCCTGCCAACATATTCGGAACGGAAGTGAGCCGTCAGCGAATCGACGATCAACAGTTTGACCGGCGTCTTCGCGGCCATGTCCGCTGCCTTCTCCACCAGCAACATTTGGTGCGATGAGTTGAAGGCTCTTGCCACATGGATCTTTTGCAGTGTCTCCATCGGATCGACGCCCTGCGCGTTGGCGATCTGAACGATCCTCTCCGGACGGAACGTGTTCTCGGTGTCGATGATGACGACATCGCCATCCAGTCCGCCCTTTTCGGTCGGCATGGTAGCGTTCACGGCCAGCTGGAACATCATCTGCGTCTTCCACTTCCGAATTCACCGAAGAACTCGTGAATAGCTTGAGACTCCAGTCCACCGCCCAGCAGTTCGTCGAACGCCTTGGACGAGGATGTCAGCCTTTTCAGGTTCTTCCTTCTTTCCAGTATCGCGTCCCCGGATTCGAATCCGCCTACGTCGGCCGCCTCTTTGGCAGCGGCGATTCATCTTAGCAGCGGTGGTCTCTCCGATCTCGCAGACCTCTGCGAGGACCTTCGGGTTCTCCACTGCTATCGACATTCATCTTGATATCCGGCATCACGCAGCTTCTCGGCAGTTGCGGGTCCAACTCCAGGCAACTCGTCTATCTTCTTTTCAGCCATTGATGCACCTACTTTTGCTAATGCCACCCCTATTTAAAAGGATGATGACGGGTTGTCCAAAGTACCGGTTGATTTCATCGAATCCAGATATGCTGGTCTGCGCA
>CAWDCQ010000026.1:0-7325 GCA_963800775.1 uncultured Methanomassiliicoccales archaeon | reverse complement strand
GCCATTTTCTGGCTCTCCACCATGAAGTGAGGATGGGGATCGTAGACGGACGAGGTTATGGGTTATCTAGAGTCTCTTGCCGGCTCCGCATCTCAATTTGCCTTTGAAACGGTTGGAAAGAGGGATGGCATAGATGGGCGGGAAGAGCGGCGTAATTTTCCAAGCCCATTGTGCGGAGGCGAGCCAACGATCTCCGGTTACTTGACAAGCCCTATCAGTCAGACAATCTGATTGGCATGGAAACGACCCTCACAGACTTTCAGCGGAAATTCAGCGCAGCACGGGCGGCCGCCGATCGGGGAGAGACAATTAAGGTGAATCGGCCGATGTGGTTTATGTGTTTGCTCGGCAGAACCAGACCCCGCCCAGCCCTTTGCCGATTTAGAACATCTCTTCGGCGTCGTGCGCCAACCCCAACCGAAGCGAGACCCCGCATGAAGCTATCCGCCATCGCCTTAAGGCGCGTCGTACTGGTTGACACTGGCCCGTTGGTGCAGCAATCGATGCGGGCGATTCGCACCACGCTTGGGCGAAGGCCACGTTGCCCAAGCTACGGTATTGATCACCTGCGAAGCGGTGGCGAGCGAAGCTGCGCATCTGCTCGAAACGATCCAGCGGCTATGGCCTCCCTGCATGTCTTTCTAAGACGCATGGAGATCTTGACCGTCCTTCGCGACGAACTCGACCAGGTATTTGTTCGGCTCAAGCGTTATGGTTGAAGCTGATGTCAGAAGGAATAATGAATATCGATACCAGGCTTGACATAAGTTGTGTCAGTCAGGATCTATTAACGCCTACACCGAGATGGACAGGGACCTCCTCATGGTAAGGGACTCTCTCAAGTCCCTGGCGAACGACGCGGGCATACTTTCCAAGGCGGCCGTCGACGGTAGGTTGTCCACCAGGGCTGATGTCACGAAGCATAAAGGCGTCTTCCGGGAGATAGTATCTGGTGTTAACGATACCCTGGACGCGGTAATCGGTCCATCTGAATGTCTCAGCGAAGTATGTCGACGCCATATCGAAGGGCGCGATACCGGCGAAGATCACCGACACCTACAACGGCGACTTCAATGTCATAAAGAACAACCTGAACCAGTGCATCGATGTCGTCAACAACCTGGTGGCAGATGCAGGTATGCTGTCCAAGGCGGCCGTGGAAGGACGCCTGGCTACAAGGGCGGACGCCTCCAAGCACCAGGGCGACTACCGGAAGATCGTGCAGGGCGTCAACGACACCCTGGACGCGGTAATCGGTCCATTGAATGTCTCAGCGAAGTATGTCGACGACATTTCCAGGGGCGCTATACCGGCGAAGATCACCGACAATTACAACGGCGACTTCAACGTCATCAAGAACAACCTGAACACCTGCATTGATTCCCTCGGCGGACTGATCTACGAGATGAACAGAATGTCCGACGAGCACACCAAGGGCGACATCGACGTTGTCATCCCTGTGGACAAGTTCCAGGGAGCATACAAGACAATGGCCCAGGGAGTGAATGATCTGGCGATGGGCCACATAGCGGTCAAGAAAAAGGCCATGGCTTGTATAGCGGAATTCAGCAAGGGCAACTTCGAGGCCCCTCTGGAAAGGTTCCCGGGCAAGAAAGCGTTCATCAACGATAACATCGAGCTGTTACGTGTGAACCTCAAGGCCCTCATCGCTGATGCGAACATGCTGTCTAAGGCAGCGGTGGAAGGCAAGCTCTCCACCCGTGCTGACGCTTCAAGGCACCAGGGCGACTATAGAAAGATCGTGCAGGGCGTCAACGACACCCTGGACGCGGTCATCGACCCGATCAACGAAGCGATGCGCATTGCTGATGCATACGCCGCCGGTGACCTGACCGCCCGGGTGGAGATCGAGACCCAGGGTGATTTCTCGAAGTTCTCAGCGTCATTGGACGCCATCGGCGAGAGCCTGACCGCACTGCTGGTGGAGGTGAACAACTCCGTCGGCATGGTCTCTTCGACGTCCCAGGAGCTAGCCTCCTCCGCGGAGGAGATGAACGCTTCGACCGAGCAGGTGTCGTCCGCTATACAGCAGATATCCAAGGGTGCCCAGAGCCAGGCAGCCCAGGTGGACGAGACGGCCAAGGCGATGAAGGAGATCTCGGCGTCCGTTCAGGAGGCCTACGGCAGGTCAATGGCAGCCTCTGAAGCGGCAAAGAAGGCCAACGACAGCGCCAATTCCGGGAAGAGCACTGTCGAGACCACCATCAAGAAGATGCAGGAGATCCAGAAGGTCGTGGTAGAGAGCGCCAAGGTCATCGAGTCCTTGGGCAAGAGGTCCGAGGAGATCGGTGAGATCGTCAGCGTGATCACGAACATTTCGGACCAGACGAACTTACTCGCTTTGAACGCAGCCATCGAGGCTGCGAGGGCAGGAGACCAGGGCCGCGGATTCGCCGTGGTCGCAGAAGAGGTCAAGAACCTGGCCGAGGACTCTCGCGAGGCGGCGGAACGCATCGCCAAGATGATCAAGGAGGTCCAGAACGAGACCGCCAAGGCCGTCGAGGCCATGCAGCGCGGGACCAGGGAAACCGCCGAGGGCATGCAGTTCGTGGAGATGACCGGCAAAGCGTTCGGCGACATCCAGGGACTGGCAGCCACCACCACCGCCGGTGTCGTCGAGATATCCAACCTAATGAACTCCCAAAAGGAGGGGACCCAGCGTGCGGCCAAGTCGGTCGACGGCATAGCCGCCATCGCGGAGGAAACGGCATCGGCATCGGAAGAATCGGCCGCATCGACGGAGGAGCTCACCGCCAGCATGGAGGACATGACGGCACGTGCACAGGCACTGTCGGAGATGTCGGTCAACCTGCAGAAGATCGCGGGACAGTTCAACATCGGGAGTTCGGAAGCAGTCCGGGCGCCAGCACCGGTCAAGCAGGCTCCAGTGGTCCAAACCCCCAAACCGGCGGTGAAGAAGTCCGCCCCCAGGACAAATTCCCTGGCGGTACCGTCGAAGGTAAAGCAGGCCCTGGGCAAGCGCGGCATCGAGGTATCCGAGTGAGGTGTTCAAATGGCACGCAGGAGAAGGGAGAAGGTTGAGCTGACCGGGGACGAGGAGCAGATCGTCTCCTTCAAGCTCGGCAAGGAGATATTTGGCGTCCGAGTATCGCAGGTCCGGGAGATCGGCAAGGTGCAGAACATCACCCGGATACCGAAGATGCCAGACTTCATCGAAGGCGTGATGAACCTCCGCGGTCAGATAACGACCGTGATAGATCTCAAGAAAAGGTTTGGCATCGAGGACAGCGGTAAAGGCATCACCACCGCGTCGCGCATCATCGTCGCCGAGATCGGCGATACCCAGATCGGTATCATCGTCGATGAGGTCGAGGACGTGATGAGGGTGCCCCGGCAGAGCATATCGCCCCCGCCGCGCACCCTGATCATCGGCACGGAGACCAGCTTCCTGACCGGCATATGCAAGCTGCCTGACCGGATGGTCATGCTGCTGGACCTGGACAAGGTGATGTCGGTGAATGAGATGGACCAGCTCGGCGGAAGTCCTACCGCTGTGGCCAAAGCAAACGCCTGATATGATTCGGGGAGCAACAAAAACCAACATCTGAGTGGCTGGCCTGCTTGGCCACTCATTTTCTTTTCACATGTCGATTGTTTCTATTCATGCCCATATTTGGACAGATATTCCTGAGTCCCAGCGGCTTCGTATGAAGTAGAATAACGGATAGGAGCATCAGAATGGCAATCACCAAGAATCTCTTCTAACCCCACATTAGCGAATATGGTCGGATCGGAAGAGGGAAGTGGGTTCCTTTTCACATACATAGAGACCCTTGTCTTCTGGCTGGTTCAATTAGACATTTTACAGCGAGAATCCTCCCTTCTAGCCCACATTGCGGCACGATTCTTTTATTAAACTCTCGCTCGGTCCAACGATTATGAACCAAGATGAAGTGAAAGGAAAAGGCAAGCAGATCACGGGAAAGGTCAGGGAAGAGATAGGAAAAGCGACGGGTGACAAATCGGAACAGGTCAAAGGCAAGATAGAGCAGGTTGGCGGCAAGGTCCAAGAGGAGATCGGGAAAGCAAAGAGAAAGGCCTGATGTTCGGGTTCGCCACCGCCCCGACACGGTTCAGCGAATAAGACAGTTTTTTGAGATCGATGGATGAACGTCGGAGAGTGTCCCTCCGCCCTTCTATTTCTTGATTGGCCGAGTATGTGGTCAGACGATATGTTGAGGGGCAGAGTCTGTCCTGTCATTCATCCAAAGCGATACTTCCCAATCCAATCGGATGAGAAGCGAATGATTGGACTCGCCTTGGTGTTAGATGATGTGTGCTAGGCCCGCTACGACAAAGGACACAACTGTCAGATTCAATAAGATGAAGGCGAATACGAGATGACTGGATATAATTGAAGCGGGCCCGTCGGGATTCGAACCCGAGTCCGAGGCTTGCTCTGTCCTTCGATAAGGACATCGGAGGCCTCAGTGATATCCAAGCTACACTACGAGCCCAATTGAGCGACCGATGGCAAATGGGGTCAATATAGTTTGCTCTGTGCTCCCTCTTCAAGCTGAGCGATGCTCAACGGTTCACGGCAGGCAGGACACGCCTGACGATATCATTATGCAATGACGGCTCCCATGAAATTGAACGGTGACCGATGTACCGCATTTCCACGTCCATCGACATATCCGCCGAACCTGGAACCATATGGAACATCCTCAAGGACTTCCCCCGGTACGGAGAATGGAACCCGTTCATCAGGTCCATCGCCGGGAGCACCGAGGTCGGCTCGAGACTGGATGTCTTCCTCCAGCCGTCCGGTACGAAGGGAATGAGGTTCAGGCCCAGGCTGCTGGAGTTCTCCGAGAATGAAAGGATCCGCTGGCTTGGACGGCTCTGGGTCCCGCGCCTTTTCGACGGGGAGCATTCCTTTTCCCTGACCCGGAACGCCGATGGATCGGTCAGGTTCGTCCAGGAAGAAACGTTCCGGGGCGTTCTAGTCCCTTTGCTGAAAAGAAGCCTTGAAAATGATACGAAACGTGGATTTGAAGAGATGAACCGCGCCCTCAAGGCGCGGTCCGAAAAGGTTGGTTGAGGTTTACTTCGACTTCTTGGCGAACTCGGTGTATCCGCACTTGCCGCAGGACACACGGTCCTTGTGCTCGCCGAGGAACACGCCTGGGCCGCACTTCGGGCAGTGCTTCCGCTTCCTCTCGATCTTTCCATCCTTGGAAACCGAGTAGAGGTCCTTCTTGTTCTTTTCCTTGGGCTTGGCCTTGGGGGCCTTTCCACCTGCTTTCTCTGCCATGTCATGACCTCCTTACTTGATCTTCGGCGCTGCCTTGGCCTTTATCTGTTTGACCTTCTTCGGCTTCTTTTCGGCCATTCCCTGGCGGGCGAGGATGTGGTTCTTCTCGCTGGACTTGGCCAGTTCCGGGGTCTCGTAGACCTTTGCGTATCCGTGCGACTTGCCCATTCCGAACTCGGAGTTCGTGTGGTCAATGACTACGCGGTCCTTGTTTACGCCCAGTCTGTCGGCGATGCCGGACCTGAGGTCACTTCTCTTCGGTGTGGGTTCGCCGCTGTGCTCGGCGGTGAACTGAACTTCTGTCCTCTTGTGGAGAACGTTGTCTTTCTTGCTGTCAATCTCGACCTTCATATTGATTCCTCCATCTGGTAGATGATTTCCTTAGCCTTGCTGTTGATCTCTGGCGTGATTCTCACCAGCGCCATTCCTTTCTTCGGGAGGCCATAGACAAGGCAGGAACCGGCTGGCGCGACCGCAGCGCATACTAGCGCGGCCAGGTCCTCCTCTCCCTCGACCCGGATCTTGGTGGGCGAAGGATTGGTCACCGCTTTCTCTATCTCCCGTACCATCTGCGGGGTGATCATTCCCGCAGGGTTGCTCACGGTCACCTTTGTCCCGACGATATCGTCGATCCTTGTTTCCAGGGTCGTCATCATCGCCCTTTCGGTCTGTCCGTCGTAAATGGTCACGTGCGGTGCCAGGCCGTTCTGTATCAAAGAAAGGGAAACCACATCGCCGACGGAGATCACGTTGTCGCAGTTGCGCAGTTGTGACATAACTGAGCTTTCCGACAGCATCTCCCCGAGCGGCATTCCTAGGTCCTTCCTCATTCTTTCAGGTAATTTCCAACCTTTGTTGGGGACCTTTAGTCTATCGCACCTTGAGGGCGAATTTCCCATTGACATTGATGCCCATCCTTTTTGCGATCTCGGACTTGCTGTGGTCTATGATGATGACATATCCCTGCCAGTCCTTTGACGTAGGGTTTCCGCAGAGGGGGCACACGTCCTCCTCCGTTATGAAGCTGCAGTGTTTGCACGCCTTCTGGATCTTCATTGGGCGGCGCCTCCCTTCTTGGCCCGGTCCTCGGCGATCCATTCGACCTTGCCCAAGCCCGGCTGCCTCATGGTGAGGCCGATCTTGCTCTCGCGCGGGTTGCGCTCGTTCAATGAAAGGGCCACTATCCTAGCGCGGACGATGTCCCCGACCTTCAGGTCCCTCTTGGTGTCCTTGCCCAGTAGCCTCTGGCCCGAGTCGTCCACGTCGATCCGGTCATCCATGATCTGGCTGATGTGGAGCAATCCGTCCAACGGTCCGAAGCGGACAAAGGCGCCGAACTTGAGGACCTCCACGACGGTCCCCTCGATCACCTCTTGGAGTTGCGGCCGGAATATGATGGCCTCGTACTTCACGGTCTGATAAACGGCCCCGTCCCCGTGGACGATGCGGCCCTGTCCGACCGGCTCGATGTTCTTCACCAGCACGGTGAGGGCGTCATTGCCCTCTATCTGACCTTCGTACGCCTCCCTCGCGAGTGAATTGACGACACTGTTCAGGTCGTCGCCCAACTTGTCTGGAGGGATCCGGACGACCTTTTCTCTCTGCGTCAACATGTACATTGGTATACCCTTAACTAGCAAGGCATGAGGTATCTCTTATATAAATATTGATGACCAGGAAGGGGCTGATTGGCTAAGCTGGATAAAAGAAAAAAGGAAAGGGATTTGGGAAAGGATTTGTCCGTTTACGCGACCACGATGATCGCCGCGAACACCAGGGTGATCGTTGCGAGCAGCTTGACCAGCACGTGTATGGATGGACCGGCGGTGTCCTTGAATGGGTCACCGACGGTGTCACCGACGACGGCTGCAGCGTGGACCGGGGTCTTCTTCAGGCCCTGGGACTCGACGTATTTCTTGGCGTTGTCCCATGCGCCTCCACCGTTGTTGAGGAAGAGCGCCATCAGGACACCGACGATGGTGCCGACCATCAGCAACGCTCCGACCGCCTGGTATGGGACGGTGTT
>CAWDCQ010000025.1:0-20758 GCA_963800775.1 uncultured Methanomassiliicoccales archaeon | reverse complement strand
CTATCGCTCCGGTGGTGGTTGACAACGACGCCAACGTCGCCGCCCTGGGCGAAGCCACCCATGGGGCGGGTCGGGGTTTCAACCCTGTCTTTTACGTCACCCTGGGCAACGGGGTCGGTGGTGTGGCCCTGGACGGCCAAATCTCCCATGGCGTGACTCCGGGCGAGTCCGAGATTGGCCACGTCCGTCTCGACCGCCGGGGAACGATTGTGGAAGCTCGATGCTCGGGCTGGGCGGTGGACGGGCGCATTCGCCAGTTGATCAGCCAAGCCCCCAAGGGAGTGCTGGCTCGATTAGCCGGCGGCCTCAAGGGCGGCGAAGTGAAGTCCTGGCCGCCGCAGTAGGGCAAAGCTATCCGGACGCTTACAAATCCTGCTTGAGATCGCCGAGGACCTCGGATTCGCCCTCTCGCACGTGGTTCACTTATTTCATCCGCAGATCATTGTGCTTGGCGGCGGTTTGTCCGGCGTCGGAGAGCCCTTGCGGGCGGCGGTTGCGGGCGCCCTTCCCCGATTCACCATGGAGGCTTTTTCCCCGGGTCCGCAAGTGGCCCTGGCCGCCCTGGGCGAGGATGCGGTGCCGACGGGAGCTTTGACGCTCGCCCGGGCGGCGCGATAACGTCGTAGCAGGTCGGCGATTTGCGCAATCAACCGCAAAGAACTCAACCGCAAAGAACTTAGGGCGGCTTCGCCGCAACCAAAAGGGAAGGTAGGGACGTGACAGGGATGTTGCCAAGCGGTAGAGATTGGTCATGCGTGACAAAATCTCTTCCGCGCCCGGCGACATCCCTGACCTTTTTGTGCAGCATCATCAGGACAAGATCAACGGTGTGCTTCACGGCTTTGACCGGTTGCGGTTTGCCGGTTGCCTGCGGGCGCTCTGCCATGTGCCCGCGATGCAAAACCACCTGAATTGCTGCCACGTCTTGTTGAAGGACTGCCGGGCCAAGGAGACCCGACCCCAAGGCCCAAGGCCTCCGGCAACTCCGCCGCGGGGTGGTGGACTTGCCCCGCCGAGCCCGGGTGAGCCGGGCCGCCAACGAGCGGTATTTGACCAGTCTGGCGGCCATTAATCGCGGCGATGGCCAGCTGGCGGGTGAAGGTGGTGAGGACCTTGTTCTTCACGCGCCCGGAGAGGCCGGGAATCTTGATGTTGAGGGTCATGCTGCCGCCCTTTTTTCGCGCCCTTGGTGCCCTTGGCGCCCTTGGCGCCGGCCTTGGGTTTGGCGGCACCCTTGGCCTTCTTGTCGGGTTTTTCCTTGTCCACCTCGACGATCTTGGTGGGGAAGAACCCCATTTCCTTCACGCGGGTGATGGCCTCGTTCTTGGTGGCGACATCCAAAGTTCCCTTGGTTTCCCGGCCACGGGAGTCCATGGCCACGTAACTGTATTTCGGCATAAGTACCTCTTGAAGTGTATTTACATGTACTTCTTCAATGGTGGTGTCGCCGTCGAATATACTGCGGAGGCCATCCTCGCGCAATGTGATCATTCCCAGCTCCACGGCTTTCTGGCGCAACACGACGGTGGGCGCGCGCTCGTTGATGAGCGTGCGGATGGCGTCGCGCACGATGAGCAATTCGATAGATGCCCTCGCGGCCCTCTTCAGCCGGTGTTGTTCTCCTGCAGGTGGAGCAGCCGCGGCCGTAATAGAACACCTTGTCGCCGAGGTCATGGGGCGAGAGGTTGAGAAGCGCGAGCTGGCTCTCGGTGGGCTCGAAGGGCGTGCGGCAGGTTTTGCAAATGGTGCGGACGAGGCGCTGGCCGAGCACGGCCATGAGGGTCGAGGAAATCAGGAAGGGTTCCACGCCCATGTCCACGAGACGGGTGACGGCGCCGGGGCTGGGTGGACAACCGTCGCCCCAGCTGCTGGAGATCAGGAGCGTACCGACCAAACTGCAGGGGAAATGCGGCCGGTGCGATTATCTCGACGTGTGCCGGGGATGCCGAAAAAGAGGCGTTGTACCACAGCGGCCTCTGGGAAGGCGAGGACCCGTCCTGCCTCTATGAGCCGCCGGAAAAGGCCTGATCTGGGCTTTCGATCTCTTCTTTCGGCCTCGTGACGAGGCCGCAACCTTTCTTGTTTTTTTGATTCTTATAAGTGGTCGAGCGCGATCGCCCTTGAGGACAATAATTGAGAAAAAGGAAGACAGGGCCTTGTGGCCCGTTTACATTAGCCAGTTCACTCGAACAGCCAGGAGCTGACGTTGTACTTGTAGTCCTGCAGCTCGTAGTCGTTGAAGAACAGGCTGATCTCGCGCTTCGCCGATTCCGCGGAATCGGAGCCGTGGATCAGGTTCCTGCCCGTCTGCTGTGCCAGATCGCCCCGGATCGTTCCGGGTGCGGCGTCCATCGGGTTGGTCTTGCCCATCATCGTACGCATGGTGGCGATGATGTTGTCCCCTTCCCAGACCATAATGAGCACCGGACCGGAGGTCATGTACTCGATCAGGCCGTTGAAGAAGCCTTTTCCCTTGTGTTCACCGTAATGGCGTTCAACCAGCTCCTTCGGGAGCCGCATGAACTTCATCGCGACCGGCTTGAAGCCCTTGACCTCGAGCCTGCCCAGTATCTCGCTCATCAGTCCGCGCTGGATAGCGTCGGGCTTGAGCATCACGAACGTGCGCTCTATCATCTGGTCCGCCCCGGGATCACGCCTTGGGAGTCTCGGCGGCTGCCGGGGCTTCCTTGGCCTTCTTTTCCTTCTTGGGCTTGGCGGCCTTGGCCGGCTTGGCCTCGCTGCCGGGACCACCGCGGTCTCGGCCGGTGCCGGAGGGCCTGCTGCTCTACCGGTGCCAGCTCTTCCTTGGGCGCGGATTCCGCGGCCTTCAGGTTGCGGGCTTCGGTGGCCAGTCCCTTGCGGTGCTGCGTCGCTGCGGTCCAGGTAACCTTCCTGGGCACGCGGCCCATCTCGATCATGTTCTTGGAGCACTTGTTGCTGCAGAACAGGTAAGTGGTCCCGTCCTTCTTGACGTACATCTTGCCGGTACCTGGCTCGATCGACGCACCGCAGAAGGTGCATATCTTTTGCTCTACCATTTCAAAGTCACCGTCCAGTTTACCGTATCGATAGCTTACGAGCCTCTCTAGAGGTCTCCCTCAGCATCAGAATGTCGCCCATGCGTACTGGCCCCATGATGTTCCTGGTGATGATTCTTCCCTTGTCGCGACCGTCTAGTACACGGACCTTGACCTGGGTAGCCTCACCCGTCATCCCGGTGCGGCCGATGATCTCGACCACTTCCGAGGGGATGCTCTCTTCATCTACCATGGTTTAGCACCTTACCTTTACTTTGCTGCCTTGAGCTTCTTGGCGTTCTCGACCAGGTTATCCAGTACTGGCTTTCCCTTGCCGGCGTCCAGTATTGCGATGGACGCGGTGGGCTTTTCCAGTCCGCACGCGTTGCCGAGCTCCGCCTTGGATGCTACGTAAACGTACGGGACGTTGCGCTCCTCGCACAGGAGGGGCATGTGAGCCAGAATCTCTGGGGGCTGGACGTCCTCAGCCATAACGATCAGGACCGCCTCTCCTCGCTCGACAAGCTTGGTGACCTCGTTGGTCCCCTTCTTGATCTTGCCGGTGTCGCGAGCAAGCTCGACGACCTCGTAGGCCTTGTCCTGCAGTTCCTTTGTCATCTCAAATCTAACGAATGCTGGTTTTGCCATTATTTCACCTCATTCGGATGTTATACATCCTCATCATTCATTGGTAGAATGCGGAATGTGCCAAAGAAATGATGATATTTATAACTTATCGGGCAGCCACGAAAAGCCCACAATACGTGTAGCCAGATGTCAAGAGGGAAGATGTTTTCCGGCTAAGTGAAAATGCAATTTCAGAAGCATCGCCGCATCACGCGATCGAATGGGGGAACTTCATAGGACCGTGGTAAGCACACACCGTCACGACTTTCCTCATGCATCACTTGTGTCGGCCTTCCTTGAACTCCTCAAACTTCCTGTATGCCACCGCCTGACTGGCGGCCATCGCGGCCATCGATCCCACCATGATCGCTCGAACATTCGCCCTCGCTGGCACCGACTTGGCCGCCTGCTTGAAATGCACCAGCAGGCAGTGGCTCCGCCCCAGGGCCGATCCGGCCGCTATAGCGGCCAGCTCCATCGTTTTCTGGTCCAGGAACTTGGGCTTGAACATAACCGCGTTGGAAAGCTCCGAGTACGGGATGAACATATCCGGACGTTTGGAAAGGACCTCGGACACCAGCGTGACCTGGCCATATTCCGCCTTGATCCGGTCCAGGATCCTTTGCACACGCTCCGCGCAGTACCGGTCGCCTTCGGAATTCGTTTCTGCCATACGAGAACGATTGGAGCGCAAGGGAAATAATCCTTCACATGCCCGTCCGGCGCTCAGAACACGTGCAGGTCGTCCTTTTCGTGGTGCATCTTCATTTCCTCTGGCTTGAAGACCGCGCACACCGGCTCCTCGAATCTCGTGCCCGTAGTTCTGATACCACTTTCCGCACAGCCAGCTCTGTAGCGTTCGGATGTCCGCGTCGTTCATGTGGCGGAAGCGGCCCTGGAGCTTCAGGTAGTCGGTCACGGGCAGCATCTGCTTTGGTTTGTACGTCGTCCGGGACTCGCCCTCCTCGTACTCGAACAGCGTCCACATGCCGGTCTCGACGGCCAGCTTGGCGATCTCCACGCTCATGGCCGATTCGTACTTCCAGCCTGGGACGCACGGCGTCAGTATGTGCAGGAAACGGAACCCGGACATGTGCTTGGCCTTGTCGACCTTCTTCACGAAATCGTTGAAGTGGGCGATGGACAGGGTGGCGGCGTAGGGCGGGTCGTGCGCCTCCACGATCTTCATCAGGTCCTTCTTGAACGTCCTCTTCCCCTGGACCTTGCTGCCGACCGGCGACGTGGTGGTCCAGGCGCCGAACGGAGTGGACGAAGAACGCTGTATCCCGGTGTTCATGAACGCCTCGTTGTCCACGCAGACGTAGATGATGTCCTCGTTCCGGTCGAGTGCGCTGGACAGGGCCTGCAGGCCAATGTCGAACGTACCGCCGTCCCCCGCGATCCCGACCACCAGGGACTTCTTGCCTCGGCGGCGGTAGGCGGCCTTGATGCCGGTGGTGACCGCGCCGGTGTTCTCGAATGCAGTGAAGAAGTAAGGGGTGCGGAAGGCCGAGTTCGGATACTGGGCGCTGAACACCACGGCACAGCTGGCCGGAACGTACACCGTGGCGTCCGGACCGAGGATGCGCATCACGTTCTTGATGGCGATGGCGATCCCGCAGCCGGGGCAGGCACCGTGGCCGTTGATGAAGAACTCGTTCCTTTTGATGTCCTTAAGGCCGTGCATCTCTTCCATCACATATCACCCCTGAGGTCATGCCAGTAGACGTCCCGGGCCGGTGCCTGGGTCATGCTGCCCTCGATGACCGCGAACGCCTTCGCCAGTTCCTCCGGCGTCAGGTCGCGGCCGCCCAGTCCGGCGATGTGGTCGGTCATCGTCAGGCCGCTGCCGTACAGGGCGTTGCGCACCTCGGTGAACACCGGACCGTAGGAGTTGAACGCCACCGACCGGTCGAAGACGCCCAAGGACCTCAGCCGGGACACTGCCTCCAGCAGCTCTTCCTTGGGGAACGGCCTCATGAAACGTAGGCGGATCAGACCGGCCTTCTTGCCCTCGGCGCGCAGCCGGTCCACCACCAGCCTAGATGTCGTGGCGGCCGTGCCGATCGCCACCAGAGCGTACTCGGCATCTTCCATCCGGTACAGGTCGAGCAGGTCGCCGTGGGACCGCCCGAAACGTTTGGCGAAATCCAGGCCAACCTCCTTGATAACGCTCTTCGATGAATCGATGGCCCGGTCCAGCTGATAGCGCATCTCGGTAGCATACTCCGGAGGGGTGATGGGGTTCATCACCACCGGATCGTCCGGGTCCAGCACATTCACCGGCACGAACTTGGGCAGGAAACCGTCCACCGCCTCCTGGTCCGGCACGTCGACCCGTTCCACGGTGTGCGAGAGGACGAACCCGTCCAGGCAGATCATCATCGGGAGCATGACCCGATGGTCCTCGGCTATGCGGAATGCCTGCAATGTCATGTCCAGCGCTTCCTGATTGTCCTCGACGTAGCACTGCAGCCAGCCCGATTCGCGTTCCGGCATGGAATCGTTGTGCTCCAGCCAAATGCCCGCCCCGGCGCCCAACGAACGGTTGGCGTTGGCCATGACCACCGGCAGCCGGATCTGAGGCGCAGCGTAGAGCATCTCGTGCATCAGCGCCAGTCCCTGCGAGGCGGTGGCCGTGAACGTCCGGACGCCTCCGGCGCTGGCCCCGACCGCCACGCTCATCACGCTGTGCTCGCTCTCCACCGGGATGTAGTCCGCGTCCAGCTCGCCGTTGTTCACGAACTCCGCGATCTGCTCCACGATCAGCGTCTGGGGAGTGATCGGGAAGGCCGGCACCACCTCCACCCGGGCCAGCCTGGCGGCCCAGGCCACGGCGTGGTCGCCGCTGATCACCTTGACTACCATTCCTTGACCCCCTTGACCATCTCGATGGCGTTCACCGGACACACCTGGGCGCAGATGCCGCAGCCCTTGCAATAGCGGTAATCCCATTTCTCAAAGTCATCCTCAAGACGGTGGATGCATCCCTCGGGGCAGCTGAACCAGCACCGCAGGCAGCGGATGCACTTCTCCTTCAGATAGTGGGGGGAGTTGGTCCTCCAGGTCCCGGTCATGTTCTGCCAGGAACTGCCCGGTCCGACGCTCACCTTGCCGTACGTTTCCGAGGACAGCGAGACCCCGATGGGAATGTCCTGCCAGTCGGGCAGCCACATCTCCCGGCGGGCCAGCTCCCGGTTGCCCATGCAGACGCCCACCTTGGTCCGGTCAAAGGACGCCTGCGCGGCGGCGGCGTTGATATCGGCCGCCTGCTTTCCCAGCCGTTCCCCGAACCGGTCGGCTATGGCCACCTTGATCGAGTCCAGGGAGACCAGGTCCTGCACCTTCGCCATGGAGCCCAGGATGGACGTGTTCACTATGGGGGCCTTGATGTGTTCCAGCGCCACGGACGTCGCGTCCACTGCGGCACATCGAACGGATATGCCCAGGTCCACTTCCTCCGGTGCCTTGCGGGTGTTGATGACCGCCGAACCCTCTGGCTTCAGCCCCTCGGCCACCGGGTCGATGTCCAGCAAGGATTCGTCCAGGATGACCAGCATGTCCGGCCGATAGATCTGAGATTTGATCCTGATCTTCTGCTCGTCGACGCGCGCGAATGCCCTCACCGGGGCGCCTCGCCTCTCCGCGCCGAAGAACGGGAACGCCTGGGCCTCAAGACCTTGGAGGACAGCCGCCTCGGCGAAGGTCTGGGCCGCCATCACCGCGCCCTGACCGCCCCGACCATGAAAACGAATCTCGAACATGATGCACCCTGGCCCGACATTGGTCGGGCACTGAGTATGACAAATGCACCGTCTTGTATTATCAGTTTGCTCGATGTTCTGGTCCATGTCTGAAATTTGATCCATAAAAAGGAGAATGGACCGCCCCCTGGGACGGTCCGGGGGTGTTTTCAATTGACGTAGTCCAGCCAGGCCTCGTACATCGGGTCCTTCCCGCTGACGGCGGCGTGGAAGGCCTGCTGCAGCTCCTTGGTGATCGGGCCGGCCTTTCCCGAGCCGATGGAGATGTCGTCTATGTAGCTGATGGGCGTGATCTCTGCCGCCGTCCCGGTCATGAAGACCTCGTCGGCCAGGTACAGCTCGGACCGGGTCATCGATTTCTCCACGATATCATAGCCCTTGTTCTTGGCGATGATGGAGACGCAGTCGCGGGTGATGCCCTCCAGTATCCCGGCCGATAGCGGTGGGGTGTAGAGCACTCCCTTCTTCACCATGAAGATGTTCTCCCCGGTGCCTTCCGCCACTTCCCCGTCGGAATTGAGCATCAGCGCCTCATCGAAGCCGCGGTGGACCGCTTCCAGCTTGGCCACGACCGAGTTGATGTAGTTGCCGCAGATCTTGGCGTTGAGCATGGCGGAACGGTTGGTCGGCTTCTCCCAGGTCGAAGTGATGATCTTGGCGCCCGACTCCAGCTGTTCCGTTCCCATGTAAGCCCCCATATGCGTGCATGCGATGGCCACCCTGGTCGGCATCTTGGTCGGGTTCAGCCCGATCTTGCCTCCGGGCTCACCCCGTAATATGCCAAGGGCCTCAAGGTAGTCGTCCTCCGGGCCGCTGGTGCGGACCACTTCCATGGAGGCCGTGCACAGCTCATCCATCGAGAACGGTATGTTGAGCCAGATGACCTTGGCCGAGTTGTAGAACCGGACCATGTGGTCCTTCAAACGGAATATTGCCTTGCCCTTGCTGGTGTTGTAGATGCGGATGCCCTCGAACACTCCGCCCCCGTAATGCAGACCGTGCGTCAGGATGTGCACGTTCGCTTCTTCCCATTTCACCAGCTTTCCATCCATCCATATCATTGATTTGTTGGCCATTTTGAATACTTCCTTAGTGAGTTCGTAACTTGTTTGCGCGGATCTAGATAGCGTTGACCGCTTTGATGAACTTGCCCGGTTTTGCGTTGTCGATCATCGAATCGACCTCCTCAATGCTGCCGATCAGCCTCACCTTTCCCGAGGAGTTGCTCGGAGTGCATAGGATTCTTGCCTGGTCTCATCCACCAGCTCGCACTGGATGATGTCGTGCAGGCGTGAGAGCGCTTCCACCGACCTCTCTGCCTGGACCAGGTCCACGATCGTCAGCACGACACGTGCCTTTCCCGGTATCTCGCATTTGCCCACCACGATCGTTTCGACGTTGATCTTCCTCCGGGTGAACTCCTGGAGTATTCGCTGCATCACGCCGAACTCGTCATTGACCACCATTGAGATTACCTGCATCTTACTCGCTTCCTTTCTTCTTTGAACTGGACGTTGATGATACTTCGTAGTTGCGCACGGAATGGTTCTTCTTGATGGGATGATAGTAGCCATCGTCGCTGGCGCCGTTGTCGTTCCCCTTCGGATATTTCGGGGTCGACAGCCAGGACATGGAGAACTGTCCGTCGTCATCGTTCATTACGTGCTTCGGCTTCTTCCTTTCGCCCCCCGCGACCATGCCGGAGACGATGAACTTGAGCAATATTTTTGATACCATAAGCTAAACCCTCTAGCGATACATGGGGACCAACCCTCCGAAGAGAGCCTCCCCTTTCAGATACCCAATACCAGCTGCTCGACCACTACGATAAGTACTGGAGTCTGAGCAACGCTGAGCATCGCCGATTGAATTGTAAGGACTATATTTAATGGTTGCCATCAGAGGGCTCGAGGAGAGGCACCGGTTCCCGGTACTCGCCTTCTTTCAGTATCCTCTTGAGGAACAGGCGCGTCCTTTCATTGGTCGGGTTCGTGAATATCGCCTCCGGTATTCCTTCCTCGGCTATCACTCCCTGGTCCATGAAGATGACCCTGTCTGCAACTTCCCTAGCAAAACCCATCTCGTGAGTCACCACTACCATCGTTAGGCCAGTGTTGAGAGCCAGGTCCTTCATGACATCCAACACTTCCCCGATCAGCTCCGGGTCCAGCGCCGAGGTCGGCTCGTCGAACAGGATGACCTTCGGGTTCATGGCGATGCACCGTGCGATGGCGACACGCTGTTGCTGTCCGCCTGACAACTGCCCAGGATAAGCGTCTGCCTTCTCCACCAGTCCCACTTTTTTCAGCGCCTCAATGGCAATCGGTTCCGCTTCCTCTATTTCCATGTTCTTGACCTTTAGCAATGCCAGAGTGACATTCTTCAATACTGTAAGGTGCATGAAAAGGTTGAAACTCTGGAAGACCATGTTCATCTGGGCCCTAACGGCGTTGATGTCGGTGTCATCTGCGGTCACGTCCACGCCGGAAAAGAAGACCTTTCCGCTTGTAGGCTCATTGAGCAGGTTCAGACAGCGCAGCAGTGTACTTTTTCCGCTTCCGCTCGGTCCAATCACAACTACGCACTGATTGGCCATGATGCTCATTGATATGCCTTTGAGCACCTCATGATCGCCGAATGACTTTCGGAGGTCGATGGTCTCAATAATCGGGGTGGCCATTTACTCACTCCCCATCATACCAGGGATTGCAAACTTCCTCTCGACGAATCGCATTATCCTAGAAGTGGAGAAGGTCAATATGAAGAAAAGGACTGCAATGAACGATAGGACCACAAATGATTGGAATGTAACGGCGGTGACTTCTCTGGCCCTGAGGACCAACTCCACCACGCCGATGGAAAAGACCAGTGAGGTGTCCTTGATCATCGTAATAAACTCGTTCGTATAAGATGGAAGTGAATTCCTCAATGCCTGCGGTATGATTACCTGGAACATAGCTTGGTTGTAGGAAAGCCCCATGGAACGGGCCGCCTCCATCTGACCTTTGGGGATAGATTGTACCCCACCTCTGAAAATTTCCGCCTGGTATGCGGCAGTATTCATCGAAAGCGCTGCGATACCAGCTATGAATGGGTCCAAGAATATGCCGAATGAGGCCAATCCAAAATAGATCAGGAATATCTGAACCAGAAGCGGTGTGCCCCTGAATCCTTCTACATATACGGTTGAAATACCATAGACCAGTCTGTTCCTCGATATTCGAGCCATCCCAATCAGAATGCCGCCAGCAAAGCCGAGGGATATGCAGGATACCGCTAGGATCATTGTAGCAATAAGTCCTGTTGGGGGCCAGAGATCGCCGATAAGAAACCAGAAGTATTGAGGGATCACATTCCAGTCAAGATACACAGTCATTGGGCAAACCTCTCGTTTGTAATATCATATTACTTTTAAAGTAAGGAAAGGGTTTGGAATTGAGTTTATTTCTTATGCCCCAATCGCGTTGTACTTAAGGAGCAATGCATGCATCGAACCGTCGTCGATCATGCTTTGAATCACGTTGTCGACTGCATTGCGGAAGTTTGGCTGGTTCTGCTGTATGCATATCCCATAGTGCTCATTTGTGGGAATGACGAAACCAACCTTGAGACCGGTTGTTGCATTAGCCGAATAGCCGTAAGCAACTGGAGTATCCACGACAAATGCATTGTATATTCCATCCTGGACACCGGTGGCGGCGGCGGAAACATCCGTGAGGTCCACATGGTTGGATGCCGTAATCTTTCCGGTATCGACTAGATTGGTGTTGACCCAATCGGACCCGGTTGTACCCAGCTGGGTGACGATCTTGGTCCCGTTAAGGGAGTCCTGGGTTGTATAGTTGCTCGTACTCTTTTCCAATACCGCCTGATTCGCCGTGTAGTATGGAATGGTAAAGTTCACAGTCTGCTCCCTGGCCGCGGTTATTGTTATGGATGAGATGGCCATATCGATCTGTCCAGTCTGGACTGCACCGAACAAGGGATCAAAATCCATGGACTTGATGACAAGAGTGACGTTTAGGGCCTGAGCAACCCTTTGGGCAATCTCCATGTCAATTCCCGCATACGTACCGTTTATGTTCTGATATTCGAATGGCGCGTACGGCACCTGCGTTCCCACGATCAACTGACCGCGGTCCTGCACTTTCTTGAGGACATCGGTCTGGGAGCCGTTCAGGAATCCTCCGAGAACGACGACGGCGACCAGTGCAATGACGATCACGACGATTACGCCGATGACCATCCAAGGAGTCTTCTTCTGCTTCTTGAGTGAAGGGGCTGTTGACGGATTATTATCCGTTGCGTCTGACATATCTCTGCCGATTGCAATTATCAAATTTAAAAGTACCTCCGACAAGAAGTGCTGGTCGGTGTTAAATTTCGGACACTTTATTGCATTATTCGTTATTTTGATAATGTTATTCATGACCATTATAAATATTAGTTTCCTTTTTTCGAAGTAATCGGGGAAAATGGCCGAAAAAGGCATAAAGGGCAAGTGGAAATACACTAAAATGAATACCGAGGAAGTTATGACCGATAAGGTGCTCATTAGGAGCAAAGCGCCGTTGAGGATCAGCTTCGCCGGTGGAGGGACCGACGTCTCGCCCTACAGCGATGAGACGGGGAGGGATCGTCCTCAGCACGACCATCGACAAGTATGCCTATTGCACTATCTCGCCACGGCAGGACAGCGAGATCACCATACAATCCTTGGATTTCGGAAGGACCGAGAAATGGCGGGCCGACGGCAACCTGATGCGCTACGATGGCAATCTTGACATCATTAAGGCGGTGCTGAGGCACTTCGATGTGAAGCAGGGATTCGACATGTTCCTGCACTGCGAGGCGCCGCCAGGTTCGGGACTGGGCGGTTCGTCGACGGTTATCGTGTCCATCATAGGAGCGACCGCCGAATGGCTGGGAATACCGCTGTCACAGTATGAGATAGCCCGCTTAGCCTACGTGCTGGAACGGGAAGAGCTCGGATTGCAGGGCGGAAGACAGGACCAATACGCGGCGGTTTTCGGTGGTTTCAATTACATGGAGTTTAGGGGCAACGATGTTATCGTCACGCCGTTGCGGATCAAGAACGACATACTGAACGAACTTCACTACAACCTGCTTCTTTGCTACACCGGAAAGACCCGCGACTCTGGCAACATCATCCAGGAGCAGAAGAAGGGATACTCCCAGGGGAAGGAGCAGGTCATCTCGGCGTTGGACAATGCTAAACGTCTGGCCACCGAGACCAAGGATGCGCTGATGAAGGGTGAGATCAGGCACATCGGCGAGCTCCTGAACGAATCCTGGCAGTTCAAGAAGCGTTTCACCGAATCGATCTCGAACGAATATATCGACAGGATCTACAGCACCGCCATGGAGAACGGCGCCATCGGGGGCAAGATCTCCGGCGCGGGGGGCGGTGGGTTCATGTTCTTCATATGTGAATACGACAGGAAGCATCTCGTCGCCAACGAACTTCAGCGGATGGGGGTCGAGATAGTACCGTTCAATTTCGACAAGCATGGCCTGCAGACCTGGAGGTACCGGTCATGAGCGGACTGGTGGGAAAGGAGCTGGAGGAGAGCTCGGAGACCCTGGCATCCATCGACCCGCAGCAGATCTGGGACATCGCCAACGCGCTGGTCAAGGTGTTCCGGTCCGGGGGCAAGCTGATCGTGTTCGGCAACGGCGGCAGCGCGGCGGACGCACAGCATCTGGCGGCAGAGTTCTCGGGACGCTACATGATGGAGCGGGCGCCGATGAACGCCATCGCGCTGACCAACCTGTCCAGCATCACCGCCATCGGCAACGACTACAGCTACGATATGATATTCGAGCGGCAGGTAGAGGCGCACGCCCAGAAGGGCGACGCGGTCATCGGCATCAGCACCAGCGGGAACTCCAAGAACGTGCTGCTGGCCGTCGCCAAGGCCAAAAAGCTGGGAGCCTTGACCATCGGGTTCACCGGCAACAAGGGCAGGCTCAAGGACGAGGTTGACCTGGCCCTGACCATCCCGTCGGAAAAGACCCCGCGGATCCAGGAGGGATATTTCGCCTCCGGCCACATCATCTGCGGCCTGGTCGAGAAGGGGGTCTTCGCCCGGAAGGCGGTCTTCATCGACCGCGACGACACGGTGGCCAAGGACGTCCCTTACTGCAGCCGGCCGGAGGACCTGAAGCTGTTCCCCGGCGTCGGTCGTTCGATCAAGGACCTCAATGACGCCGGTTACCTGGTCATCCTGGTCACCAACCAGTCCGGGGTGGGCCGGGGCTACTTCTCCCTGGAGATGTTGGACAAGATCCATGAGAAGCTGAGGGCGGACATCGCCGAGGAAGGGGGCATGCTCGATGCCGTATACTTCTGCCCGCACCATCCGGACGATAAGTGCGCCTGCCGCAAACCGCAGCTGGGACTGATACAGAGGGCGACCCAGGACTTCGACATCGACATCGCCGGCTCATTCGTCATCGGTGACAGCGAGCACGACGTGGAGATGGGAAAGAGGGCAGGATGCCGGACGTTCCGGGTGTCCGCCGATCAGGACTTCAACCAAGCGGTAAGGATCATCCTGAAAGGGCCGGAATGAACGATCAGGGGTTCAGTCCTTTGGTGGAGTCCACCATGCTCCACATGACCTTGTCGCCCCGGTCCAGCAGGACATAGATGCTGGCGTAGGCACGGGCGAGCATCTCCAGCACTATCGCGGCGGACATCCTGACGATGTGAGAAGAATTGTCCTTCAGGAAGCCCATATAGGCCTGGAACAGGTAGCGGTTGTCCCAGGTCGGTATATCGAAGTCGAACAGACGCTTCATGTAGCGCTCCCCGATGTTCACCCTGGTGCGTTGCTTCCAGTAGTCCCTGACGGTCTCCGGGCCCTTGTTGATGACCACCGCTTCCGGCTCATAGACCGTCCTGTACCCGCGCTTTTCCAGATCCATCCGGACCAGGTCCTCGTCCGACTGCATCCCGGTGGGGATCTGGATGTGCAGGTTGCGGAATGCTATGGCCTCGCCCACCTTGGGGTATAGCAGCGAAAGCCGATGATGCATGTCCCAGAGCATGTGCACGGCGAAACCGGCGATGGTGTCCCTCCGGTTCACCGGCATCGGTCTGCCACCGACGACACCGACCCGGGGGTCGTTGAAGCGTGAGACGAGCTGACCGAGAGCGCCCGGGGACAGGTTATTGTCGGCGTTGACCAAGACAAGGACCTCGCCGGTGGCGCTCTGCATGAAGGCATTGACCGCAGAGTTCTTCCCTTCCCGCTTCTCCTGCCTCAGCAGACGGACCCGGCCGTCCTTGACGGCGTACTCCCCGACAATGGCGTCCGTCCGGTCCGTGCTGCCGCTCGACACCACGACGATCTCCGCTATGTAAGAGCCGTCCAGCTTCTGGGCGAGTATCGAATCCAGGGTGTGACTTATGTTCCTCTCCTCGTTGTAGGCGCACACGCCTATCGAGACTGCCGGCATCCCTCTGTGATAGCCGAAGTCAATATTTTAATCTGATTGGACTCCCTGGGCTTTGGTCGATCGATGCCCTTTCCTGTCCGATATCTCCGATTTTTGTAGGGTCGGGAGCGGGCGACCGGCACGCCCTCCGTCATTTCGCAAAATGATAATGATTAAATATCACACACAAATTCATATAGGGGAGATATGACCGCTTGGAAAGAGGCCTCATTTTCGATTGTGTTGCCCACTCTGAACGAGAGTGAGAACATACTCCCGATGATGGAAACGCTTGACGAGCTCTACCCAAACGCGGGCATCATCGTCGTCGACGACCACTCGAAGGACGGGACGGCGGACATAGCCCTGGAGTACGGGAAGAGAAGGGGCAACGTCCAGGTGGTCCAGAGGGACCCGGCCGACCGGGGATTGACGGCCTCCATCATGGACGGGATCATGCATGCCGGGACCAAATACTTCGTGGTCATGGACGCCGATTTCCAGCATCCTCCGGAATCGATCGCCGGTCTCGTCAAAGAGCTGATCGACGGGAACGACATGGTCATAGGTGTCCGCGAGGACAAGTTCAAACTTTCATTCACCAGGAAATGGGCCTCGGTCGCCGCTCAGGGAATGGCGGTCTCCTATCTGTACGCGAAGAGACAGCCGGTCTCCGGGGACACCATGTCAGGCTTCTTCGGCGGCCGCTCCGACCTGTGTCAAAAGATAATCCGGGAGAAGGGCGACAAGTTCGAGAGGGCCGGTTTCAAGGGGCTCTTCGACCTTCTCAAGTTTATGCCCCGAGACATCAAGGTCGCGGAGGTCCAGTTCAAGTTCAGCTCCCGCCGGGCGGGGGAGTCCAAGCTCAGCTCCAAGGTCATACTGTCGATAATGAGGCAGTGCGGCGTAGGCGGAAAGGCGTTGGCGTACGGGTCGATGTTCTTCCTCACGAACATGATCGGGCGGTTCATAGCCACCCTGGCACTGGGCCTGTTGTTCACCTTCGAGTTCCTGGGATGGATCGGGGTCGGTATCGTCATGAGCCCCACCCTGATCGAGGCAATGATCGCGGCCATGATCCTGGCGGCCGGCTACATCGTGTTCGCCAACCGGGTCATGTTCACCCATGGAAGCAGGAAAGGCCTGCCCCTCGGGGCCAAGCTGGTGGCGACGGGTTTCAGCGGCTACCTGATGAGCCTGTACATACTCTATATCGCGTTCTCCACCGTCACCGAGATCCAGATGGTCTCCATATTCTTCGGCTTCGGGATCAGCTACGCCTTCGATGCGGTCGGCGCCAGCATAATATCCTGAGATTCAGCTCTGGGCCTGGTTGCTCACCACTAGCTTCAGGGCATCCAGATAGCCCCTCAGGTAGGAACGGAAGGCGCCCTTCGACCTCTGGGCCGAGATCATCAGGAAATAGTAAGGCACCAGTATGAACGTCTGGCCCATGGCGCAGGAGACCCGCGTCACCCCGCGCTTCCTCTTCTTGATCAGAAGGAACATGTTCCTGCTGTAGTAATAGGAACGGAACGGGGTCATGATGTTCGACCCCCCTATGCCGCTCGACAGGGACACCTTGTGATAGACGATGGTGCCGGGGATGTACCAGGAACCGTAACCGCGGTCCTGCGCCCGGATGCAGAAGTCGATGTCCTCACCGTAGATGTTGTACTGCTCGTCGAACAGCCCGATCAGGCGGAACAGGTCGGCTTTGACCAGGATCGAGCAGCCGGTGATGTAGTCCTGCTCGCTCTCCTCGCCCTGCCCGTCATCGATGAGGTCCATGTCGGTGTGCTTCGAGTAGCCGAGCCATTTGTTGAACGTTCCGCCCGAGAACCATATCCGGTTCGAATTGTAATATAGGATCTTGGGCGACACCAGGCCGGCCTCAGGATGGCGGTCCATGGCCTCTTTGAGCTGCACGATGAAATCGTCCTTTCCGATAGCGTCGTTGTTGATGACCAGGACGTGGGTGGCGCCGCCCTCCAGTGCCAAGCGTATCCCCTTGTTGACGCCTTTGACGTACCCCTCGTTGGTCGGGTTCGCTATGAGCGTGGCCTGGGGCAGGGCCTGACGTATCTTCTCCGCCGATCCATCGACGGAACCGTTGTCGACCACCACCAGGCCGATATCGTCATACCCGCCGGCGAGGATCGACCTGGCACACTCGATGGTGTCATCGGGTCGATTCCAGTTGACTGTCACGGCGAATAGCTTGACCCCTTGGGCCATAACATGGTGATGTTCGGTTGGCATTTTAATTTAATGGACTTAAGACCACTAGATTATAAAAAGGTCAAGCTCGAATAGTTTACCCAATGACGATTAAGCAATTCGATGTGACGGTTCAGGACAAGCCGGGCGAGGTCGCCCACATAGCTGAGGCGCTCGCCAAGGGAGCGGTCAACATCAAGGGCATCGCCACGGAGCGCGGGACCAGCCCGATGCTCCACATAATCACCGATGACGATGCGAGCACCAGGAAGGCGCTGACCACGGCCGGTTTCCAGTTCAAGGAGAAGGACATCATGGTGGTCGCGCTGCAGAACAAGGCGGGGGAACTGGCCAAGGTGGCCAAGAAGCTGGAGCGGGGCGGTATAAACGTCGATTCCCTTTTCATCCTGGCCGGCGGGCCGGGCCAGACAGAGATCGCGATCGCCGTGGACAAGCCAGGGGAGGCGATGAAGATCCTGGACTACTCCTGAACGGCCGTCGTCGGCTTCAGGTCCTCGGACTGGTTCATGGAGATGACGATGACCGACAGCAGGATCATGGCGCCGCCGGCGGCGGTGGCCAGCGTCGGCATCTCCCCGAGAAGGAGAATGGCGAAGAGTATCCCGAACACGATCTCCACCAGCAGTATGACCGAGCTCATGGTCGCACCCAGCTTTTGCAGCCCGATCGAATACAGCACGAACGCCAGGGCGGTGCAGAATACTCCGGCGTAAAGCGCCGCCAAGGTGCCGGTCGCCTCCATGCTGTAGTCCTTGGCCAGGAGCAGCATGATGGGGATGAGGAACACCGCGGTCTCGACGATCACGGCGCCGGTCGCGGAGGCGAGGAGTTTGGTCGTCTTGAGCTCCCGGGTCAGCAGCACCACGTAGAACGCCCACAGGATGCCGGCACCGAACACCAGCATGTTCCCTTCGAACGACCCGCTGAAGATCGCCGTAACGTCCCCGTTCGTGGAAATGACCACCACGCCGGCGATGCCGATCAGCAGTCCGAGCACCATCCAGCGGTTCATGCGTTCCTTCAGGACGAAGACGGCCAGGATCGCGATGAAGACCACGTTTATGTCGACCAGCAGGACGGTGTTGGTGGCGCTGGTCAGCGTCATTCCGACGTTCTGGCACAGCATGGCGATGGCGTTGAACAGGGCAATGACCCAAAGCCCCTTCAGTCTGAACACCGAGTAGTCGAACTGCTTCATCGCCGCCAACGCGATGAAGATGGCCAGCGCCCCGAACGTGTAGCGCAGCGCGGAGAAGAGCACCGGGTCCATGTGCTCCACGCCGATCTTTCCGGCGGCGAAGGACGTGCCCCAGATCACACCCGCCGCGACAAGTATCAACTCGTAACGCCGACCGGCTAGACTCACGCCTCCGCCGTAACGTTTATGACTATTTATTGCCTGGGCGTGCTACTGGATGTCAGGCAGCGACCTGCCCTCGAGGGACGCTGGCCCTTCCAATGATACCCCGTCCCCGAGCACCGAGTCGACCAGAGAGACCCCCGGGCCGATGACGCACCCTTCGCCCAGCATGCTTCCCCTGATGACCGCCCCGGCCCCTATCCGGCAGCGGTCGAGCATCAGGGTGTTCTCTATGACCGCCTTCTCGCCTACCGTCGACTCCTTGCCGATGGCGCTCCTGGTGACCGACACTCCCTTGCCCAGTCTGCTCCCCGTGCCCACGAACAGCGGACCGTACAGCCGGGCCCCCTCCGCGTTGAAGCCGGAGCCAGCTATCTTGCCCTTGCAGAGCGCCCCCCGGATGGTGATGACCTGGCCCCTCCTCTCGGCCAGGTCGATGTTGGCCTGGAACAGGTCCCTGGGGTGGCCGATGTCCTTCCAGTACCCTTTGAGGGGCGAGGCGCACAGCAGCTTCCCTTTCAGCAGCAGGTCCGGGAACAGGTTCTTGGAGAAATCGTACTTGGTCCCGGCCGGCACGTGGTCCAGGACCTCCGCCTCCAGCACATAGGTGCCGGCGTTGATCACGTTGGAGAACACCTCTTCCGTCTTGGGCTTCTCCTTGAACCTCTCGATCCGGCCCTGAGAGTCGACTCCCACGATGCCGAACTGCTCCGGCCTCTCGACCTCGGTCAGCGCCATGGTCACGTATGCCCCTTTCTCCCGGTGGAAATCGATCAGGTGACCGAGGTCGGCATCGGTGAGCGTATCGCCGCTTCCCACCAGGAACGTTCCGTGAAGCCTGTCCTGCAGCAGTTTGACCGCCCCGCGGTGCCCATGGGGGTGTCCTCGTAGGCATAGACGATCTTCGCCCCGTAGCGGGTCGTGTCGCCCAGGCTGTTGACGATGTCCTGCGAGCGGTACCCGCAGGCGATGAATATCTCCTCCACGCCGGCCGATGCCAGAGAATTGATGACGTATTCGATGCAGGGCCGCCCCAGCACCGGGAGCATGGGCTTGGGCCTGGTGTTGGTCAGCGGCCTCAGCCTGGTACCTTCCCCGCCGGCCATTATGACGGCCTGCTTCACCCCGTCCTTGCGCTCAGCCATGTTACGCACCCCTCTCAGTTTCCCGGCGGTCGCCGCCCAGGAACAATTTGACCACGTTCTGGTCCTTCTCCGCGCCGATCGCCTCTGCCACCGGCCGGCACTTGGTGCGCATCAGATAGGCCACCCGGGAGAACCTCTCGTCCGAAAGCGACTCGAAGTTGGCCATCCCCTTGGAGATGATCAGGTCGGCCTTTTCCATCTCTTCCTTTAGCGGTGCGCCGATCAGTCTGATGTCGATGCCGACGGCGAACGAGCCGGTGTTCATGCAGACGTCGAAGACCTGGTCCATGCCGGTGGTGCGCAGGTCCTCCTCGGTCGCGTCCGTCAGAATGGGCTCGCCCTTGACCACCCCGACGACCCGTACGCCCATCGACCTCAGCTCCTTGACGAGCAGACGGTCGAGCACGTATTCGCCGCAGTTGTCCATCAGGAAGACCACTGAACTGCCTTTGACCAGGAGCGGCCTCATCCGTTCCAGGTCGTTGACCCCCAGCCCCTGTTCCACCAGTGCATCGAACTTCCGGTCCAGGTCCTCTCGGCTCGTCGTATCCGATGCCGAGACCGAAATCGAGCACGTTGCCGATGATGGACATCAGGCACGCCGCCTCGAGCCTGCCGGTGGCCCGAGTCCACGAACGCCTCCGCCCGGGGTACAACGAACTGGCGATACGGTTGGCCCTTTCCTTCAGTTCGGAATAGGGGTCCACGCTTCCGATCTCATCATAGACCGACCGGTGGACCCTGGGTGGCGACGGAGGCTGAGTTGACCCAGGACGAACCGGTCCGAGAGCACCTTCACGGCCACCGCCATCGCTTTGTCCTTGAGGCTCGGGTCTACCAGTTCGGTCTCAAACAGGACCCGGTTGAGCAGGCAGGGGACGCAGCTCGGCGGCGATTCGCATGGGTCGACCATAACTTCTGGGGGGAGATTAACTCTTCGAAAATCCTACGAAAAATTGAAAAAATAAACGGTTTGGATGCGCGTTTATTTCTTTCCGCATCCACAGCCGCACTTCTTGTCCTTCTTTCCTTCCTTCTCTGCCATCATCAATCACCTCTTTTAGGTTTGGATATGTCACTACTCATCCCCTTTTTAAGAGCAATACGTACTAATTCTTTCAGTAATATGTACATAACAAC
>CAWDCQ010000024.1:0-19024 GCA_963800775.1 uncultured Methanomassiliicoccales archaeon | reverse complement strand
AAAATGGGGAGCTGATCGGAGTGGCCCCCCATGTGCACCAGTCATTATCGGACCATGGGCTTGCCCGTGGAATCCATACCCAATGGTTGGAAACCTGTATCCCCTGCACAGCTATAGTTTGTACAGCTCTTCGCCAAGAACTACGATCCGGCAACCATCCGGGAAATGTCAAAATGTGTCAGGGGGGCAAGATGGAACAAGCTGCTCATGACCCACATGGCCCCGAACTGCTCTACCAAAAGATTCTTGGATGAGATATCCCAGATGCAAGGGGGATCGGTCCTCGTCGCTTTGTTCAGGCGATCAATCATACGTAACGTTTTTCCTCCTGAGGGAAATATTGCCTCTGGTTTCGAAAAGAACACCAAAGAGGAACCTGCAGAAATTCAGGACAGACTGGAAAAAGATGGCAGGACTGGGTTACCGCAAGGTCATGAGCGAGGAGGGCGCGGGGAAGGCCATCAGACCGCTTCCTTTCCCAGCACGATGAGCGCTGGGAAGGCAGGGACTCCATTTTCAATATGCAGTGCAAACCGAAGGCTGGCGGTCGAGCTGGGGAAATTGGCGATTGAGGACTGGGCAGGGGTAGAATGAGCTGCTTATCGACGGCGAGGTGGCAGGGCAGATATCATTTTTCTTCGATGGGGATGTGGCCCGGGGAGTTCACATCTAGGCATGAACAACAAATTCCGGCAGTTCTCCCCCTCCAGGCATGATGGTGTTCGATGATGACCATGGAAGACAACCGGGCACAGGGCCCATAAGTGAATACGACCCGGGCTACGGGAATGAGAGCTACAAGTTGCGCATGACCAACAAAATCATTATGCGCTTGGTTCTGCGATGGTGTACAAAGGCATTATGAGGGTCGTATCTCACGTCCGGACGTTGTCCCCGGTCAAGGTCTTAGAGGATCGCCGAACCCTGCATGAACGCATGACGCGATCGTACAACGGCCAAGTTGGGAGCAGCGTTAAGACCAGGCCCCGGGTCTGCTCACTGAACTCATATTACTAACCCGTCCAGGAGGGCCTCGATCCATGTACACTTTGTCTATCAGGCCAGCTCCTGAAAAAGAAGAAAGATAAAGAGGTTTCAGAGCGCCACGTCAACTTCCTTTTCCAGCAGGTTGAGCTCATGTGGGTCCAGGGTCGAAGGGTTCAGGGCCATGAGAGGAATTTGAGCGGTTTATCGCCACCTGGTCCCTCAATGACTGGATGAACCTTAGTACGGTCAGGAAGTTGTTGTTGGTGATCAGGTATTCCAGTCCGTCCAGGAGTATCACGCCGGAGTTGTTCGCCAGGAACTGCTCGAGCGAATAGCTCAGTTTCTCCAGGTCCTTGGGCCGCAGCGAGTTCTCTTTCCCCACGTTCGAAAGCCAGAGGATCTCGGTGTCGCCCAGGTTGTACTTCGACTTGATCTTCAGAGGATAGTTCCTGGTCACGCAGAAGCCCTTCATCCCTTGGGAGATGGCCTTCTCGAAGTAGGCGTACGACTTCTCGGACTTGTCCTCCTTGATCAGGTAGGCGAAGGACCGTTCCAGTTCGCCTACCGGCTTGGGCTTGGCCTTTTCCTCTTCCTCCTCTTCTGCCAGGTCCTCCCGGGAAGCGACGCCGCAGCTCGGACACTTCAGCCCATCGGGCTGGATGTCCGCCCCGCAGGCCTGGCATTTGACTACCGCGTCGAACCCGCCGCCCTGGGCATAGACAAGCAGACCATCTATGGTCCTGGTGCCCAGTCCGCTCACCTTGGCCAGGTCCTCCTTGCTGGCGGCCTTGATCTTCTCAATGCTGTCATAACCCGTGTCGTACAGCATCTCCGCCTTCAGCCTGTTCATCCTGGGCACCCGCAACAGGTACGGGATCAAACGGTCCTTCGAGGTCCCGTTGGCAGGCTTGGAGGTGCACTCGGGGCATTTTCCTTCCGCGTCCAGCGATCCCCCGCAGGTGTCGCACTTTTTCCCTTCGTCCTTACGGACCAGGTGATTGAATATGCGTTTCGCATCGGCCTTGGTGAACCCTTCGATGTTCCCCAGCTTCTCTTCGCCCAGGTTCTTCAGCTCATCCACCGAGCAGTATCCCTTCTCGGCCAGGATCATGGCCATCTTCTGGGTGAGCCCGGGTATGCCGGCCATCTTGGTGACCGCCTCCTTGATGTGTGTCGAAGTGACACCGATCTCCATCTTGTGGCCCTCGACCTCCCAGGATACCTTGTAGGTTCCCTGCGGCCCGTCCACGAAGTCCAGCTTCTTGGAGCGGGTTTCGGACATGATGTGCTCCTTCCAGATCTTGAAGTACTCGGTGATCTTGGCCGGGGCGGAAACCTCCACCTTGACGAACTCCTCTACGTCCAGCTTCATGTCCTTCCTCATCTGCTGGATACGCCGGATGATCTCCCGGGCGAAGCCTTCCGCCTCGATCTCCGGGGTCACCTGGAAATCAAGATAGACCTCGCCCCCGCTGAACTTGGCCCCGATGACCTCGTTCGGCAGCGAGGAGGTGAAGGAGACCATGTTCGGTTCGATCTTCACCAGCTGTCCCTCGATGCCCAGGGAGTACTCGCCCCGGTCGATGCTGTCCTTGATCTGCCTGGCCGGCCTGGACTTGAGCAGCACCGCGATCTTCGAGGACCATTGCCGGTACACCTTTCCGATGGCGTGCGGGTTCGGGATCACGTTCAGGATCGTCTCGTCCCATTCCTGGCCCGGCTTGATGTACTGCACCGATTTGGTGTTCGATTGGGAGAGCAGGATATCGTCCAGCGCCATGATGGAGTCCATTGCCTCCTGGGTCGACGCCTTGATGATGATCCGCTTCATGGGCCACCGCAACTTGACGTTGCGGGCCTGGCGCTCCCTGGTGATGATCTCCACCAGCTCCGCGCACTCCTTCATCGAGTTCTCCAGGCGCTCGTCCACTTTGGTCAGGTCGGCGGAGGGCCAGTCCAGCATGTGCACCGATCCCTTGCTTCCGTCCAGGTGTTGGTACACCTCCTCGGTGACGTGCGGACAGAACGGGGCCAGCAACAGGTTGGTGGCCATCGTGGAATCGAACAGGACCTTGTAGGCGGCCAGCTTGTCGAGGTCCCCTTCCTCCTTCCACATCCGGTCCCGGATCAAACGGACGTACCAGCGGGAAAGGTCGTCCAGGACGAACTCCTCTATGAGCCGGCAGGCCTTGTGCAGGTCGTATGTGTTGATGTTACGGGTGACCTCGTGCTTGAGCTTCTCGGTCTTCGAGATCAGCCACTTGTCCTCGGAGCGCAGATGTCCCTTGATCCTCTCGTAGTCCACCGCGCTGGGGTCGAACTTGTCTATGGCCATGTACTGGGCCGCGAAATTGACCACGTTCCAGAAGACGTTCAGCATCTTCCGGGCGTTCTTCACGCCCTCGTTCTGGAATGCGATGTCCTCCCAAGGGGCGGACGAGCGGAGCATATAGAACCTTAGGGCGTCCGCGCCGTACTCGGCGATCACCTTGCTCGGTTCGATGACGTTGCCCTTGCTCTTGGACATCGGCTGTCCTGAGGGGTCCAGCATCCATCCGTGCATCAGCACGCTTTCGTATGGCGCCCTACCGAACGCTATGCATCCGGCGGCCAGCTGGGAATAGAACCATCCCCTGGTCTGGTCCTGCGCCTCGGTGATCCAGCGCCCTGGCCACCAGCGGTCGAACTCGGCCCTCTTCCCGGGGAAGCCCAGTTGCGCCCAGGAGGCGACCGCGGAATCGAACCATACGTCCAGGACGTCGGGCACGCGCTTCATGGTCTTGCCGCACTTGGGGCAAGGGCAGGTGACCGCGTCGATCCAGGGACGGTGCAGCTCCATGTCCTTCCGGTAGCCGTCCAGTGTTTCCAGCTCGGCCACCGAGCCGATGACCTTGAGCTCGCCGCAGGACCCGCAGGCCCATACTGGGATCGGTATGCCCCAGTACCTCTGCCTGGAAATGCACCAGTCCCGGGCGTTGAGCACCCAATCGTACATGCGCGATGAACCGGCCCAGTCCGGGGTCCAGCGTATCCTCGACCTCTTCGAGCATGAGGTTCTTTATCGCCGTGACCTTGAGGAACCACTGCTGCGTATTCCGGAACAAGATAGGCGTGTTGCATCTCCAGCAGTGTCCAAAACGGTGCTCGATGATGCCGCTCCAGAACAGGATCCCTTTTTCCTTCAGGTCCTCTATGATGAGGGGATTGGCCTTCTTGATGTGCATTCCCTGGTACTTCGTTCCGACGTCGGCGTTGAACCTTCCGTTTGCCTCCACCGGGCAGAACGGCTCGATCCCGAACTCCTTTCCCAGTTCGAAATCCTCGGGTCCGTTTCCGGGGGCGATGTGCACTAGGCCTGTGTTGGACGCCTCCACGGTCTTGGACGGTATGACCTTGTGCACCCATTTCCCGCCGGCGTTCTTCTGGTAAGGGACCTCATCGCCGAACGGCGGGAGATACTCGGTACCGACCAGGTCGTCTCCCTCTATCGTCTCCAGGATGTCGTACTTCTCCCAGCCGCCGATCTCCCGGATCGATTCGACCTGGTCCTTGAGGACTATGACCGTTTCCGTCTCCCCGATGCGCCGGTATCGGACCTTGACGTACTTGAAGTCAGGATGGGCCGCCACCGCCATGTTGGCCGGCAGCGTCCACGGGGTGGTGGTCCATATCAGAAGCGAGACCTTCTCATCGTTCCGCAGCGGGAACTTGACGTAGATGGATGGGTCCTTTTCGTCCGAGTATTCGATCTCGGCCTCAGCCAGCGCCGTTTCGCAGCGGGGGCATCCAGGAAGCACCCGGTTGGCTGTCACCAACAGGCCCTTGTCGTGCGCCCGCTTCAGTGTCCACCAGGCGGCCTCTATGTAGCTCGAGTTGATCGTCAGGTAGGGGTTCTCCCAATCCATCCACACGCCTAGCTCGGAGAACTGCTCGTTCATCTTCTTCTGGAAGCCCAGGGCGAATTCCTTGCAGGTTCCGACGAAGCGGTCTATGCCGTACTCCTCGATCTCCTTCTTGTTCTTCACGCCGATGGACTGCTCCACCTTGACCTCGATGGGCAGCCCGTGCATGTCGTAGCCGGGAGTGTCGGTCACGTTGAAACGCTGCATCCGCTTGAACCGGATGATCGTGTCCTTGATGGTCTTGTTCCAGGCCGTACCCAGGTGGATGTAGCCGGTGGTGTACGGTGGACCATCGACGAAGTAGTAGTCCGGGCCGGTTGCGCGGAGCTCCTTCGTCTTTTTGTAAGACTCGGTCTTGGTCCAGAACTCCCGGACCGCTTTCTCTAGTTGAGCTGGATTATAACTTCCCTGGACTTGCTTTATCATCGCCGTCCCTCTTGTCGCCCCGATGCCGCCAGACAATATAAACTACATGGTCCAGAGACAGTAACTTTCTTCCTAGCCGGTCGACCGGCTTCAATCAACGTGAAGGGTTATCAAGATTAGGGTGACGGAATTGAAATTGCAATTAACGGGAACGATCGACATCTGAGAAACCGATGGGACGGTTTGAAACCGGGTTCAGAACATGTCCAGGCTGGCCTGGTTCTTGGGCTCTTTCCTGACCTGCTTGGGCATCATCTTGTCCAGGGCGGAGTTCACCCTCTGCTCCGAGAAATCATACTGGCCGACCAGCATCTCCACTACCTTGGCACGGTCCGGCTCTTTCCATTCCAGGGTGTAGTTGTCCGTTTTCTCGAAATCGAGGAACAGCCCTTTGACCCGTTCATACTCGGGGAAGACCTTGTCGATCGAGGCCATGGCATGGACGAAATCGCCATGCTCCCGTATCAGCTTGAGTGCCCGTTTCGGGCCGATCCCGCTCACCCCCTGGTTATAGTCGGTGCCCATCATGATGCACATGTCGATGAGTTGCTCCCGGGAGATCTCTAGCTCCTTGAGCGCCATCTCCGCGTCTATGATCTCCATCTTCACGTCCCGGTACTCGTTCCGGCCAGGCATTTTCCTTCTGCCGGCCAGAGTGAAGTTCCGCAGGAGCCGGGGGGCGCCGAACAACAAAGAGTCGAAGTCCTGGGAGGATGCCGCCCAAACCACCCCTTTCTGAGCCATGTATGCCGCCTGCGCCTCCCCTTCTTCCGCCGCCTGGACCACCGGTATGCCGAGATGGGTCAGCAGGATCCGGCTGGATTCCACGATCTCGTTGGTGATCCTGGAGGACTGGGTGGCCTTTGTGAACGCTTTCTCCGTTTCTCCCTTCACCAAAGACTCCTGCCAATCCGATTGCGCCTTGACCCGCCTCTCATGCCTATCCTGGATGGTCCCGTTCTTCATCTCCGAGGGGATACCGTCGAAAACATAGGCCGGCCGGACACCCATCTCGATCAGGTTGGCATTGCGGTTCAGGAGGCCGGAGAGATGGGACGTTATCCTTCCCCTGCTGTCCTTCAGGGGCGTGCCGTCCGGCTGTCTTATGACAGACAGGAACTGGTAGATGGCGTTGTATGCGTCGATGGCCACTGTCTTGCCCCTTAGCTCTTCCGGGGTCACGTCTCTTGCCTTGATAATGTCGGCCAGGTTAACGCCCATTCCAACCACCTTGATCTTGAGGCGATGTACGCCACAAGATGAATCGTGCTTTCGAATGATAACCGTTTCGTGCCCCGCCCAATGATTCGGTGGCGCTTTCAGTAAAATATCATGGGCCGCGGTCTTACTGAACCTGCCAGCTTACTGAACAATGTGTATTGGTATAGCGTATGAACCTGACCGGGTCCGGAACAGAATGTTGCTGGATGATCCGACCAAAACCGCGACAGCATCCCGAAGGACTGGAATCGAACCGGAGAGTCCAACTGGCCAATGATACCAAGATATCCGTGCGGAACATCCTGAAAAACTTTCGATATCCCTTAGATAATCGAAATCATTAATACTGGATGCTTACGTAATCAATCTTCATGGAGAATTCCGTGGGGCTAACAGAGAAGAAGCCAGTGGAAGAAGGCCAGACTTACACGGTGACGATATCCGACATCGGGTCGCAGGGCGACGGGGTCGGCAAGATCGAAGGGTTCGTCATCATAGTGCCAGACACAAAGATAGGCGAGACGGTCCAGGTCCGCATCAACCGGGTCAGTAAGAAGGTTGCCTTCGGCACCGTGATGAAGTGATCATTCCTTGAATTGCGGCAGGTAGAGCATTATAAGCGCAATACCGATCCAGACCAGAATGGCCATGAAGATGCATATGCCGGCGTTAAAGGCCATGGCAAATACCAGAAGGATAATGGGTAAGACTACCGTCAGCATTACCAGCAATTGTTTCTGTGTGAATTCCATGAGGCCACTCAGCACGGAATGAGAGGGGGCATTTATTTACCTTTCCCCTTCCAAACGGTTTCCAGATATGCCGGGGCCGGACATCGCCGTTGCCCTCTGGCATTTTACCTTTGGTCCTTAGTCCTTCTCTTTCGCCTTGTTGACGAACTTCAGCCCGGACCAGGTATCGTCGATGGAGGATACCTTCACGTCCACCATGCCGTTGGCATTGCCGACCTCGCGCACCATGCTGCCGGTTAGGTCGGTCTTGATTTTGGACGATCCCTTCGGCCAGCAGACCCAGATGATCCCCTCATGCCTTATCGAGGCAACCAATTTGGGGAACGTGACGTCCACTTCCTTCTTGCTCTTGCTGAACATCTGGACAAAATCTAGCTCGTCAGTGATGTCATCGACCACCACAACGTTCTTTGGTAGCCTGCCAAGGACCTCGTCGTAGCCCTGGGGTGAGTTGATGAACAGGAGTTTCATCCCATCCTTTATGCCGAGCTTTGTGACCAATGACTTCTTAGATCCAATTCGAGCCATGAGATTTCCTTTCGGGAACTGAGTAGCACTTCAAGCGGCATTTCACTTTCGGTGCACTCGCCCGGTGATAGTGTTCATGGCTAATAAATTGTCGATTCCTGCGGAGATTCATTTTACGGTTTTGACGACCCATCTGGATAGGCTCAAAACTTGTGCCAAGTCGATATCTCCGCCTTCATGTCCTTGGAACCGAACAATGCGCTGCCCGCCGCCAACGCGGAAGCGCCCGCCTGCACGCATCGCAGACCGGTCGAGGCGTTGATCCCCCCGTCGATCTCGATGTCGAAATCTAACCCCTTCCGATCGGCGAACTCCCGGGCCAAGGTTATCTTAGGGACCACATCCTCAATGAATGATTGTCCTCCGAATCCCGGATGCACCGTCATGACCAGCAGAAGATCTATCTGGTCAAGATAGGGGACCACCGCATCGAACGGGGTCTCCGGATTGATCGATATGCCCGCCTTTTTGCCCAGCGAGCGGATCTTGGCCAGGGTCTGGGAGAGGACCGTAGACGCCTCCACGTGGATGGTTATGTAATCTGCCCCGGACTTCGAGAACGCATCGATGTACCGCTCCGGCTGGACGATCATCAGGTGCACGTCGAAAGGCAGCTTCGTGTGGGGTCGTATCTTACGTATGACCTCCGGTCCGATGGTGATGTTTGGAACGAACATCCCGTCCATCACGTCGACGTGGACCCAGTCCGCTCCCGCGTCCTCGACGCGGCGGACCTCTTGAGCCAGCGCTCCGAAATCTGCAGATAGTATGGATGGAGCTACCTTGATCGTCATGAACAACACCTCCTCAGGGAACCACCAGCACCGGGGTCTTCGAGAACTGCACCACGCGCATGGAAACGCTTCCCATGATGAAACGGGCCAACGCACCAATGCCTCTCGTACCCACCACGACCAGGTCGTAGCCCTTTTCGGACAGGTCTAGTATGGTCTCGGCCGGGTTGCCGAGCATCACTCGCAGCTCGGGAGACAATCCGGCCTCTTCGCATGCCACTTTGGCCCGGTAGAGCTTGTCCTCGCCCTTGGCGCGCTCCGCGAGCTCGGTCGTCGGCATTCCGGTATAATAGGCTGATTCGGCCGGCTGGATCACGTTCAGGAGGGTGATCTGCGCTCCGTGAAGGGAGGCGACCTCCGCCGCCTTCCGGGCCGCCCGGAGCGAATTGTCGGACCCATCCACTCCCACCAAGATCCTCTTGAAGGCCGTCATTCTATCGTCGGGTCATTGTTACATGCGGGACATAATGTTGTCGCTTGTTCTCGATAGCCAAGGCAAAACGTTAAAATGAAGGTGATGGGATGCCAGATTCATGGCAGAGACCCATCACGCAGTTGATAAAGAGGAACCTTGCGACGTGGCCGGGTGCGGAAAACCGGCCGAGAGGTCAATTTCCAAGAACAGCGCCGAAGAGGCAAAGCTGGATGTGGACGAGGACCTGAAGCGGGTCCATCTGTGCAAAGAGCACTACAAGGCCTACAAGAAGGCGACCAAGACAGAGCGCAAGATGGGATCCATGCGTTAGGCGTGCGGGCAACATATTAGGCCCGGTCAAGGTACGCACAATTTAGGTCCGCTGTTCTGGTGTCTTCGCCGGCTGTCTCTGGACCGAGCGGCTCGCCCCGAAACATTCTTCGGATAATTAGGGTGACGACACTATTGACAATCAGACCTTCGAAACATCATCAAGGCTGCGCTCTTCTCATCGTCCTAGATTCTCGGCAGTCCCCGGATGTCGATGGCCAAGAGGTTTCCGGCAGTTTCGGTCTGCTCATGATGTTGTCCGCTCTCTTCTTGCGGTCTGGGTTCCTGAGGGGCGCATTTGGAAGAATGTCGATCTTGATCAACTTGAAATGAAGGCAATGTGCCTTGCAACATCAAGGCCCGTCTGGGCCCGGTCACTTTCTTCTTTAGGACGAGTGGTTGGCGCGTCACGACTCAAAAGAGATTAATGCATCCTGAACCGATGCGGAGACGTGGAGATCGTCTTCCTCGGAACCGGCGGCAGCGTGCCGACACGATACCGCAACACCAGCGCCACGGCCGTACGGGTCGGCCCGGAGATCCTTCTGTTCGACTGTGGGGAAGGGACCCAAAGGCAGCTCATGGGCTCGACCGTCTCCTTCATGAAGATAACCAGGATTTTCATCACCCACCTGCACGGGGACCATTTTCTCGGCCTCCCCGGTCTCGTGCAATCGATGAACTTCGCCGGCCGCACCGAACCGCTGGAGATATACGGCCCCGAGGGCACGACTGACGTGGTCGATACCATCATCAGCCTGGGCTATTTCCAGGCCGGTTTCGAGGTCATCGGCCAAGATGTGGAAGACTACCAGGTAGTGCAGGCCAAAGGATATTCGGTAATGGCGGTCCGCACGGACCATTCGGTCCCTTCGTTCGGCTTCGTCCTCGAAGGGGATGCCCGTCCAGGAAAGTTCAACAAGGAAAGGGCGATGGAGCTGGGCGTTCCCGAGGGCCCCCTGTTCTCCAAGCTCCAGTCCGGTTCCAGCGTCACGGTCAAGGGACGGACGGTCACCCCGGACATGGTCATCGGCGATCCCCGGCCCGGACTGAGGGTGGCGTTCTCAGGGGACACCCGGCCAAGCGAACATTTCATGGAATCGATACTCGGCTGCGATGTGCTAGTGCACGAGGCCACCGCCGACGTGTCGCTCAGCGAGAAAGCCAAGGAGTTCGGTCACTCCACCGCCCGGGATGCCGCCACCATTGCTTCGCTGGCCGGGGTGAAGACACTTTACCTGAACCATTTCAGCGGCAGGTACGAGGACGTCGGCCTCCTGGTAAAGGAAGCCAGGGAGATGTTCCCCAACACCTTTGCCTCGGAGGACCTGATGATCGTCCAGGTCAATTACGACGGAACGACCTCCTCAAAGAAGCTTCAGGACGTCCGAGCTTGTGATTATCCCCACGATCGACCCCTTCCTTGAGACCAGGACGGCGTTGGACGCGGACAGAAGGGAGGTTACTACCTCGACCGCGGCCTCTTCGCTAACGATCGGGAAGGAATCCATCATTATCTGGCCGACGGTCTGTTCACCGATGTCCTCCATCTTGGCCCCGTCCCGGAGCAGGCTCAGGATCCTGAACTCGCTGATGCTGCCCACGTGCTGGACCCCGGTGAAGACCGGCAGCTGGGAGTAACCGCTCTCCCTCATGACCTCGGTGGCCCGCTTGACCTTCTCGTTCGACTGGATGCTGATGACGTTGGGGGATGCGACGTCCTTGGCCCTCATTCCCTCGCGTCTCTTGCTCATCTCCTCCTGCAGGACCTCGAAGATCCTGACGACGGCAGAGTAGCTGCCCTTGATGCTGCCTCTCTCCATCTTCGCGATCGTGGATTGGCTGACACCGGAAAGCGAGGCCAGTTCGGACTGGGTGATGTCCAGGCTCTTGCGCAACTTCTTGATCTCTGTCTCATCGGGGAACTTCATGGCATATCCACATGTCATTAGTCGTATATGAATAATTGAGTCAATAGGGCTTATATGACCGGACCAATTACAACTGACCTAACTCGGTCCATGGCCGGACCAGTCTAAGGACAAGTTTTGGCCAGGGGCTGCGATTTATTCCAAGATAGGTGGATTCATCAATGGCATCAAAGCCGGCAAGCAAGACCCCAGTAAAGAAGCCAGTGGCCAAGAAGGTCGAAAAGAACATTATCATCGAGAGCATGAACCTGACCCCCATAGAGAAGCAGAGGGTCGAGCTCGTCGAGCGCAAAGGCCTAGGCCACCCGGACACCATATCCGACGGCCTGGCGGAATCGGTCAGCCAGGCACTGTGCAAGATGTACCAGGAGAGGTTCGGCGAGGTCCTTCACCACAACACCGACCAGAACGAGGTAGTGGGCGGACAGAGCGCCCCCAAGTTCGGCGGCGGCAAGATGCTGGAGCCGATTTACATAGTTCTCATCGGTAGGGCCATCACCCAGGTGAACGGCGAGAGGCTCCCGTACGCCACCACTGCCATCGGCGCGGCAAAGCAATACCTGAAGAACTTCCCGCACTTGGACGTCAACAATGATGTCATCGTCGACTGCAAGATCGGAAAGGGCAGCGTTGACCTGATCAAGAACTTCGAATCGCTCGCCGACAAGTGCAAGGTCAACGGCAACAAGAACAGCTGCATGCTGGCCAACGACACATCGTTCGGATGCAGCTTCGCCCCGCTGTCCCAGACCGAGACGGTGACGCTCGAGGTGGAGAGATACATCAACGGCGCCATGAAGAAGAAGCTCAAGGAGACCGGCCAGGACGTCAAAGTCATGGCCGCCAGGAACTTCGACGAGATAACCCTGACCATCGCCTGCGCCATGGTGGACAAGTTCGTGCCGGACGCCGACCACTACATCAACGTCGTGCAGGAGATGACCGAGAGGGTCGCCGACTACGCCACCAAGTTCACGAAGTACGGCATCAAGGTCGACGTCAACCATGCGGACGACTACAAGAACGGCAACTACTATCTGACGGTCACCGGACTTAGCGCCGAGAACGGCGATGACGGCTCCGTGGGCCGGGGCAACCGGGTCAACGGCCTGATCACCCCGTACCGCTCGATGAGCATGGAGGCGTCGGCCGGGAAGAACCCGATCACCCACGTCGGCAAGATGTACAACATCCTTGCCAACTGGATCGCCAGGGACATTGTCAAGGAAGCGGGCGGCGACGTCTGCGAGGCCCAGGTCCGCATATTGGCCCAGATCGGCAGACCGATAAACGACCCTCAGACCTGCAGCGTCCAGCTCATAATGGAGCCGGGTGCCAACTTCGAGAAGAACCAGAAGAAGGCGCTCGCGGTGGCCGACAACTGGTTCGAGAACATCAACCAGGTGACGGAGAAAGTTGTAAAAGGCCAAGTAACGGTATTCTAGGCAATGAAACTCGTCGATTTGCCCAGATATGGTCCGGTGCACCGGTTCGCCGATTACCACGTCTTCAAAACCCTTTCCATCATCTCGGATGGGAGGCGCAAGGGCCGAAAACATCTTGCGGACCTGGTGGGCGTGGGCGAGGGCAGCATGCGCACGATCATCGAATACCTGCGCGACCGGGAAATGATCGACGTCAAGCAGACTGGGGTAAAGATCACCAGCAAGGGACACGAGTTCCTGAGCCATCTGCCGATATACATGGAAAGGGTGGAACCCACTGACAGCATGCTGGGAGAACGCAGCGCCGCCGTCCTGGTCAAGGGCATGAGCATGAAGATAAAGATGGGCGTCGAGCAGAGGGACAGCGCCATCAAGGCCGGGGCGGAGGGCGCCACCACCGTTATCATTTCCGGAGACCGGCTGATCGTTCCACCGGACTATGATCTGGACAAGGAGCGGCCGGAGTTCGCCACCACGCTCAGGCGTCTCCTGGCGGTCAGCGAGGGCGACGTCATCATCATCGGTACGGCGAAGACCTACGACCGGGCAGAGGACGGCGCACTGGCAGCGGCGTTCGAGCTCATCTGACCGGCCCAGTCCATTCTTTTTTAATTGTTTCAGAGGAAGAGCAATGCCCGCCGGTTCCAGTCCGTCCCGACGATCTGGGCTAGCATAACGATTCCCATGATCCCTGTTGTTGGGCGGTCTCTATTGCATGACGGAGGGGGCTTTTTCTGGACCGCAGGTTCAGGTGTGGTGGCTACCTGAACGGAGCATGTCCAACAGCTCATCCACATCGTTGATGGGGCGTTTGCAGCTCGCGTCCTGGCACAGATAAGCGGTCGCTTTTCCGTCCAGGAGCACCTTGTCCTTCAGATGTGCCAGGTTCCGGCATTCTGGCGGTTGGCCCTTGCGTATCGGGTATAGCATCATGACCGTGTACGGCAGGTAGACGGTGTTGGCCGCCCCGATCATCTTTCTGTCCGCTCCTCATCGGGGTCGCCCGCGATGACCAGCTCCTGACCCGGTTTGAGGAGCATCCTCAGCCCCATCATGTAGAACGACAGGGCGTCCGGCACCTTGCTCAAATAGAAGTCGTAATACCTGGCCGATGCCAGGGCGAGCTCCTTCATGGATGCGTCCTCGAGCATAGCGGACAGTACGGAAAGGTCGTAGGCCATCACCGAGTTCGCGGAAGGCACCGCCCCATCGGATATCTCCTTGCTCAGAAGGACCAGGTCCTCCTTGGCCACGGAGTTGTAGAAGCCCCCCCGCTCATCGCCGAAGAGATCGATCGTTCTCCTGGTGTAATCAAGGGCCCGGTCGAGGTATCGGTACTCGAACGTGGCCTGATAGAGCTCCAGGAGCCCCCAGATATAGTATGCGTGGTCGGAGAGCATTCCGCTAACCCGGGCCTCTCTGTCCCGGTACATATGAAAAAGCCCCTCCTCTGGAGATGCCAGAAAGGTCTCTACGGCATCAACGGCCCGTTTTGCCGCTGTCAGATAACGCTTTTCCCCGAACGCCCTACCCGCTTTGGCCAGGGCGGCGATCATCAATCCGTTCCAGTCCGTCAGGACCTTGTCGTCCCGGGCCGGCCTGATCCGCAGCTTTCGCACCTCCATCAGCTTTGTGCAGCACTCATCCAGATAGTCGGTCAGCTCCTGAGGGCTCATCTCGAACTTGGCCGCCAGGGTGGCCATGTCGGCGGTCAGATGGAGTATGTTCCGGTCTCGTCTCCCCTTCCGCCCCAGACCCGATGGTGCCTTCGGACCGGACGTCGAAACATTCCATGAAGATCTCCGGCCTGCGGTCGCCCAGGACATCCTGGATTTCGGAGTGAGTCCAGGTGTAGAACTTGCCTTCCACTCCCTCGCTGTCCGCATCCTCCGAGGCGCAGAACGCCCCCTGTTCCATGGTCAGGTCCCTTAGGACGTATTCGATTGTTCCCTGCGCGACCTTTCTGTAATCGTCCCTTCCGTTCGCCTGGTAGGCCTCAGTATACTCCATGCAGATGAGGGCCTGGTCATAGAGCATCTTCTCGAAATGCGGCAGTATCCACTGTTCGTCCGTGGAATAGCGGTGGAACCCACCCCCTACGTGGTCATGGATCCCTCCGAGCATCATGTTCGTCAGGGTCCAATCCGCCATCCTCAGCGCTTCCGCGTTCCCGGTGTCGTTCCAGTAACGCAGAAGGAACATAACCTTGTGCGGTATGGGGAACTTGGGAGACTGTTCGAAGCCCCCGAACTTCTCCTCGTAGGTCTTCTTCAATCCCTGAAATGCATTGTCCAGGTATCTTACGTTGGGCTCACCCGGCATAACGATTTCCATCCCGGAGATCGCCTTCAGGATGGTGGAGGTGATCCCCTGTATCTCCTTCTGCTCATCCCTCCAGGCATCGGAGATCGCGTTCAGGACGGTGATGATGTCGGAAATCCCGAACCGCGATTCTCGGGGAATATAGGTAGCAGCGAAGAACGGTATCCGGTCCGGGGTCATGATGATGGTCAGTGGCCAGCCCCCTCCTCCGGTCATGGCCTGGCAGGCCTTCATGTAGAGCTCGTCTATGTCCGGACGCTCCTCCCGGTCCACCTTCACGGATACGAACTTCTCGTTCATGACCCGTGCTACATCCTCGTCCTCGAACGATTCCTTCTCCATCACGTGGCACCAGTGGCAGGCGGAATATCCGATGGAGAGGAATATCGGTTTCCCGGAAAGCCTTGCCTCAGCGAAAGCCGCATCGCCCCAAGGATACCAGTCGACCGGATTGTGCGAGTGCTTGATGAGGTATGGGCTTTTCTCTTTCACGAGATGATTGGAGAACTTCGGCTCGGGCTCCATGTTTGACCTAGTGCAGGGATTCGCCTCCAGATTAGATTAATCTATGCCCTATGGATGTACTGGCCTCGGCTTAAGCCATGTTCGTTCTCCTGGCAAGACGCGGCCTATGGACCTCATGAGCATCTAGATAATTCGATCAGACGGAAGTTTTTTTGAGACGCGCTCGAGGGGTTGTCCAGTACTGGACATATATAGAATCTGGCCAGCCTTCCCATGTTAACCATTTTCACGAGAATACTTACCATTACGTTATCAGGATACGAAAATAGTCTCCAATGTATTTAAATTTCCGAATTCCAGTGCTTTCATCCGGTGAGGGAAGAACGATTCGAGTTATCTATGTCGATGACGAGGAGAACCTCCTTGAAATCGGGAAGATATTCCTAGAAAGGAATGGGGAACTGAATGTCGACATCGCCTCATCCGTGAAGGAGGCGCTGGGGGCCATGGCGAAGTTCCACTACGATGCCATCATCTCTGATTACCAGATGCCCGATGTGGATGGGCTGCAATATCTCAAGAAGGTGCGCGGGACGGACAAGGACCTCCCATTCGTTCTGTTCACAGGCCGGGGCCGCGAGGAGGTCGTCATCGAGGCATACAATTCCGGAGTCAGTTTCTACGTGCAGAAAGGAGGGGATCCCAACGCGCAGTTCTGTGAGTTAGAGCATAAGATTAGGCAGGCTGTAGGCAAGAGATCGGCCGAGGATTGCCTCAACGTCAAGAAACGTCAGGTCGAGATGGCAATGGACCTGGCAAGGGTCGCGACCTTCGAGTTCGACGTCAGGACTAACCAGTTCAGATTCGACGATCTGTTTTACCGCATGTACAGCACAGATGCGTTTAGTGAAGGAGGACACGTCATGGAGCCGGACAAATACTTCAAGGAGTTCGTTCACCCGGACGACCTGAGCCGCGTATTGCAGTTCATGCGAGGAGGAACAGACCATCTGCCCCCTGGCGGGTTCACGGAGATCGAGCACCGCATCATCCGCAGAGATGGTGAGGTCAGGGATATCATAGTCCGTGTAGGAAAGATCACTGATTCAAACGGCAAACCGGTGACGGTCTATGGCATCAGCTACGACGTCACCGATCTGAGGAAGGCTAATGCATCCCTTCCAATGCAAGGGCTGAGTCTAGCCCACGCCCATTAGGAACCAGAACCGGGAGGTTTAGCAGATCCTGCTAGTGTTCAAAGATAATTTTAAGAACGATCCAATCCACGGTTCCTTTCGATCGAAGTTCTTCATTCTTGAGAATCGGCGCCATCGTGAACATGGATGCCGTTGGAGTATGGCATGAATTAATCCGATGAGCAGATCATCATTGGGCTCATTTTAGAACATCTAAAAAGGTAGAGGTCTGTCGACCCCGTACCTCGGTTTGGAATGCGTTTGGAGTTCGTTGGGCCGGTGGCTCACCGCTCCTATGCGATCCTCTCCTCCTAAGAAAGTCCGCTTTTCGTTCCCCTGAACGATTACAGCTCATTTTCTTATGAGCTGAACGAAGAAAGCAGATGCGTTAGTCGATATTAATGCTTTTGCCGATGCCGCCTCCTTGGATGCCGAAAAATGGTCCGGGCCCAAATTAATTGCTGTCTGGCTCCGAACCGGTTGGATGGATAAACCATCCTGCTTTCGTTCCAATTATAAGCCTCGCCATGGCATCTTTCGTCAAATAATGAGAGGAGGGGGAGATCCTGACCCTTGAAAGTATTGGAAGCCCCTGACATCGTGATGTTCATTCATCGGGACAGGCCGCCGATCATGATGCTCTTCCTCCCTCTCATCAACGTTCCACTTGGTCAGATTTCTCGGGCATGAGAAGGAGATGACCGACATCCCGTAGACGGTCCAGGGCTGCGCCTGGCACAAGGAGACGACAATTTAATAGCATGGCCACTGCTATTACCCCAGCTAGAGAGTTCACCATGCCAGACATCAGGCAGAAGGTCGAGGAGGACCGAGGACTGATCAAGAAGATCGAGCTCATGGTCCCGGGATACCGCGGATATAGGCTAAGGGACGACCTGAGAGACTCAGACAAGATGCTGAGGCTCGAGCTGGGAAAGCGGATGGCGCTTCAAAGGCAGGAACTGGAAGAGCTCCGGCAGACCCTGGTCGCGAACAACCCACTTTCCAAGAACCTGACCCCGATCGGCGGCGTGATCAACGAGTACAAGAAGGTCGAAGGCCTGCTGGCGCACGGCGAATCAGGATACTCCGGTATCTCGGCGGACATCACGGATCGACGTATCGGAGCTGAACGTGCTCTGACGAATACGACGCCGCAATGATCGACATTATCAATTTTGTGGAACAGTCGATAGGGTATCTCCGCGGGGCGGTGGACGAGAACGATGACGGCAAGACGGCAGAACAGCTGAAGAACGTCCGGATGCGCATAACCGGTTTCGAGGAGAAATACCAAAAGCGCATATCCACCATCATGGGAACAGGGGTGTGATGAGCGATGGCATTACTAGGCGCGGAGACTTTCAAATGGGATGATCAGGACAAGCGTCAGAACATCATGTTCCGGATGAACCGGAACATCAAGTATGGCGACAACATCGTCGTGCGGGAGGACGAGATCGCCACGTTCTACCGGGACGAACTCCCGGGCGAAAGATACTGGCGACAACGGCGCGGATTGCGCAGCGACGTTGATGAAGCTCACGTCGAATTCGTCGCCCCCGAGAGGATCGCTTTGATTGTCGATCGAGTGGCTCCAGGTGTAAGACGCCTGGAACATCCCGTGAGGGCGCTCGATCCCGCAGGACAATGTTTAGCGCATGGTAGCTGGAGGCTCCCTCGCTCGATCGCCAGACGATGTTGGGCAAGGTGCTGAACTCCTGCAAGCGGTTCAAAGTGTCGGAGGTCAGCAGGTGTCGGCCTTCGGCGCCAAGCGTGTTGACTTCGATGTCCCAGTTGGTGAACAACTGCTTTGAGAGACCCAGGAAGTAGGACTGCGTGTAACCATTCTTCAGATGAGGATCCATTAGCAGGAGCGACGGAAAACTGGTGTTCACATAGCCCGGGAAGTTGGCGAGAATGGTTTGCGGGGGCGACAGTAGACTCGTGGGTCCGGACGTGCATCCGCTGCCGCAAATCAATTCCGGAGTGGAGATTCCATTGTTGCCGATATTCTGCCAGAGGTTATCGAAAGGCCGATCGTAAAACAGGCCAAAGCCGCCGCGGACGACCAGGCCGAAGGCGCCGTGTCCCAGGCAAATCCGGTGCGCGGGGAGAGGTTACCGGAGGCGCTCCAGAGCTGCTGATTTCCGGGTCCCGGCAAGCGCAGCGACGCGGAGTGGAGTTCCTGTGAGAAGTCCCCTCCGGTTTCAAGTTTAAGAAAAAGATTCTTGTTAGGGCCCGTGTTTAGAGGAGCTCCGATGTTTTCGTACAACAACACGAACTGAGCCAAGCAAACAATAAAAATGA
>CAWDCQ010000023.1:0-13580 GCA_963800775.1 uncultured Methanomassiliicoccales archaeon | reverse complement strand
CAATATCATCATAGTTCTCAATAAGACGGATCTGTTGAAGTTTGGAATGAAGGAAAGGATCGATGTCGTTCGGGCTGAATTTCCCCAATCCGAGATCGTTCTCACATCGGTCAAAGAGAACTACGGTCTAGATGTAGTGAGGTCCAAGATATTGGAGAAGTTCACCTATCCCGTGGAATTGAACTTTGAGGCTCCTCAATCCGGAGAGCTGCAGAGTTTGCTCTCCGGTCTCTATGATATCTGTGACGTCATTTCGATCGTCTACGGTCCGGTCACACAAGTATCTATTAGGTGTAAGGCCGAGGACCGGGACCGCATAGCAAAAACGGTCATCGGGCTCGACGGGCGCATCGTCGCCGGGCCCCCCGGACCCGAAAAGACGATTCCACCGGAAATGTAGGGGTGCCCCTTATTTTGGGGCACTCACTTCTTGATGTTGAACCCGGCCTTCTTGGCTTCCAGTTCTTTTTCGTATTTCATGGGCAGGCGCCAGGCGAGGTACTCGGTGTCGTCCATGCTCTTCAGGAAGTTGGCCTTGCTCTTCTCCAGAAGGGTCCTGTGAAACTCCCTGACCCTGGCCAGATAGACCCAGAGCCAGATGACCCCGATAAGCAACAACGGAACTCCCACCATTGCTAACCAGTAGTCCCAATCGCCGGCGTTCGCGATGTCCTGTGATGTCAGTCCGATGATGCCAAGGGCACTGAGCACCAGGCCAACGATAAGGAATAGAGAGGCCAGGAACCGGTGCCCTCTCAGTTAGGAACGGCTTACTCATAGCGGGCTAAATGCGGCTGAGGGTATTCAAATGTTGTTTCCTGAGTCTGCATGTACGCATTTTTGAAAAGTATAATAATGCGCTGGTGTGGCCCATGGTCAAGATCGGTCTCGGTTCCTTGGTCGGTTGCGCAATGCTCGCGTTGATCCTCCTCACCGTCTTCTCGGACCTGACGCCGCACCGCGTCGAGGGGTTCAAGGACGCCGTCAAAGGCAGCTCGGTCTCGGTGGATTGCATAGTCATCTCGTGCAACCATTCCAAGTCCGGGTTCATCATGGCCGTCCTGGACCAGAACGGCGACCATGCTAGCATATTCCTTTCGCCGTCGGTCCTCAGCGAAGCGGTCCCCGCCGGTTCATCGGTCCGGTTGGCCGTCGCTCCCTCCGACGATGATCCCGCTTTCATGTTCGCCTCGTCCGCCGAGGTGCTCTCCCGTCCGGGATGATCGCGACGAACTGCGCAACCCTAATAACCGGCCCCTGCTTCTAGGGGTCAAAGATGTTCGTCGCTTTTGATGACACGGACTCGGTCGAATCGATGTGCACCACATATCTGGCAACCGAGGTTATCGACGCCATGAGGGACCACGACCTGATCGGGCTGCCGCGCCTGGTCCGCCTCAACCCGGCGGTTCCTTGGAAGACCCGTGGCAATGCCGCCCTGAGCATTCGCTTCGGGAGGGGCAAGGGCCCATGCCAGATGGTGGGGACGATACGGGACGGCCCGATCTATTCCTATCCCGAGTGCATAAGGCCGGCGGACCCAGACCTGGTCATGGACCGGTGCTCCCGGCTGCTTCGCCAATGGTCCCGCGTCCAGGAGGATGCCAGTCCCGGCCTGGTCGTATCCCGTGTCAAACCGGGGGCGCACCTCTATTGGTCGGCGGTGAGGGGCATCGTGCAGAAGGCCGAGGTCCTGGAGGAACTCGACCGCATAGGCGCTGCACGGTTCGAGATGGAAGGGGGCAGGGGCGTCATCGGGGCCTCCGCCGCCATGTCCTGGAGGCCCTTGGACCGGACTTACGAGGTGATCGCCTACCGGGAGCGTTCCCGCTGGGGCACACCGCGCGAGCTGTCCGACGCATCGGTGCACGAGATGGACCGGAGATTTCCTTCCACGTTCAACAACTACGATGAATTGGCCGGCCGGCGGGCCATATCCCCGCACACCCCGTGCCCGGTGCTCTTCGGCATACGGGGGGACGTGCTGGCGGACCTGCCTCCGGCCATGGGTTCCATCGATTCCGAACCGATCGACCGCTGGATAATGTTCCTTTCCAACCAGGGGACCGACGACCACGTCATGGAGAGATGGAAGGAGCTGCTCCCGGCCCGGACATACTCGATCAAGGGAAGCATAATCTCATCCTCCTGGACCATCGAGGGAGGTCACGCGCTGATCAGGATGATGCCGGACCGTTCAGCGCAGGAGCTCGACCTGGTCGGTACGAACCGTCAAAGTCGTTCCGTGAGGTTGTGCGTGCGCTCAGGCCAGGCGACGTCGTCCGGGCGGTGGGCGAGCTACGCGCGGTGCCCCGGACGCTCAACCTGGAGAAGCTCGAGGTCCTCGAACTGGCGAAAGTGACCGTCAAGACCGCCAACCCGGTCTGCACAAAATGCCACAAGAGCATGCAGTCCATGGGGCGGGAAGGAGGCTACCGGTGCAAGGTCTGCGGCAGTAAACAGCCGGAGAATGCCGCCACGAGGGTCGAGGAGACGCGCTCCCTGGGCCCAGGTTGGTACGAGCCGCCGGTCAGCGCCCGGCGCCATCTGGCCAAGCCATTGAAGCGATGCCCCTCATGCCTGGCATCGTCGTTAGTCGATGGCTAACATCGACAATATTTTATACCCCTAGGTTTTTGCTAGGCCTACCAATAAGCCAAGGCCAGCACGGTCTTTGGAGGTAACAATCATGGAAGATGTGGTCATATTGAGCGCGGCCCGTACCGCGATAGGCAAGTTCGGAGGATCGCTGAAGGACGTTCCCGCTCCGGAGCTCGGGGCCCTCGTGGTCAGGGAAGCGGTCAAGCGCGCCAACGTGGAGAGCAAGAGCGTCAACGAATGCATCATGGGCAATGTTCTCAGCGCCTCGCTGGGGCAGAACCCGGCCCGCCAGGCGGCGGTAAAGGGCGGATTGCCGATGGAGATCGGCTCCCTCACCATCAACAAGGTGTGCGGCTCGGGAATGAAGGCGGTCATGCTGGCGGCCAACTCGATCAAGGCCGGCGAGCATGAGCTGATAGTGGCCGGCGGCATGGAGAACATGAACCAGGCGCCGTATTTGCTGAAGGGCGCACGCTACGGTTACCGGCTTAACGACGGGACCATAATGGACAGCATGGTCCACGACGGGCTGTGGGACATATTCACGGACGTGCACATGGGCATCACCGCGGAAACGGTGGCAGAGCGTTTCCACGTCACCAGGGAGCAGGCGGACGCGATAGCCCTGCAAAGCCACATGAAGGCCACCGCCTCCATTTCCGCGGGCAAGTTCGAGAAGGAGATAGTGCCCTACGTGATCAAGTCCAAGAAGGGGGACACCGTGTTCAAGGTCGACGAGGGGGTCAGGAGCGACTCCACCATGGAATCGTTGGCCAAGCTCAAGCCCTCGTTCAAATCGGACGGCATAGTGACCGCCGGTAACGCATCCCAGCTGAGCGACGGCGCCTCGGCCCTGGTCATCGCCTCCCGGAAGTTCGCCGAGGAACACGGGATCAAGCCCATGGCCGAGGTCGTCGGCTACCACACTGGCGGAACCAAGCCGGAATGGATCATGGAGGCACCGATCTCCACGACCCGCGAGCTCCTGAAGAAGGTCAGCATGACCATCGACGACATCGACCTGTTCGAGCACAACGAGGCGTTCGCCTCGGCCTCGGTGGCGGTGAAGAAGGAGCTTAATGTCCCGGACGAGGCGTTCAACGTGAATGGCGGGGCCATCGCCCTCGGGCACCCCATAGGATGCTCCGGGGCCAGGCTCCTGACCACCATGGTCCACTCCATGATCGACCGCAACAAGTCGACCGGACTGGCGACCCTGTGCCTGGGAGGCGGCAACGCCGTCTCCATGGTACTGAGGCGCTGATCATCTTCGGAACGGGCCGCCCCTGACCGGGACGGCCCTAGCATTTTTGTTAACCAACTCTCCGCTTCTTTGCCCGCACCAGACATCTGGCCGGCATGCTTTTGTTTTGTATCTGGATAACAGAAACCTAAGTTATTATTAGTGGGTAACTCATTTAATCTCGGGATTCGAATGCCTTCACTTCAGGATTTATTGACTTCCATTGATGCAAAGCATGACGAAATGGTGGAAGTCCTAAGCGAGATCATCAGGATACCGGCCATCGGACCGGAGAGCGGCGGAGAGGGAGAGTTCGAGCGGGCGCAGTACCTCAAGGACATGCTCGGGACCTGCGGCTTCGACGATGTCGACATGTACGACGCCCTCGACGAGCGCGTCAAGCTCAGGCTCCGGCCGAACATCGTGGCCAAGAAGAAGGGCAAGATCCCGAACGCACCGTCTGGTTCGTTAGCCACATGGACACCGTGCCGCCCGGTGACCTGGCCGCATGGACATACCCGCCGTTCTCGCCCCGGCTGATCGACGGCAAGCTGTTCGGTCTCGGGTCGGAGGACAACGGCCAGTCGCTGGTGGCCTCGGTCTCTGCCGCCAAGGCGATCAACGACCTCAAGCTCACCCCGGACCTGAGCATCGGACTGGCGCTGGTGGCGGATGAGGAGGTCGGATCGGACAAGGGAATTGAAGTTCTTGCTGGAACAGGGAGTGTTCGGGAAGGACGACATAGTCTATGTCCCGGACTACGGGAACGGCACCGGCACGTTCATCGAGGTGGCGGAGAAGCACATCATGTGGCTCAAGGTGACGGTGCTGGGAAGACAGACCCACGCATCGACGCCGGACAAGGGCATCAACGCCATGAAGGTCGGTTCAGAGCTCATCACGTTCATAGTCGACTACATGGAATCGAAGTACGGGGTCAAGAACGACCTGTTCGACCCTCCCACCTCGACCTACGAGCCGACCAAGAGGCTCCAGACGGTGGGCAACGTGAACACCGTGCCCGGAGAGGACATATTCTTCCTGGACTTCCGCATCCTGCCCCAGTACTCGCCGGACGACGTCATGGAGACGCTCAGGTGGATCGGCGACCTGTTCGAGGACAAGACCGGGGTGAAGATATCGTTCGAGACCGTCCAGCTGACCCGGAGCGGGAAACCGAGCTCCCAGGAGTCGGAAGCATACACGACCTTGGCGGCGGCGATCAGGCAGGTCAAGAACGTGGAGCCGAAGGCGGGCGGCATCGGCGGCGGGACCTGCGCCAACTTCTTCCGCGCGGCCGGGATCGAGGCCTATTGCTGGGAAAGCTGCGATGACATGTGCCACACCGCCAACGAGTATTGCGTCGTCGACAACCTGGTCTCCGACGCCAAGGTGTTCGCGGTAATACTGGCGAACCTGTGCCACAAGTCCGATTTCAACCTATAAGGCCCGGGTGGGCCGATCTTCCATTTTTATTTGTCCAGCTTCAGCTCTCTAGCGAGAGCGTGACACCAAGACCTGGTTCGAATCTTAGCCAGCCACGGGCAGGGCGCTTGAACGATACAGAACGATGGAGACGAACAGGTTCGCAGCATAACCAAACAATCCCAGGACCATCAAGAACTGGGAAAACTGAATCATGGTCGATCTGACGGTCAGGGAGTTGATGGCATAGAATGCCATTCCAAGCAGGATCAGTACGAATCCGGCCATTCCAAAGAGTCTGGTCCTATTGCTATCCGGCCGTCGAAACGAGTACATCAATGACACCACGGCCACGATCATCCCCATGGGGAGATAGATCAAGACATACTGGGACAAAGGCATAAGTCCAAAGTATTGGAACATAGAGAACGGCACGTCGAAGTAGAGGTAAAACGAATAGAGGACGGGCAATGCAAAGGAGAAGGCTATGAGGCTCTTTTGAACCAATCGAAGTTTAATGGGCCCGGCTCTGGCATCCTGAACATATGATATGACCATCAGTGAGATGGCACCGATCAGGACGAGATCGTACTCAACCGTGTAGTCAAAGCCCTCTTTGTAGAAATCGACCATGATCGAGATCACGGAAGCAATGACCAGAAGGAAGAAGGATATAGATTGCAGAAGTGATGCTAACCTATTCTCCTTGATGTAGCTCAGTAAGTGTACAGAACCGACCAGAAGAGCTATCGGGATCGTTACCACCGCGATCGCAGCATAGAAGGAATCGGGATCCATCGCCATGCAAAAATCGATGCCGATGGGGACTTATTTTGGTTTTGATTGGAATACGTTTTTAGAAATGAGCTCACCGGTCGACGGCTGCGAATTTCCTACTTTTCAGAGAACAGCCGGTCGACCATCCACTTGCTGTCGAACTTGATGATCTCCTCGTACGCTTGTCCGGTCGACAGGAAGGCGATGGGTTTCTTCACCGCGTGGGCGATGGACAGCGCGGCCCCGCCCTTGGCGTCGGCGTCGATCTTGGTCAGTATGACCGCGTCGATCCCGATCTCCTTGTCGAAAGTGACCGCCTGTTCGATGGCGTCGTTCCCGGCCAAAGAGTCGCCGACAAAGATGGTCAAGTGCGGCTTTGCCACCTTTTTGATCTTCTTCATCTCGTCCATCAGGTTGGAGTTGGTCTGCATCCGGCCGGCGGTGTCCACCAGTACCACGTCCCGCTTGCGTGCCTTGGCGTGGTCGATGGCGTCGAACGCCACCGCCGCCGGGTCTCCGCCGGACTGATGCTTGATGACCTTGGCGCCCAGCCGTTCACCGTGGATGGAGATCTGCTCGATCGCCCCGGCGTGGAGGTGTCCCCGGCGGCCAGGATGACGCTCAGCCCCTTCTTCTGCAGACGGTTGGTGATCTTGGCGATGGCGGTCGTCTTGCCGGTCCCGTTGATGCCGACGAACATGACCACCACCGGCTTCTCGTGCTTAGCGATGTAATCGTCAAAATCGAACTCGCTCTGCTTGAGGACGCCTTCGATGGCGTTCATCAGGGCGAGCTTTATCGCGTCCTCGACCGTGAACTTGCGATCAACGCGCTTTCCCAAAGAGATTCGCGCACCGAGTCCTTGATCTCCTCGATGACCGGGAGCGCTACGTCCGCCTCCAAAAGTCCCAGCTCGAGCTCCCACAGAAGCTGGTCCAGGTCCTTTTCGGAGATCTTCCTGCCAGAGTCGCCGACCAGTTCTTCCGCCTTTTCTGGAAGGGGGATGTCCTTGGGCTTGATGCCGAAGACCTTCTTCAGCGACTCGAACATCGATTACCTCAGAAACGGGGTTGCTGCTGTCCCTGCAGCGCCTGCATCTTCTGATACTCTTCCTGAACGATCTGCTGCAGCTGCGCGCTCTTCATTTCCATGGCGCTGCGGGTCTCGTTCATCTTCTTCATCGCGTCGAGCATCTCCTGCACCCGGGTGGTCATGAGCTGGATCGAATCCTCGATGCTCTTCTCCGCGGTGACGCCGGAACCGATGCCGACCAGGCACCTCTTGTTGTCCGCCACGCTGGCGTATACATAGGAATTGCCGCCGATGGGGACCAGTAATTGTCCGTTCTCGGGGGCCTTGGCGAACTCTGTGAGCGTGTCCTTGGCCCGGGAATACTCTTCCAAGGACATCTGTATGAGCTGCTGCTGCTCGGCTACCGCCTCCAGCTGTGCCTTGTACACCTCGAGGGTGCCCATGGCCTGACGCAGCTCCTGCTCGTTCATCACTGACCACCGATGAGGTGCTTCACGATCGGGTCGGTTACCTCGTCGTGCTTGAGCGGTGTGAGCTCCGAGATGGTGATGTACTTCCTCTCGATCTTGTGTCTGCTGCCGATGTTGGACATGATCTGGCGAATTGCGTCCTTCTCGTCGTTTGCAGCGACCTCGATGTTGAAGTCCTGAACTTCCGCGCGATAATTCATGTTGCTGAACTTGTAAGAGCCAACTGCCTTGTATCCTTGCATGAGCTCGCCTCCCCCGTGGAAAGGTGTTTAAGCAATAAACCTTTTGGTCTTTATCATGTCAGGAAAGGGCCGGAAGTCCACGCTGTTGGCGTACTATCCCAGTGCCAGATTTCCCTCCGTTTCGGTGACCGGTTCCAGATGCCAGCTGCGGTGTGCCCATTGTGGGGGGCACTACCTCAAGGGGATGTCAGCGGCGGAGTCGCCGGCGGCGCTCCGGGCCCTGGCCACAGAGATGGAGGCCAGGGGTTGCGCCGGATTCCTGCTGAGCGGCGGCTGCGACCGAAATGCCAGTGTCCCTCTCGGACAGTTCGCGCCGGCGATAGCCGACATCAAGCGCGGGACCGGTCTTAAGGTAAGCGTCCACCCGGGCCTGATCGGCGAGGCGGAAGCGGCCGATCTGGTGCGGGCCGGTGTGGACATATTCTGCATCGACATCGTCCAGGACCCGAAAGTGATCCGGGGGGTGCTTGGCCTTAACGTTCCTCCGCGCGCATACCAGGACGCTCTGGAGTCGCTGTTCCGGGCCGGGGCCGAGAACGTCGTCCCGCACCTGTGCGTGGGCCTGAACGGCGACGAGAGCGCCGGAGAAAAAGCGGCAGTGGAGATGCTGGCCGGCTATGACATCAGTTCCCTGGCGCTGCTCTCCTTCATTCCCACTGGCGGCACCGGCATGGCCAAATCGCCAGTCGTTTCCGACGATCATTTCCTGGAGATCGTGGAGCATGCGGTCGACCGGCTCCAGTGCCCGGTCAACCTGGGCTGCATGAGGCCCCGAGGGAATCCGGGCCTTGAGAAGAAATGCTGCGAGGCCGGGATCTCCGGCATTGCCATCCCCTCCCCGGAGACGGTAAGATACCTGGAAGGGCTGGGAACTAAGGTGGAGAAGAAAGAGATCTGCTGCTCCTTCCTGTGATCATTTGTAGATCGCGTCCTTGGTGTAGCCTTTGGACCGCAGGGTCAGATGGCGCCCCACGCGCCATAGGCAACGATGAACATGAGCGCCAGTAACGGTACGAAGCTGTACAGCGTCGGCGACATGCCGCTGCTCAACTTGTAGTCGATGGTCACCGGCGATCCGTTATCGGAATAGACCAGAAGATAGTATTTCGAATGTGCCAGCTCAGGGAAGTTGACGGTGAGCGTCGTGTTCACGGTGTATTGGTCCGTGTTTATCCGGTACTGCGCTATCCCTTCCTTGGACTGGCTGCCGAACTGGAGCCAGTTAGCCTCGGAAACTATGTACACCGTGGCTGGACCGGAAGATTCGAACGTCGCCGTCTTGACCGCGGTGACGCCCAGAGGATCGTCGTTGAAGAAGGTCTTGACCTCTGCCAAGTTGGTTGAATCGGCGACCACCGTGTCGCTGCTCGACATCGCGTTCTCCAGGCCGCTGGTGATGAACGGGGCCCACAGCAGGAACACCAGGAGCGCGCATATGCCGATCACATAGAAGGACCGCCGGACCTGCATCTTGGACAGGTAATGTTTCGTGCTGTCGCTCTTCAGGAATCGCATCTCCAGGCTGGTGAAGACGAAGCTCTCCACGGCTATGACCAGGAGCATGATCATCACGAAATAGATGAACGAGTTGATCGACAGGTAGAACGGCTTTAGCGCGAATCCCCCGCCGGCGAGGATGAGGTAAGAGGCGAACACGAGTATGATCAATATCTGGATGATGTACAGATATCTCTTAACTCGGCGGATGCTAGCGACCCGGTATCCGCCCTCGAACTCCGTCCCAGTCTTCATCAGAATGCCGAGGAAAATTAAGATGGTCGAGTTAAATAGTTATTGATGTTGGATACGACAATCGAAAAGTAGGGTCAGCCTACGCGACGGTCCCATATTTCCTCAGCACCATGAATATTCCCGCCCAGGTCGGCACCTCGATCTCTCCTTCCCCGGTGAACCGTTCCTTCTTGAGCTTTATGTCGATGGGCCGGGCCAGCCTGATCTTCATCGGGGTGTCCGGGAACACCTCCGGGAAAGCGTCCCGCAGGGGGTCGAAATCGGTCAGCTGGTCCCTGGTCATGGAAATGACCCGCAGACCGGTCTTCCCGTGCAGCGAGTAGGGCAGACGTATCAACCGCTTGATGTCCCTGGTGACCGGCTGGTCCACTTCCGCGGAAGAACGTTTCGGTACCTCGTCCAGCAGCCATCCGATCAGCAGTTTCTTCACCCGATCGTCGATGCAGTCGAAAGTGCCGTCGCGGAACATCAGGCCGGCACCTGTGAGGTCCTCCCTGACCTCGAAGAGCTCTTTCTTCAGCAGGCTCAGCTGCTTCTCGTCCGTTGTGGCGAAGGATTTGTACCGGACCTTCGAGTCCACCACGCTCAGGTCCTTGAACTCTTCCAGCAGCCTACCTGTCCCGTGGTTCATCCGCCGTTTCCAGCCGCCTGAGCTCTCGACCGGGAAGGCGGTGCCCTTGTCCAGCCGCTGGCCGTTCTTGAACTTGGTGTACATCTTGGTCTTCTCGGGGAACACCCACTCGAAGTCCAGGTCCGTACCGGCCACGTAGTCGACGATCTCCGAGCGTTCGTGGGACCTCAGCTTGAGCACCTTGTCGCTGTATATGTGCGCATGATATCCGCGCCCGCCGGAGAAAGTCACCTCAAGATCGTTCTCGGAAAAACCCAGATCGTCCAGGATGAAATCGTCCAGAAGTCGGACCATCTCTTTCTTGATCCGGGCCAGCATCTCCTCGTACGTCAGTCCTTCAGACCCCGGTATGTGGTCCGCATCCAGATCGAAGATCAGGTCCGCACCCTTCCAAACCTTCGCGTCCATGGTCGGGGCGGAAGGGTTCTGGTACAGCGCGGTGGAATAGTAGACATGGGTCGGGACCCTGCTGGCGAGGAAGCGGTTAAAGGTCTCCTTTTCGGTGAACGCCAGGTGCCGCTGCATGAAATCCTTGCCGTAGTACATGAAGGCCAGTTCCCGTTCCATGTGCTTGGGCGGCAGCGGCGGCGGGGATTTGGAATAGTATTCCCGGAACCACTTGGTGACCAGTTCCTCCTCCCGGCTCATCGGTTACTCAATCGCCTCCTCGCATATCTCTATTGTCCTAGAAAGAACCAAGATTGATATGCAAACGCCAAGATTTATTATCGACTAATTTTGTTTCTTCATCTAGAAGGTTCGCAATGAAGGCTTACATCAAGGTCGTCTATTCCAGTGATGGCAAATCCCCAGCCAAGGTGGAAGGGATCCTTAACGATCACGGATTTCACAAGGTCAGCGGTCAGCAGGCGTTCGAGGCCGAAGTGACCGATACCGATTACACGGCCAACCTGGAATCGCTGCACGCGGCACTGAAGGGCACGGGGGCACGGTACATGCTCACGTCCGGCAAGCCTTCCGAGGGTTCGTCCGCGGCCGCGCCTTCCTGCGGCGACCGGCTGGAGAGATGGCGCGAGACCGGCATCGATGTGGATGAGCTGTCCCACCTGCTGGAGAACGACACCGCGAACTTCCGCCAAAGGGCGGCCGAGATGACCGCCATCCAGTTCGAACGGATAGCGGCGGAGCGGGAGAAAGAGCTGCGCGACATCGAGGCCATCAAGAAGGCCGAGGCGGTCAAGAAGCACGCCATCGAGCTGATGACCAGCAGCGATGGGCACACCTTCTCCGAGCTGGTCAAGGACTCGGGCATGGAAGAGGAGGACCTGCAGCAGATGCTGCTCGACCTAGTGGAGAACGGCAAGATAAAGGCCGCCCAGCGGGGACGCCACGTGGTCTACGTGGCGGTCGATCTTTCTTCCGTTCCGCGGACCGGCCTAGACGGCCGGGTCCCTCAGATCCTTGCACCATTCCACGCACTGGACCAGGCCCTTTTCGATAGGCACCTTCGGCTCCCAGCCCAATAACTTCTTGGCCAGGGCGTTGTCCCCCCAGGCATGCTCCACATCCCCCTGCCGCGGCGGCAGGCGCTCTGGCTCCAGGTCGGAACGGCCGACAATATCCAGTACCATTCTCGCCAGCTCTTTCACGGAAATCGTGCTGCCGGAACAGATGTTCACGGCCTGGCTCTTGGTGTCGGGGCAGTCCGCGCATCGGCGTACCGCCTCCACCACGTCGGAGATGAAAGTTACGTCCCGGGTCTGGCTCCCGTCCCCGTATATTTGGGGCCGCTTGCCGTCCAGCGCCGCGCTCGATCAAGGCCCGGATGGTCGAGTCCGGCCGCTGCCTGGGCCCGTAGACGGTGAAGAAGCGCAGTGACATCGACTGCATACCGTACATTTCGTTGAAGAGGCGGCAGTACTCTTCCGCCGCCAGCTTGCTTGCCGCACAGGGGGACGTGGGGGCAGTCCGGTCGGTCTCCTTGGCGGGGACCGTCCCTGCGTCCCCGTACACGGATGAAGATGAGGCCGAGACCACCCTCCTGACCCCGGCGTTCTTTGACGCCAGCAGGATGTTCAGCGTTCCGGTCGCGTTGGCCATCTGCACCTTCGCGGGATCATCGCCCTGCCGCCCCTGTTTTGGCGGCCAGGTGAAAGACGACGTCGGCCCCCTCAACGCTCTTCCTCAGGTTGTTCACGTCCAGTATGCTGACATTGTCCAGACGGAAATTCTCCTTTCCGATGTGAGGGCGGAGGAATTGCATCTTGTTCGAGTAAGGGTCATCGAAGTTGTCCACCGCAACGACCTCATTGCCTTCGTCCAGGAGCCGATCCACCAGCATGCTGCCGATGAACCCCGCCCCTCCCGTCACCACCGCCTTCATGATAACGACGTTGATATTCCCCTGATCCGTATTTTACCGCTTCCTTTGCCCAATCGCGTCATGGAGGGGCTAAGCTGGACGATCGTGGCAGGAAGGCTGGGACCAGGTGTCTTTTTATAGAAGTGTTTTCAAATCTTTTATATAGCGATTCTCTCATTGATAGCGAAAGGTGTAAAGAATGGGTGCAATGGGCGCTACTCTCAGGACGATACTCCTGTTCGCTGTCATGATCGGTCTGTTCACGGTCATCGGATGGCTGGTCGGAACCTACTTCATCGGAGATCCAGTGCTGGGACTAATCCTATTCATTGGTTTAGCCGCCGCGATAAACGCGATTTCATATTTCTTCTCCTCGAAGATCGTCCTCTGGTCCTACAAGGCCAAGATCGTGACGATGAACGAGTCTCCGCGCCTGTACCGCACGGTGAAGAGCATCGCCGACAGGTCTGGCCTGCCGATGCCAAAGATCGCCATCATACCCACCAACATGCCGAACGCGTTCGCCACTGGCCGCAACCCCAAGAACGCGACCGTCGCCGCTACCGAGGGGATAATGAGGCTGTTGGACGACAACGAGCTCCAGGGTGTTCTGGCACACGAGATGGCGCACGTCAAGGACCGCGACATCCTGGTCATGTCCATCGCCGCCACCGTCGCCGGCGCGATCTCCTTCGCCGCCAGATGGGCGTTCTTCGGGGCGCTGTTCGGAGGAGGCGGCAACAACCGGAACAACGGCGGGTTCATCCTGATGCTGGTGGTAGCGATAACTGCCCCCATCGCGGCCATGATGGTGCAGCTGGCCATCTCCCGGAGCCGGGAGTACAAGGCGGACTACGAGGGAGCCAAGCTGATCGGCCGCCCGCTCTATCTGGCCAGCGCCTTGAGGAAGCTCGAGGCGGGCGTGAAGAGGGACCCGCTGAAGTTCGGGAACCCGGCTCGTCCGGCCTGTGGATCGTCAACCCGTTCGCCGCGAACGGACTGGCCCGGCTGTTCTCCACCCACCCGCCGATGGATGAGCGCATCCGCCGCCTCGAGCAGCAGGCGCACGACATGGGCCAGTACT
>CAWDCQ010000022.1:0-36899 GCA_963800775.1 uncultured Methanomassiliicoccales archaeon | reverse complement strand
CATTGGCCGGAGAAATCCGGCAATATTCCCTTCACCTATAGCTTATCAATTGGGTTTCAGTTTCGAACGCCTACGCAAGGAGCTATTTCCGATGCTTCGTTGCATACCTTGATTGACTCGTATTCTGATTTTCATCGATGAAAGTGGAAATCCCTGGGATGGTTTGCCGACATTCGTAGGAGCAGCCGTCTGGTGCATTCCCGCGACGAAAGAAGGTCTCCAAAGCACAATGCGATATACAATCGAGCAGGCCCGCTCAAGGTAACCGAGCTGATGGGGAAAAAGCCAGGTGAAATTCACTATGCTGACGGATTCCGTCGGCATTCAAAAGAAATCATCCAAACGGTCGACCAAAAGGCGCTTGAGGATCATTCTGTCATAAGAGCAAACCCGTTCTGGTCCAGGCATCCACTGGCCTGCTCGACCGCATATTCGTCCAAGGATCGAGAGGCCATTTCGCACATCATAGATCTTCCAAACATCCTGAGAGCCAGCGATAGCCACACTGCTGTCGCCTCTAATAAGTTATCAAGGTAGCTCGTCTCTGGAGGTCAGCGTAATCCTTGACTCCGAATGCTGGAGAAAAGGCCTAACATATTGTTCCTCAGCGTTGGGAATGATGTGCAGAGAAATCGGAATAACTATTTCATTCTCATGTGAGAATAGCAGTAAAGTTCCCGGACTTCAGATTGCTGATTTGTTCGCAGGGATCATCAGGGATTATCTCAAGGATGGAAATATGCCGGAAACCTACGAAATGTCCACAAAACATAGCATTTTGCGACTGGAAAATGAGCATTTCAGAAGAACCAGCTTCTAGAAATAAAGTGGGACCAAGAGGAAGGACTCGTTACCATTCACAGATGGGTCATCGCCCTTCCCGCCGTCCTTAAAAGGTTACAATCTCGTATAGCAAGAAGAGATTTATTAATTTATTCTAACGGCCAATCGTAATGAGAACCATTACGGGGATTGCATATTGGTGACTGGACTATACTTTTATCGGATAACGACGTCGTTTTCCAATCCCAGCCTTGCTATGAACTCCTGACCGATCTGAAGGTTCACGACCTCGTCGATGCGGCGGTGGGTATCGGTGCCAATGGAGACCCTGACCTTGCCCTTGAACGAACGGAAGAAACGTTCTGCCAGAAGGAAGTAAGGCAGGCCGTCCCGGGTGTAGAACGGGGAGGTGCTGATCTCCACGAACATGTCCATGACGTTCAGCGTGTTCGCCAGCTCGTTCCGGTTCCCGGTAAGGGAAGATCCGGTCCATGTCCCAATGGCACAGCCCGCATATCGGCCGGGTGAGCTGTTTTCGGAAATCCTCCAGCCCTTCCAGCTGGCGGCCCCCGTTGACGGAATCGCTGGCGTATTCGAAAAGGACCACGTCCAGCCGGTTCATCAGGTCGACCGGCAGGGATTCCAGGTCGCACCGGTCCGGATTGGTGTCGATCTCCACCCCGGCGAGCACCTCGATCTTTCCCTTGTACATCTCCTTTAGCGCGGCCAGGTTGTTCATGTAGCGTTCAAACTGGTCCGTTCTCAGCGGCGACGGGACCTTGACGGTCTCGAAATGGTCGGTAATGGCTATGTGCGACAACCCGCCCTGGTACGCCCTTCTGACGATATCGTCAGGCAGGTAGGACCCGTCCGAGTAGACGGTGTGCGTGTGCAGATTGATCATCGGACCTGTTCCCATCTCTCCAGCTCCTGCACCGAGGAGAGCGTCGCCCCCCGTTTTATCTCTTCCCGGATCACGGTCCTCCCGTTCCGCGACGTCAACGGCACGGTTGGCCACCTCCACCGCGTGCTCCTGCGGTACGATCACCACACCGCTGTCGTCACCGACTACCCAGTCGCCGGTGCGTACGTTCTGTCCGCCGACCGATATCTCATGGCCGATGCCGCCGAAGCCCTTGGGCTCCCCCGCGTCCGGCGCTACAAGTTTGGAGAAGCAGGGGAAGCCCATGTCCACGATGCCGTCGATGTCGCGCGCCGCCCCGTCGATGACCACACCGGCCACGCCCTTGACCTTGGCCGACCAGGAGGCCAGCTCTCCCCAGACCGCCACCTCCGCCCCGCCCACGTCGATCACGATGACGTCCCCCGGTCTGGCCCGGTCGATCGCCTCCACCGGCTTCGCCCAGTCGCCCTTGACGGTCTGCACGGTCAGCGCCCGTCCCACCATCTTGGTGCCATGGGGGTTGCGGGAGAGTACGCCCCGGATAACGCCCCGTTTATGCTGGGCGTCGGCGATGTTGGGCGCCGAGACCTTGGAGAACGCTTCGAAGAGCTCCTCCTGGGTATATTTCCTTTCGAAATCGGTCGGGATGACCGAGCCGTCCTCGATCGCCTTCTTGATCTTGCTGGCGGCGGTCCGCACATCCTCGGTCTTGATTATGCCTCCGCCCACGATGATTATGGAAGCACCGCTTTGGGCCAAGGCGCCGGCGGTTTCTGAAGTGACGCCACCGGCGACGGCGATCGGAATGGAGATCGCCGATGCCACCTGCCGTACCAGTTCGGTCGGGGTCGAGACGCCCCTCATCTGCTGGTCTATGCCCATGTGGATGCAGACGTAGGATGCGCCCAGGCGCTCCACCTCCTTTGCCCGGCCCACCTTGTCCGGGACGTTCATGAGGTCCACCATGACCTTCGCCCCGTAGCGGCGGGCCACGGTGGACGACTCCTCTATGGTCGCGTCGTCGCTCAGGCCCATGACCGTGACGACGTCGGCGCCGGCCTTGGCCGCTATCTCCACCTCGAAACCGCCCACGTCCATCGTCTTCATGTCGGCGACGATGATGTGGCCAGGCAACGCCTTCTTCAGTGCCCGGATGCAATCGACGCCTTCGCTCTTGATCAGCGGCGTGCCGGCCTCGATCCAATCGGCTCCGCCGTCGACCGCCTCTTTTCCGATCTCGACCGCCCGCTTGAGATGCATCAGGTCCAACGCGACCTGGAGGACAGGCTTCATGGGACGTTCTAAAGCCGGTCTGCGTATTTTTCTTTTTGTGACGCGATACTTATGTACCGCTGCGCACAATCGTTCAGGAAACCCTATATCCCTCGATACCGATGAAGCCCGAGATGACCAAGAAGGCGGAGGAAAGACGCTGCGTCACAGGCATTGAAGGCCTGGACCGCATCATTGGCGGAGGCCTGCCGGTCGGAGGGACCGTACTGGTGGCCGGCATCTGCGGCTCCGGCAAATCCGCCCTGGCCATTGAGTTCCTGATCCGGGGCGCGATGCACGGCGAGAAGGGCCTCCTCATTTCCACCGTCCACTCGCCGGTCAAGCTGCTGTCGTCGGTCCCTTCACTGGATTTCTTCGACAAGAAGATCACGATACCGGCGTTCTGAAGTTGGTCAACGTCAACGATCTGCTGAAGGACGCCGCCATGAACGCGCGCCCCATGAACACGGCCGCTGCGCGGCAATTGCTGGACTCGCTCAAGGACCTGCTGTCGGGCGGTCAGGTGAGGCGTCTGGTGATCGATTCCATCACTCCATTGCTTATGGAGATGGATGGGCCCGCCGGCCGTGAGTTCCTGAAGGGCCTGGCGAACATGCTGTATGAGACCAAATGCACCGGGGTCCTGATCTCAGAATCCTCCCATACCGATAGTTTCGAGATGGTCGTCGCGGACGGAATCATCACTTTGGGCAATTTCGAACGGAGGGGCGACCTCCTGCGCGTTCTGCAGGTGGTCAAGATGTCTGGAGCGGCGCACTCCCGTTCCCGCTATGTGACCGATTCGACCAGTTTGGGACTGTTGCTCACACCCCTGCTCAGGGGGCTGTGAGATGACCGAAGAGGCAAAGGAACAGGCCATCGCCAAGATGGAAGAGATCGGCCCCGCCGTCAACGTTGTGCTGAATATCAACATGGAGAGCTATTTTGACGTCCTGACCGGGCTGGTGGACACGTTCAGAAAGAAGAACGGGCTCAACTGCATCTACATAGCATCGTCTGTATCTGCGTCCACGATATCGGAGGCATTGACCTCTCTGGACATCAATACCGAGGACATGCAGTTTGTCGATTGCGTCTCCTACGGGGTCATGGAGGCCCTCGATGGAGGCGAGAACACCACCTACGTCGAATCCCAGACGATGCTGGAGAACATAGTGCTCAAGGTGGAGTACGTGTTCAAGAAGCTGGAAGGAAAACCGAGCCTGGTGATCCTTGATTCGATAAATTCCCTGGCGATGAGCAACAGCACGAACATCTTGAGCGAGTTCGTGCAGGTCCTTTCCGACCATGATCAAATCGAGATCCGCATACTTCGTCGTGCTCAGCGTCGATGAGCAGCTAAAGCCGGACCTGAGGGAAATGCTATCGTTGGTTAGCGATCAGATCGTGACGATAAAATGAAAGAAAACTATCTGTTCAATGGGATATTACGCCGCTCGAAATGTCTTAGGAGCAGAACATATGGATGGTTCTATTTTTACAAAAAAAAAGATTATTAAAGTATCCCTTCATTTTTGATTTTTTGACAGTGAGGAATTAATAGTGTAAAATTCATGAACAAAGTACCGGCAGGGTTTCCCCCTGCTAAGGAGGACTAAATAATGATGAAGAAGATGTGGAAGATAAGAAAGGACAAGAGCGCCGTCTCACCGGTCATCGCCACCATCCTCATGGTAGCGATCACCGTCGTGTTGGCAGCAGTCCTATACGTTATGGTCATGGGATTTGGGACGGAGGAACTGCTACCCCACCGGGACCGCTAGCCCTTACAACAAGCGGACAGTACGTTCAGCGTTACGATAAACCCGACCTAGACTAACTCGAATACATATTGGAATAACGGGTAACAGTTGGAATAATCGTAGAAGGCTATCACCGCTGCAGTCGGGGCAACAACCGGCTCCAATGACCACTCATCCATCGCAAAAGCGGGTATATACCCATACCAACACCGGTAAAGTGACAACAGGCGATTCACTCACATTCACCGCGCCAGCGGCACGGAAATCGTCCAATTAGTCTATATGCCTAGCTCCAGCAACACTACAACCGACTGCAGGTCATCGGGAACGCAATAACATTCTAATAAATTAAGAATTTAAGCGGAGGGAAAACAAATGATGAAGAAGATGTGGAAGATAAGGAAGGACAAGAGCGCCGTCTCACCGGTCATCGCCACCATCCTCATGGTAGCGATCACCGTCGTGTTGGCAGCAGTTCTATATGTAATGGTCATGGGATTTGGAACTGGCGATCTCAGCCACTGCACCGACTGCATCGTTGACAAAGTCCGCCAGTCTGATACTGTAACTATAAACCCCCAGACCAACTCGGCGAATATCGGACTTCAAGTGACCGGCATGGAGCCACTCCAACTAGCACAGTCGCTAGTCTGACTGCGGGGACTGCGACCATCAACGGGGTCGTATATCCTTGGACTTTCACTGCGACTAACACAGGTAAGGTAACCACCGGCGACACCACTAACAATGACTGGTACGGGCGCGACCATCCCAGTCAGCATTCAGCTGGTCATCTACCCAGCGGAAGCACTACTGGCACCGACAAGCAGTTGATTGGCAACGCAATAACCTTCTAAACCATTTGTGGCTAAACGCCACATCCATTTCCTTTTTCTTGTTCTTCGATCATTTTTATTATAAAGATCTCATATGCCGGATCGTTGCATCCGGGGATAAGGATGAAAGATTTTCCTTCGGAAAAATTTGCGATCTTATTGGCATCTATTAGTGCGAACCCTCAAACAATCGATGAGATCGAAAGGCAACTGAGGCGATGCATTTCAAGATGCCCAGATGATGTCACCAGAGTCTTCAATATTCTAAAGAAAAAGGGTTTGATAAAACGGCCACCTCCGTTGAGAATCAGGAAGAATCGAAGTGGTGGAAGTAATTGTCTCGACTCACAGTGTGCCACTCAGCTCGCCCGTCTCTCATCATCGAATGATCAGTGCTGGGTTTATCATCACGGTGGCTGAGGCTCCATAGCACCTTCTTTTCATAAACCTATCTGAGGCGCAAAATCGCTTCCAAAGCATACCAGCCCTTGCGTGACAATACATAGCTTGATTTGGTTAATGCATCATTAGCCTTAACGGGTACACAAAGGTGTAACCCGTCATCCGGAATTCAGTCTCATCGATGATCGGGGAAGCAGCGGTCATCAGTCCCATCCGAAACCGATTCAGGATCAAACCCCAAACGACCTGGAGCTCAGCACCATGGCCAAGACGCAAAAGAGAACCATACTATTCATGTGCACGCACAATTCTTCCCGGTCCCAAATGGCCGAAGGATTGGTAAACCATTTCCACCGCAACCGGTGGGAGGCGTCCAGCGCTGGAACGTCGGCCACCAAGGTACATCCGTATGCGATCAAGGTGATGAACGAAATCGGCATCGACATCTCCAAACAGGTATCGAAGGACGCGAACAAGATGTTCGGCAAGAACTTCGATATCGTCGCCACCCTGTGCAGCGAGGCGGAGGACGAATGCCCCTTCTTCATCGAAGGCGATGAGTATATCCACAGGTCGTTCGCCGACCCGACCGAATTCAAAGGTACCGAGGACCAATCCCTTAAGGTCTTCCGCAAGACCCGGGACGATCTGAAGGCCTGGATCGACGAGGTACTGAGGAACCAGTGAGAAAAATGTCGATCTCCCTTTTCGTTTACGACGAGCACCAGTGCGACCCGAAGAAGTGCACCTCCCGCAAGATGGTCAAGTTCAACCTGGTCCAGGAGCTTTCCTCCTTCAAGAGCATCCCCTACGGCAGCGTCGTCCTGTGGCCGTTCGCGGAGAAAGCGCTTTCCCGGGAGGACCTGAGCAACGCCCGGGTCCATGGCCTGGTGGCCCTGGACGTCTCCTGGGGGAACATCGACGCCGTCCCTAAGCTCAAGAAGAGCGTGTCCCCGAGAGCGTTGCCTTACTTGCTGGCCGCCAACCCGGTCAACTGGGGCAAGCCCCTGATGCTGAGCTCGGTGGAGGCGCTGGCCGCATCGCTCTACATCCTGGGCGAGAAGGAGCAGGCCCACGCCATCCTGTCCAAGTTCAACTGGGGAGAGCAGTTCATCGTGCTGAACCAGGAACCGCTCGACCGGTACGCGGAGTGCAGCACCAGCGCCGAGGTGGTGGCGGTCCAGGCGGAGTACGTGCCGGAACCGCGCCCCGAGTGAACACGGCACGGTGACCCTTTTCCAGCATCAGTTTCGTTCGAATCGGGCATGTATGAAAAAGCCTTTTATGCTCCGGCCTAATCTGCTCCTTGCAAACAATCACACGAGCAGTAAACGCCCCGTAACGATTCTTTGCACCCAAGAAGGTGTTCATTTTGCCGATCGATTATACCGATGAGGACCTCGCCGCGCGATGGGAGGAGTTCTTCGAGTCCAGTGAGAACCGGGTCAGGGTGGCCGAGGTGGCCGACCTTTACCCGGAGGTACGCTCCCTAAACATCGCCTACGCCGAGCTGGACCAGTTCGACCCGGACATGGCGCAGTTCATGCTGGTGGAACCGCAGCGGGTGCTCACCATCGGCGAGACGGTGGTGCACAAGCAGGTGCAGCAGACCCGGGGCAACTACAAGATACATCTCCGGTTCAAAACGCTGGCACCGGACTCGCGGGTGGACGTGAGAAAACTGCGCAGCGAGCACCTGGGCAAGCTGGTGGCGATAGAAGGCCTGGTACGGAAGGCGACCGACGTCCGGCCCAAGCTCATAGAGGCGGTCTTCAAGTGCTTCCGCTGCGGGGCCGGTATCGTGGAGGTTCAGGACGGGCTGCAGTTCAAGGAGCCGCTGGAGTGCTACAAGGAACAGAACGGCTGCGGCCGTTCCGGAGGAAGCACCAAGTTCACGTTAATGACCGAGGCCTCCAGCTACGTCGACACGCAAAAGATCGAGATCCAGGAGAACCCGGAAGGTCTGCGGGGCGGATCGCAGCCAGAACGTCTGACCGGCTATCTCGAGGACGATCTTGCCGGTACGGTATCTCCAGGAGACCGTATCGTCATCAACGGCATCCTCCGTTCCGTGCAAAAGACCCAGGGCAACAACAAGTCCACGCTGTTCGACATCAACCTGGAAGTGCACTCGGTGGAGTTCCAGGAGCATGAGTACGAGGAGGTGAACATCTCCCCCGAAGAGGAGGAGCTGATCAAGCAGGAGGCCCGTTCGCCGGACGTCTTCGGCAAGATCATCAAGTCCATCAGCCCCACCATCTACGGCTACGACGAGGTCAAGGAGTCGATGGCCCTGCAGCTGTTCGGCGGCTCGCACAAGCAGCTGGATGACGGGACGCGTGTCAGAGGCGACATACACATCCTGCTGGTCGGCGATCCAGGCGTGGCAAAGTGCGTCACCGGGGATGCGGAGGTCATGCTCGGGTCCGGAGCCTGTATGCCGATCAAGGGCCTGGTCGAGGAGGCGCTGGCGGAGTTCGGAAGCAAGGAGGTCGACGACGGTGTGTACGCCGACATCGACGTGCAGGTCATGACCTTCACGGAAAGGGGCGTCATCGAGCCCGGCCGGGCGGTCAGGGCATGGAAGAGGACGGCACCGAAGAGGCTGGTCGAGTTCGTGACCGAGACCGGACGAAGGATAACGGTCACGCCGACGCACCCCCTGTTCGTGCAGAACGGCATGTGGCTGGCGGCAAGGCGCACGGCCCAGATATGTCGGACAGGAGCTCGCTGTCACCAAGGGGCAGGGAGAATGCGGCCAGGAGGACAATGGCTGGAAACGGGGCATCCTGTGGGACAAGGTCGTATCGAAGACCGAGGTGCCCGCTCCCGAACCGTTCGTCTATGACCTGGAGGTGGAGAACACCCACATTTTCGTGGCGAACGGGATACTGTCGCACAACTCGCAGTTATTGAGGTACATGTCCGAATTAGCGCCCCGCGGAATATACGCATCGGGCAAGTCCTCTTCCGCTGCAGGACTGTGCGTTTCCGGTGCGACCAAGATCGAGGTCAAAGGGAAGCTGGTCGAGATCGGGGAGTTCGTCGAAAGCCGCATGAAAACTCCAACGGAAGTCGAAAAAGGCGTTTACATGCAAGAAATAGGGGTAAACGGCCTCAAAACCGTGTCTGCCGACGGTCTGCCGGTCACTAGGCCAGTATCTGCCGTCTACCGCCTACCCACCCCTCCATTTCTTGTGGAACTAAAAGAGGAATCTGGTCAGTCGATAATTCTGACCCCGGAGACCAAGGTGCTGAGCCGGATCGGGCAGGATTCGGCGTGGATCCGGTCGTCCGACGTAACGGCGGACGATGAGGTGATGACGGTCGGACCGGCGGGAGACCATTCCCAGTCGGGCTGGTCAAAGATCGTCGCTGCCGACCGGAGGATCGACGGCATACCCGAACACGTCTATGACCTGACGGTGGAGGGCGCGCACAGCTTCGTCGGGAACGGTTTCGTGGTGCACAACACAGCCGCCGCCGTCAAGGACGAGTTCGGCGACGGCAGGTGGACGTTGGAAGCGGGCGCGCTGGTGCTCGCCGATAAGGGTCTTGCTTGCGTCGACGGGGAACAACTTGTCGTTCTAAAGGGCGGCGTTTCCCGGATCAAGGACGTTAGCCCCGGGGACATTGTAATCAATTTCAAGAAGGGCTGGAACGAGGCCAGGGTTCAACGGAACATCGACAAAGGAGTGGAGGAATGCATCGGAATATCCCTGTTGACCGGCGACGAGCTGATCTGCACCCCTGATCATCAGATCCTGACTCCCGACGGATGGATCCAGGCAGGCATGGCCGTCGTGGGAGATTCGTTGATCATACCGACGGATTTCACCCAATCATTTGAAGGTTCAAACGCAGGGAATTTGTGCTATGGGTCGGGCGAATCCTGTAATGAGCGCGAGGAAATGTCTGCAGGCGTGGAATCGGCAGGGACGGTTCAATGCTCAGGGTCTGCACAGATACTGCTGAACCCAGTGACGGCGATAAGAAATGCAGGCCCTCGTCACGTCTACGACCTCGTGATCGAAGGCGAGCACAACTTCCTGGTCAACGGCGGGATCGTCCACAACTGCGTCGATGAGCTTGACAAGATGACCGAGCAGGACCGTTCCTCCATGCACGAGGCCATGGAGTCGCAGCGGATATCGGTCGCCAAGGCCGGAATAACCGCCACCCTCCAGTGCCGCTGCTCCATGCTCGGTGCCGCCAACCCGAAGTACGGCCGGTTCGACGACAACGAGTCGCTGTCCGACCAGATCAACATGCCGCCTGCACTGCTGTCCAGGTTCGACCTGATATTCGCTCTCACCGACAAGCCGAAGGCCGAGAACGATACCCGCATCGCCGAGCACATCATCATGGGCCACGTCCGGGGCGAGGTCAGAAGGCACGAGGACCTTTCGGTGCTGGACGACCTGGGCGTCGACTACAAGAAGATAATGGAGGACACCGACAAGCTGAAGCCGGTGTACGACCGGGAGTTCCTGAGAAAGTACGTGGCGCACTCCAAGCGTTACGTGCCGGTGATGAGCAAGGAGGCTCGGAAGATCATACAGGAGAAGTATCTGGCGATACGCAAGCTGGGCGAGGTGCAGGGGGCGTCCGTCCCGATCACCGCCCGTCAGCTGGAGGCGTTCATCCGTCTGTCGGAGGCGTCGGCCAGGATCAGGCTGAGCAACGTCGTCACCAAGGAGGACGCGGAGCGCGCGGTGCGCATCGTCGAGTTCTACCTGAACAAGATGGCCCGGGACTCTGGCAGCATGGACGTGGACAAGGTGATGACCGGTTTCTCCAAGACCGACCGGAACAAGATATCCATCGTCCGGACGCTGATCCACTCCAACTCCGAGCCAGGCAAGGGCGTTTCGTTCAAGACCGCTGCTGGAGCATGCGCCGGAGAAGAACCTGACCGAGCAGGAACTGCGTGAGGCGCTGAAGAAGCTGCGAAGCGCGGGGGACATCTACGAGCCCAGCCATGACTTCTACAAGCTGTCCAGCGGGGACTGAGCCAGGCATGCTTCGGCCCTTCGGACGGATCCGGCAAAAGTATAATAGCGTGTCAGGGTTTAGTTGGATTCGTAAGAACAAGGACCGGGAATTGATTTGATAACCGTAAGGGTGTACAAACAGGGCAGTGACGTGGTCGTCGCGGCGTGCGACAAGCATCTCCTGGGACAGACGTTCCGCGACGGGGAGCTGAAGTTGACCGTCTCGCCCGGCTTCTACGAGGGAGAGGACGCCGACGAGGAGATGCTGGTGAACCGCCTGAGCGGATGCACCGTGGCCAACCTGGTGGGCGAGAAGGTATGCCGCATCGCGGCGGAGCACGACTTCATCGAGGAAGGGTGCGTCATGATCATCGGGGGCGTCCCGCACGCCCAGATGGTAAGGTATTGAGATGTTCTGCGTCAAGTGCGGCAAAGAAGGCCAGACCATCGATTCGGTGTGCGCGGACTGCTTCATGCAGAACAAGCGCTTCACCACCATCGCGGACCACGTGAACCTGTTCCGTTGCGTCCACTGCTCGGAATTCCAGGTCAACAACAAGTGGCATCCCTACCGGGTGGAGAACGCCGCCAAGGAGATGGCCATCTCCGGCATAGTCCTGATGAAGGGTGCGGAGATCGAGGACATAAAGACGGCGGTCATAGCCCGGGACTCGGCCAACTACCGTGTCCATCTGGACGTCACCGTCACCTACCGCGGGTTCACCACCGTAGAGGAGCTGGACACCATCGCCCGGCTCAAGACCAACGTGTGCGGCAAGTGCTCGAAGATCGCCGGCAACTACTACGAGGCGACACTTCAGATCCGTACCCGCGACCGCAAGTTCGACAAGAACGAGCTGGAAGGGATCGTCGACCGGGTCTCCAAGATGGTCAAGGACATCGGTGCGGAGAACCGGGAGATGTTCATCAGCAAGATCACCATGGTCCCCGGACAGAACGGCGGCGCCGACATCAACCTGTCCAGCCAGGCGCTGGGCAAGACCCTGACGCATGACCTGGCGGAGATGTTCGGGGCAGAGGTCAAGGAGACGGCCAAGCTGCTCACCCAGAAGGACGGGCACGACGTCTACCGCATGACCTACCTGGTCCGGCTGCCGGCGTACCGCTACGGCGACGTGGTCATGTTCCGCAAGCACATGTACCTGGTCGGAGCCATCCGCACCACCAACACGAAGATAACGGACCTGAAGACGGCCGAATCGTTCACCGTCGGCAACGGCGACATGACCGAGGCATACGTCCTCGGGAAGCGCGAGGACATGCTGGACGTGGTCGTGCTCACAGAAACGGACCGGGAGCTGCAGATCATGCATCCTCACAGCTTCAAGCCGGTGGAGCTGCGCAAGCCCCAGCGTTATAAGACCAAGGGCGAGACGGTCAAGGTGTTCCAGCATGACGAGGAACTGTACCTGCTACCGAAGTGAACAAATCCTTTCCTATTCCTTCTCTTTTCGTCACTGGTTGACTGAAGAGGTCACGGTCCCGACGGGCACAGCCGGTCCCTGTTCTGGATATTCAAGTCAGGCAGAATGACAGGGATCAACGCCGAGTACTCGTGTGCCGGTCTTTCATTGCACTGAGCGTCGTGTCCCCAGCCTACGTTGGACGTCAACGATGCAAACCAATGGAAGATTGAAAGAGTTTCCAGCCCACTAACTGACCATTTCCCTACGTTTGAAGACCACGTAACCAAGGGCCGCCGTGACCACCAGCCATATCAGCTCCACACCGACCGACAGACCGACGTCGGGATAGAACTGGTGAACCAGCAATGTGCCGCCGGAACCTGTCGATATGTTCGTGACCGTGTCCACCGGGTAGGGCTTCTGCATGATGTCCGAAATCGTGCCCCCGGCGAACGTCAGTTCGCCATCGGGTTTGATGCCGGCCAGGGACAGTACCGACGCTATAAGGGTCAGGATCAACAGCAGAGTGAAGAACGTCATCACCAATGAGGCGGTGGACGTTTTCAGGACCGAGCTGATCAGGAACGCGACCCCGGTGGCGGCGGCCCCGTACAGGATCGCCAAGAGCAGGGAGTAGATGCTCAGTTCGGTGAAGTTGCCGGTGTATACCAGGCCGATGATGATTGCCACCAGATAATAGACCACGATGACGAACGTCAGCACCGCCACCGAGGCCAGGAACTTCCCGGCGTACAGACTCGACCTTTTCACCGGGTTCGGGAACAGCAGGTAGCCGGTCCGGTTCTGGAACTCCGAGACGATGGCGTCGCCAGCGAACAGCGTCACGCCGATCACGATCAACAGGTTGACGAAACCGGCGTAGTTGCCGATGAAATTGGCGGCATTGTGCGGATCGGGATTGTTGTAGGTTCCCAGGAATGTGACCAGGACCAGGACCAAGGCCAGGATTATCCCGATCGAGAGGAGCCTTCTCGACCGGATGTGCTTCAGTATGTCGTACTTGGTCACGAGCAAGACCTGCTCCATGTCCGAAGGCACCACGACCTTCAGGTCCTTCTGTATGTTGTAGATGTCAGCCATTGGATCACCTCGAATCCTTGATGAGAGACATGTACAGCGATTCCAGCGCCATGCCGCTCTCCTTGAACGTCACGATCTTCAGCCCCGACGCCTGCAGGTCCATCAGTAGCCGGGCCTGTTCTTCGTCGCCGCCCTCGAAGTCGAGGGTGAACACGTTCTCCGCGATGGTGTTGATGCCCAGCACCCCCGGCATCTTTGCCACGTTGACGAAGTCGGAGGGCTCCACCTTGGCCACGGTGCGGACCTCGATCTTCTTGCCCCGGGCCTCCTTCAGCAGCGATTCCACGCCGCCATATTTGAGCAGCCGGCCCCGATTGATGAGCGCGACATCGGAACAGACCTCCTGCACCTCGTTCATCAGGTGCGAGGACATGAACACGGTATAGTCGCCCTTCTTCAGCTCGCGGAGCACCTCCCGGATCTCGAACATCCCCCGCGGGTCCAGGCCCGACGTCGGTTCGTCCAGGATGATCACGCTCGGCTCGTGCAGCAATGCCTGGGCGATGGCCAGCCTTTGCTTCATCCCCTTCGAGAACTTGCCTATGCGCTTGTCCTTCCATTCGGTCATCTTCACGACCTCCAGCACATAGTTCGCCCGTCTCCGGATGTCGGGCAGGGACATGCCCCGGAGCTGGCCCAGGTACTCCAGCGTCTCGATCGGGGTGAGGTAGGGATAGAACTCCGGCGTCTCCACGACCGCCCCCACGTCCGCCAGGGCCATCTTCGGGTCGGCCTTTATATCGATCCCGTTCAATGACGCCGTTCCGGACGTCGCGACCAGCATGTTCGTCAGGACCTTGATGGTGGTGGTCTTTCCCGCCCCGTTCGGCCCGAGGAAACCGAGGAAAGACTTGTGCGGGACCTTGAGCGTCAGGGAATCGACGGCCCTGAACCCTCCCCCGTAATCCTTCACCAGGTTCTCAATCTCAATCGGATATTCCATGGTCAATCCCTCAATCCAGAGGGGATTCCGTGGCTATTTTAACTTTGTCCATATGGACAATAAGATAAATATCATGGGCGGGCACGGCAAATGTTATCATTTCTTCCGACGATGCGTGCCCGATGCATCACGATCATGAGCTCATCGAGGAGGCGACCGTCCGGCTCCTCAGAATGGCGGCCACCACGCTGCCGGCCGATGTCCTGGCGGCCCTGGAAAGGGCCCGGAGGACCGAGACCGATGCGGTCGCCAGGGTGCAGTTGGACACCATCCTCAAGAACCTCGAGCTGGGGGAGGCGCGCCTGCTGCCCATGTGCCAGGACACCGGGCTCCCCCTTTTCTACATTTCCGGCCGTTGCGACGAAGGCATCATCCCCGCCATAAGAAAGGGCGTGGAGCGGGGGACGCAGACGATACCTCTTCGCCCCAACGTGGTCGACCCGATCACCAGGCAGAACGGCGGCAACAATCTGGGCGACATGATGCCGCTGATACATTTCGAGCCCTCCCGCCACGAACATCTGGACATCACCCTCATGATGAAGGGCGCCGGTTCGGAGAACATGTCGTCGCTGCGCATGCTGAACCCGACCCAGGGGGTCAAGGGCATCAAGGAGTTCATCCTGGAAACGGTGGTGGCCGCCGGCGGCAGGCCCTGTCCGCCGGTCATCGTGGGCGTAGGCATCGGGGGGACCGCCGACCTGGCCTGCCACTTGGCCAAGAAGGCGCTGCTCCGTCCACTCGACCGGCACAGCGAGAACGAAAGCCTCCGCCAGATAGAGAACGAGATGACCGAGGCCCTCAACCGGACGGGCATCGGTCCCATGGGCCTGGGCGGCATGAACACCGTTCTGGGCGTGGCCATCGAATCGGCCTCCTGCCACACCGCTTCGCTGCCGGTCGCGATAAGTTTGCAGTGCTGGGCTGCCCGGAGGGCCTCGGTCAGGATATTTGCCGACGGCCGATCGGTCTTCTCGACGGAGGGGTTCTTCTGAAACGGCTGACCACGCCCCTGTCGGAAGAGGAGGTCCGCACGCTCAACGCCGGGGACGAGGTATGTTTGTCAGGTCCGGTCCTCACCGCGCGGGACGAGGCGCACCTGCGTGCGCTGGAAATGCATGAAAGGAATGAACCGCTGCCCTTCGACATTCGCGGCATGGCGTTGTACCACTGCGGACCGATAATGGTCAAGGACGGTGACGGCTGGAAGCTGGTCGCGGCCGGTCCGACCACCAGTTCCCGGATGAACGGGCTGGAACCGGCGTTCATCCGGGCGTTCGGGGTCAGGGCGATCATCGGCAAGGGCGGCATGTCCCGGCCGACGGCGGAGGCCATGAAGGAATTCGGATGCGTCTACCTGGCCTTCACTGGCGGGGCCGCGGTCATAGGCGCCCAGGGGATAGCCCGAGTGACGGGCGTGGACTGGCTGGACCTGGGCATGCCGGAAGCGGTATGGCATCTCGAGGCGGAAGACTTCGGCCCCCTGATAGTGGCCATCGACGCTCACGGGCACAGCCTTTACGACGATGTCGACAGAAAGGTCTCAGAGAACGTCAAGGACATCAAGAAGGCGTTCGGACTCTGAACCATCATTCCTTGGCGTCTTTCTGCGAGTCCTGGTCCAGCAGCTCCGGCTTCTTGCGCACCTTGAAGTTGATGAAAAGGGCGACGCAGATCGTTGCCAGGGCCATCATCATCCCGATGACCATGAGGGAGTGGGGCAGGTCGAACCCGAACAGATAGGTGGTCGTGTTGTCGTTCTTCGACGGCGCTATGGATACCGACAGGGGGCGGTCCTCAAATGGCGCCAAGGTTATCTGGACCACGTTCGGATCGAAGTTCTTCTTGCTGAACGTTACGTTATAGGTATCGGCGGTCAGCTTGATGCTGTAATTGCCGTTGGAATCGGTGGCGCCCACCACGACCTTGTCCTGGCCCCGGGCCGTTACCGACACCCCTTCCAGTGGGTTGCCGTTTTCTGTCACTTTGCCAAAGAGCGTGCATGGCTGCGCCACCAATGAGACGTTCTCTTGCGTGGTGATCCCCCGGAAGATGTTCAACGGGAGGGAATTGGCCCGGTCGTACCCGTTCTTGGTGAAGCTGGCCACATAGACCCCGGGCCGGATGCCGCTGATCCGGTACTCGCCCAGAGGTGACAGGGTGGTGGTGGTGTAGTTCCGCTGGTCATTGGCCAGGACGACGGTGACGCCATTCACCGGAGCGGCCCCGTCGGTGACAAAGCCATGGAGGGTTCCAAGGACCTCTGACATAGTGAAGTTGAGCACCGACGAACTGTTCGTCTGCACGGCCACATAGGAGTATGTGATGTTAGGGAAATAATTGGTCAGCGACGCGGATACGTTGTATGTTCCTGCCGGAGCGATCATCGCATAAGCGCCCTGGCTGTTGGAGATGGAGCTCATGGTGGAGTTGTTGTCGGTGTTCCGGGCGGTGACCAGCACGCCGGTCATGGGGACCCCGGTATTGTTCACCACGGTCCCCTCAAAGCCCTGCAGCCCTGCTGCTGCCGTCGATGTATTGGCCAGTACTGGAATGGCGCAGACCATCAGCGCTAGGGTCAGCAACAGGGCGGCTATTTTTCTCATCTGCGCGGCACATGGGCAATGCTACGTAAAACGTTTTGGAGAGAATTTCCGCTTCGTCGGATTGACGTTCTCTCAGGCCGTCAGGCTCCGGCGGCAATAACTCTGACGTGCGCGTGGACCATGAAGGAATGGATATTGCAGTGGTACCAGTAGTCTCCCGGCTGGTTGAACTGGAGCACAAAGGTGGTGCCGGCATCCAGCTGATGGTTGAACGCGAACGTGGAATTGCTGTCGCTGGTGACCGTGTGGGCGAATCCGTCATTGTTCGTCCAGGTGACTTTCTCGCCGGCATTGATGGTGATGAGGTTGGGGGTGAAAGCGAAGGATGCGATGGTGACCGGGTTGACGACCACCGGGGGATTGTTGCCTCCGTTATTGCCTCCATTGTTGCTGCTGTTATTGTTCATCGTACCCACGTAGACGCCTGCGATGACCACCACTATGATCACTACCACAATAGCGATGATCGTTGATTGCTTCATGTCAGATTCGTCAGAGCCCAGCGTATTTAAATTTCGTGCCGGACGGACGCTACTGGCCAGATCGGACGCGGATGCGCTTCTCCGTCGATCTATCTCGTCCGTTCGGTCGAGGCCATGTACCTGTTCATGGAGATGCGGCAGTGAGTGACGGCTGCCCCCTTCGTTCCGGGGCCTCGTTTTCCTTGAACCGTTCCGGCCTGACGTCCATGCCTGCCGCGGTGACCATTCCGACCAGCATCACGTTGAAGGCGCACATGCAGGCCGCCAGATGGGCCGTGGCCCTTCTCCACGCCGCGACCCGCTCCTCCTCTATCGTCGTTCCCCGCTCACCGTGAAGGTAGAGGTCCATGACCACACCGCCTTGGACCAGCCAGAATGTCCGGGACGCGATCGAGGCCATGACCTCATCGGCCAGCGACCCCGCCTCCCGCAGCCGTAGGTATCCTATCATCGCTTTCATGCCTGCGGACTCCTTCTCGTCGAAGAAATCCGGGGCCCGTTCCGCCCCCAGGTCCTCCAGGAAGGCGGTTGGGACTAGAAGCGTCCGGCCGGTGTCGATCGATTCTATACTGCCCATGCTCCGCCCCCTTCCCGAGGACATCGTCATGCACCAGACCAGGCGGAATATCGCGGGCCTTATCCTGTCCCGCAGGCCGTGCCCCACGAGCAAGAGCTCGGAGAGCACGTTCCTCCGTGCCGAGCGTTCCGCATCGGCATTCGCCATCATGAACATCTCCGGCGATTCCCAGAACGCCTGCTCGTCGAACCGCCAGCGTTGCTGGAGGAAGAACGACAGGTCCGTCCACAGTTCGTCGTCCGGGCTTTCGGCCATGTGGAACAATACGTGGGCCATGGCCTCGATCGCCCCATCCAGTTCGGGGTCCGGGTCCAGTGCCGCCGTGGCCATGCATTCACGATAAACGACAATGCCCAGGGCGGTCAGGTCGTTCAGTTCCCTCGGCCCTTCCAAAAGCCGTTCCCATTCCTCCCTCCGGAGATCGAGGCCCGTCCGGCCGAAGCTGTACCAGATCAAACGGTCACCGGGTGTTCTAGCCGAGCCAGGGAATGATAAACCTGGCGGTGTCGGGTCCAGAACAACTTCAGCCATTTTCGATGTACTGTGCAAAAGGTAGTAATACCTTGATGCGGGATTGAAGCCGTTTAAGGGGCCAAAAATGACATTGGTAAGAGTTACCAAGAGGCTGGCCAAGCGCGATTTCCTGAATCTCATGGACCCGCTGGTCGCCGAATGGTTCGATTCCCGGTTCGAGGACCTGACCGAGCCGCAATCATACGCGATCCCGGTGATCCACGAGAGAAAGAACGTGCTGGTCTCATCTCCGACCGGGTCGGGCAAGACGCTGACTCGCCTTCACCTCCATCATCAACGAGCTGTTCAAGTACGCCAAGGACGGCAAGCTGGAGGACAAGATCTACGCGGTGTACATCTCCCCGCTGAAGGCCTTGGCCAACGACATCAACAAGAATCTGGAGCTCCCGCTGCAGCAGATAAACGAGCTGGCGGTGGAGAAGGGCCTGGAGGCCCCCAAGATCCGGGTGGGCGTACGCTCCGGCGACACGTCCCAGGCCGAACGGCAGAAGCAGCTGCGTAAGCCGCCGCACATCTTCATCACCACGCCCGAATCGCTGGCCATGGTGCTGGCCGCCCCCAAGTTCCGGGAGAAGTTCGCCGGCGTGGAGTACCTCATCATCGATGAGATCCACGAGGTCTGCGACTCGAAGCGCGGGGTCCACCTTTCGCTCACCATCGAACGGCTGCAGTCGCTATGCCCCAAGCCAATCACCCGGATCGGGCTGTCCGCGACTTTGGCCCCGATCGAGCACATCGCCTCATACCTGGTCGGATACGAGAACGGCCAGATGAGGAATTGCAACCTGATAGAGATCAAGACCAAGAAGAGCTTGGACCTGGAGGTCATCTGTCCCACCGAGGACATCACGACCCTTCCGTACGAGATCGTGAACGCCAAGATGTACGACATGCTCCGGGACATGATCGAGGAGCACAAGACGACGCTCATCTTCACCAACACCAGGAGCGGCACCGAATCGGTGGTCTTCAAGCTCAAGGAAAGAGGGGTGGAGAGCATCGAGGCGCACCACGGCTCGCTCAGCAAGGAGAGCCGGCTGGATGTCGAGGACCGGCTGAAGAACGGTGAGCTGCGCTGCGTCGTCTCCTCCACCTCGCTGAGCTCGGTATCGACATCGGCTCCGTCGACCTGGTGTGCCAGATCGGCTCGCCCAAGAGCGTGGCCAAGGGCCTGCAGAGGATCGGGCGGTCCGGGCACTCCCACGGCAAGACCCCCAAGGGCAGGATGCTGGTGTTCGACCTGGACGACCTGGTGGAATGCGCGGTGCTGTGCCGCGCCGCCCACAACCGGAACATCGACCGGGTGACCATACCGGAGAACTGCCTGGACGTGCTCGCGCAGAGCATCGTGGGCATGTCGCTGGAGAAGCGCTGGGAGGTAGAAGAGGCGTACGAGGCCATCAAGCGCTCGCACTGCTACCGCAACCTGCCCCGCGAGCAGTACATGCAGGTGCTGCGGTACCTGGGCTCGAGGGACACCTTCGAGGGTGTGTACTCCAAGATATGGTACGATGAGACCGAGATGCGCTTCGGGAAGAAGAAGGGCGCCAGGATGATCTACTTCATGAACCTGGGCACTATCCCGGAGGAGGCCCATTACAAGGTCTTCAACGAGAAGGGCTCGATGATCGGCGACCTCTCCGAGAAGTTCGTGGAGCGGCTGGCCACCAGGACGTCTTCGTCCTCGGCGGGCGCTCGCACGAGTTCGTGAAGGCCAAGGGGATGAAGGCGTTCGTGAAGTCGGCTTCCGGACGCAAGCCGACCGTTCCATCCTGGACCGGGGAGATGCTGCCCCGCTCCTTCGACCTGTCGCTGGAGATAGCCCGTTTCCGCCGGGAGATGGCCGGACGGCTGGACGATCCGGACGGGAAGACCATCGAATGGCTGGTGCACGATTTCGACATCGACACCGGTTCGGCCCGGTCGTTCCTGTCCTACTTCCGGGAGCAGAAGAAAGCGGCCATGATCCCGGACGACAAGGTCCTGGCCATCGAGGGCTACCGGGACATGTCGGACAATTCCTCGCTGATCTTCCACTTCCCGTTCGGACGGAGGGTTAACGACGCCCTCTCGAGGGCGTACGCTTTCGAGCTCACCCAGAGGATGGGCGGGAACGTCTCCGTCTCCATCGTGGACGACGCCTTCATGGTCACGACCCAGAAGGGCGTCGAACTGGAATCGGTCAAGGACATGGTCTCCAGCCTGAACCTGGACAACGATTCTTCGCCGCGCGGTCAAGGATTCGAGCTGTTCAAGCAGCGGTTCCGTCACTGCGCCGCGCGTTCATTCATGCCTCCTAAGGAACTACAAAGGGCGCGAGGTGTCGGTGAACCGCCAGCAGGTGCGTTCGCAGTATCTCCTGGACTACTTGATCTCGGCCGAAGGCGTGCCGGTGATCGAGGAGACGTTCCGGGAGATACTGGAGGACGTGATGGACATCCAAAACGCCAAGGGCATACTGGAACAGCTGGAGCGCGGGGAGATGACCCTGTCCTACATCAGCTACTCCGGAACGCCCTCGCCGTTCGCCGCCAACGTGGTGCTGGCCGGCACGTCCGACATCGTGTTGATGGAAGACCGGAGCATGCTTCTGAAGCAGCTGCACCGGAAGGTGCTGGCCAAGGTCATGGGGGTCGAGGGCGAGGAGTTCGAGTTCGAGGAGGAGCAGGTCGCCGCATACTTCCGCCAGAAGGTGGGACGGTGGGGGGCAAGGCCGACCTCCTGGACCTGCTTAGCCGGGCCGGTCCGATGCACGTGTTCAAGGAGAAGGGCAAGAGCGTTGCTATTCCCTACTCCACCCCCTCCCGGGAACAGATAGACCGCTGGGCGGAGGAGCTGCTGGCCGAAAAGAAGATCGCCTCGGTGTTCAACGAGGACACGATGTTCGTGGCCACGGAGCAGGTGCCCTTCTACGCCGAAGTGCTCCGCAAGGAGCGTCCGTTCGGTGAACTGGAACAGCGCATCCTCGGCTATCTGTCGGAAGAAAGGACGCACAAACAGATCGAGGTCTTTGCCCAGGCGGAGCCGACCAAGCTGCAGCGCGCCCTCCGGAACCTGGAGTCATCGTTCCGTATCGAACGTCCCAGCTATTCGGAGGGAAAATGGACCTACCGGGCCCGGAACGTGGCCCCGGTCTCCCGCCAGGATGCGCTGGACCATGCGTTGACCACCTACCTGGAGCTATGGGCGCCGGCCACCGTCGAGGAGATAGCTTACACCCTCAACCTGAACGACGTGGAGACGAAGCGCGCCGTCATGGACCTGGTGGAAGAGGGCATCGTCGACGAGGGCAAGTTCGTGATCGCCGAAGGGATCCAGTACATGATGAAGAGGGACCACCTGAGGCTGAGGAGCAGCAACCTGTCGTCCTATGACAACCGGACCGTCGAATCGTACCGTCGGGACAAGACCCACGGGCCGTTCCGCTCCATCGTCGAGTGCATGCGCGTCATCGGCGAGGCGGGGATGCCGTTGGACGTGTTCAACCGTGTGGAGGGGTTCGACATCAATGACTGGCAGGAGATGCGCCGGAACGGCGAGCTGCTGCTGGGCCGGTTCATGCGGGGCCGGGTCCGCTACGTGCTGGCCAACGAGGGACCGATGTACGCGGCCATGTACCGCAGCTCTGAGCTAAGCGGGCTGGACAACACCATCCTGCGGGAGCTGGAGCTATCTGACGGCATGAGCCTCAGGCAGCTAGCTTCCGCCCTGGACATGGACAAGGAAGTGCTCAAGGAGGCAGTCGACCGCCTGGACCGGAACCTGTACCTGGTGCGGAAGTACGAGGAAGGCGAGGACTGGGCCCGTGAGAACATCTACATCCCCTATCATCCGGAAGAGTACCTGGACGATGCGCCGTCCAAGCTGGTGGAACGGTACCTGAGGGCCTACGGTCCGGTGCAGCCCTATTCAGTGGGCACGGCGTTGAACATGAACCCCCATGACGTCCGCGAAAGGCTGACCGGACTGGACGTGGCCAGCATTTCGGTGGGGGAGACCCGCACCGAGATGGTGATGCTGGCGGACGAGCTGCCCGCGCTGGACCGGTTCAGGCACACGGAGGAGGGGATGAGGGTCGTCTCCCTTTACGATCCGGACGTGCAGCCCATGTGGGCGGAGATCGCCTCCCGCTTCGGCGAGGGCTGGATCTACCCGATACTGGCCGACGGAAGGCTGGTCGGCGCCATCGAGAAATGGGAGATGAGCGGATGCACCGAGATCCGCTCCTTGGAACTGGATGACCCCGAGCTGCTGCCCGGCGCGCTGGACGCGATCGACGGGATGATGAAGTACTACCAGCTGGTCGGTTACGACGTGGTGCGCATCCGCGAGGTGTTGGGCGTTCCGGTCAACAACCTGGAGGAAGAAGTGAGCCAGGTCCTCATCTCCAAGGGATACATCAAGCTGGACGGGATGTACGCCAAAGGAAAGATGGTCCCTCTGCAGGTCGCAGAGAAGGATTTTTTCGCTTACATCTTCCAGAAGCAGCACATCGGCGCGGGGAGGCGGTTCCCGGACGAGATCGAGGCGGTACGGGCCCTGGGCGGGCTGCGCTCGGACGCGGCCGCCTATCTGCGGTCGGAGGTGCACGTGCCCCTGAAGAAGCTGGCCGAACAGGGCAACCTGATCAAGGTCTGGGCGATACCGGAATATTCCACGTACACCTCGCTTGAGCATGCCGCCCTCTACCGCAAGGTGCGCAACGCCACCCTGAGCGCCGACATGGCCAGCCTGCTGATGATCATCGAGGAGGAGGCGCCCATAAGCAAGCACAAGCTGTTCGACCTGTCCCCGGTGGGGCACCGGCGCAGCTACGACGCCCTACGGGCGCTGCTCCGCTCGACCAATGTGTACGCCGACGGCCACGGCCTGCTGCGGCCGGTACCAGACATCGAGATGGACCCGAACCAGGCCAAGAGGGAACTGATCCGGATGGCGTTCCGCAACTATGGGATGTTCAGCGCCGAGAACCTGTCCAGGTTCCTGGGCTTCATCATGCCGATGCGGGAGCTGCGCACGGCCCTGGCAGACCTGGAGAACGAGGGCCTGCTGGTGAAAGGCTTCCTGCTGGAAGGTGACGACACCATGAACTGGATGTTGGCCGAGGACGTAGACAAGGTCAAGGGCATAGATCCCCCGGAGGACTTCGTGCTCACCTCCGACGACAATCTGGCCGTCTACCTCCAGTATCCCTGGATCCGGGCTCATTTCGGGTGCACGTGCAACGTCATATTCGACGGGGTGGAGATGAAGGCCGCGTACAAGGCGCGCACCCGGAGCAAGGACATAACCATCCTCGAGTTCATCGGCGACCGGGAAGCGAGACGGACGCTGAACGAGCACATCCGGACCCTCGGCCTCACCCTCCGGGACGACGAGGGGGACCGGCTGCCGGAATGGGAGATACAGGAGTTCTTCGAGAAGACGCACATCGGGGAGGAGTGAAACGGGGCGGACCAGGCCGGTCCTGTGCAGCGGAGGGTGAAAACCGCCGTGATCAGGTCCTGCCCCGCCAGCGGCTGGCACCTCCGGCCCGTCTGGCCCCGCGCCCCAAGCGGCAAAGTGCCAGATGGTCCTGATTCCGAGACCTGTTAATAATGAACAATAGTTTAATCTAGCCTAGGCCGTTTATTCTTTCAGATACCCATGAAGATTCCCTGCGAGCTCATCGTCTGGTACGTTCTGCCCTCGATACGAAGGGAACTCGCCAGAGAGTTGGTCGAAAAGCACCACATAAGCCAGGCCGAGGTGGCCCGGCGGTTCGGTGTGACCGATGCGGCGATATCCCAGTACCTCAAGGCGAAGCGGGGCACCAGCAAGGAGATCGAGAACAGCGGGAAGTACGAGGAGTTCAAGAAAGAGGTGGAGGTGGCGGCGGTCCGGATAATGAACGGGTCGGACATCGTCACCGAGACCTGCCGCATCTGCGAGATGGTCAAGAAGAGCGGGATGCTGGTCAAGGTCTACGAGATCCACACCGGGCTCAAGGCACCGGATTGCGTCTGCCCGGACATCAAGACCCCCCTCATTTGAGCCGGTTAGTCCTCTGGTACGAGTAATAGATGTACTCCTGGGCGTAGCCTGCGTACCTTCCGAAATGTTCCCGAGCGTACTGGTTCACATGCTGGTATGAGCCGGTGATCTCGTACATCTCTTCCATGGCCTTTTTTATGCGCACGTCGACCGGGAACGCCTCCAGGTGGTCCAGGCTGAACACGGCCACGCAATCGGCGACCTTGTCCCCGATCCCCGGATAGCTCTTCAGTTCCTTGACGCACTCCTCGTAGTGCAAGTTCCTGAGCGATCCCAGGTCTATCTCTCCCTGGTCCACCATGCGGGCGAACTCCACGAACCGGCCGCACCGGAACCCCAGGCCGCAGGTCTGGGCCGCATCTTTGCATCCGGCGATCTGGTCCGGACGCGGGAACGCGTATGCGCCGCCCGGGAGCGGGTCCCCGAAGGTACGGCACACGTTCTCTATCATCTTCTGGATCCGGGGTATGTTCGCATTGGTGGCCAGCACGTAGGAGGCGGCGCACTCCCAGGGGTCCTGGCGGATGAGGCGGAGGCCGGGAAAGCGGGAGACCATGGCGGCCATGGCATCGTCCTTGGAGATCTCTGACCGGATGGACCCCAGGTCGTCATCGGACCGGAAGTAGCGCCCCAGCGTCGCCTCCGTCACTTTGCCCTCAACGGCCAGCGAAGCGCCTCTTTTGGCTTAGCCTGACCTCGTTCCCGTCCAGGACCCCCTTCCACCCGTCCCCGTCCTTCCGCCAGCGGAACACCTGCCCGCAGCCGAGCGTGCTGTCGAGGTCGATCGGCCCTACCATCATGCCGATTTCCTGGCCACGAACACCATGATGTCACTGGTCTTCTTGAACGGGGAGAGCAAGTAGTCGCCGTACTCCTCGGCCACCTCCAGGCCGCACCGTTCCATCAGGTCGACGACCTCGCGCTCGAACATGTAGCGCAGTGTCATCGAGGCGGTCACGCGCCGCAGCGGCTGGTCCTGCCTGGATATGTCGTAGAAGTAATGGATGGTGGTGGTCTGCTCGGGAGTGTTGAACTCCTGTGCCTCCATCTTGCTGATGATCTCTCCCTGGGACGTCACCCGGGTGCCGCGGTGCCGGAGCAGCCCTTCCGGCCGGTCCAGCCGCGGATTGAAGATGCTGAAGAGGAAAAGTCCGTCCTTTGCCAGATGGTCGGCCACGTTCTTCAGCGCCGCTTCCTGTTCCTCGGTCTCCAGCAGGTGCAGGAACGAGTTGAAGGGAATTATGACCAGCTTGAACTTCTGCTTGCACACGAAGTTCCGGACGTCCCCGTGGCCGATGTGCACGTTCTCCTGCAGGGACTCCGGCAGGAGCTCGATCTTGGCGGTCAGCTTGTCCAGCATGGCCTCCGAGGCGTCGAACCCGGAGATCTCGTACCCTTGTTGGGCCAGGGGGAGCAGCGTACGGCCGGTGCCGCACATGCAGTCCAGTATCGGTCCGCCGGTGCGTTCCGCCATGCGCTTGAGGAACTCGACGTCCTCGGTGAAGTCCTCATACCAGATGTCGTAGTACTTGGCGGTGACCTCATAGTGGTCCAGGAAGTCTTCGTCAGCGCCTGTTTCCGGTCCCGCGGAGGAATTCCCCTCTTTCTTTGGCGTTCTCATCGTTCTCCACTCCCATTAGCGACCGGCCGTCGATCACTCCCGCGGCCGTTCCAGGAATATTACGTAGTTACCGATAGATAGCCTTTTTCAGCGCAGCACCGCATCGGGGTCAAACCATTTATCGGGACGAGGCCTTCCTCTCTGCATGATGAGGTTCGGGCCGGCGGGATACCCGGGGGGCGCCAAGGACGGCGTGGACGCGGTGCGGATGGTCCGGGAGAGCGGACTGGACGCGCTGGAGCTGCAGTTCGGCCGCCAGGTGCGGATGAGCGATGAGCGGGCCGCCGCCATCCGTAAGAAGGCGGAAGAGCTGGACGTCCGTTTGAGCGCTCACGCCCCCTATTACATCAGCTTCAATTCGGTCCCGGAGACCTACGAGAAGAGCAAGGAATGGGTCATGCGCACCGCCCGGGTGGCCGCCCAGGCGGGGGCCTGGATCATCGTGGTCCACGCCGCCACCTACGCCGGGAAGGAGCCCGAGGTGGCCACCGCGGCCGTGGTCCGGGGGCTGTCCGAATGCCTGGACGGCATGGAAAAGGAAGGGCTGGAGGTCGTCCTCGGCCTGGAGACCATGGGCCGGAGCGCCACCTGGGGCACGCTGGGTGAGATCAGGCAGGTGGTCCGGGAGCTGAAGGGCGTGCAGCCGGTGGTCGACTTCGCCCACATCCACGCCCGCCATGGCGGCTCCCTCCGTTCCCGGGAGGACTTCCGCCTCGTGGTGGAGGAGGCCCGGTCGATGTTCTCTGGCAGGCTTCACTGCCATTACAGCTGCATCGAGTACACCAAGGCCGGGGAGAAGCGCCACCTGCCCCTTAGCGCCAAGGACCCCGATTTCTCGACTGTTGGCGCCGGCACTGCAGGCCCTGTCGGGGGAGTGCACGATCATATGCGAGACACCCCTGCCGGTGGCCGACGCGGTGGCCATGCGCGATGAGTATGGCTGGGCTTGTTCTCAAGCGCGGCACCCACATGAACAGCAATAAATAATCCCAGGATAATCGGATAGAGATAGCAGTCGAGTCGTGGTTCGATGGCAGGTTCTAGTTCGTCCAAGGAGAAGGAAAAGGAATCATTCGAGTTCGACTGTCCAGAATGCGGGACTCACATCTCTGGCGATTCGACCAAGTGCCCCAAGTGCGGGGTGGAGTTCATCATAGAAGAGGTCTCGGAATCGGAATGCCCAGAATGCGGAAAACTGATCTCCAGCGACAGCGAGGAGTGCCCTTCCTGCGGGGCCAAGTTCGAGCTCGCCCCGGAAAACGAGGAAGAGACGACCCAGGCACAGAAGGAGATCGAGAAGGAGCAGGAAAGGCAGAGGGAGCAGGCCCGCATCGAGGAGGAACAGAACGAGGAGCTGAAGAAGCAGTTCCCGGTCCTGGTGGCGGAGGTCAAGCCCCTCATGGCCATGGCCAAGGATTTCGACATCGACACCTCGGAGTGCCGCCGCCTCATCGACAAGGCCGTGCGGGCCGGGAAGCAGAAGGACATAGCCACCGCCGTGCAGTGCGTCAAGGAATGCCGTTCATCGGTCCGGTTCGCCATCGAGGAGAGGCTCACCCGCGACGTCGAGCATCTGGAGAAACTGATCGAGGTGGCCAAGTCCATGGGTGGGGACACCACCGAGATGACCGACTCGATCAACCTCATGAAAGAGAGGATCTCGAAGGGAGAGCTCCAGCCCGCCCTGGAGGAATCGAGGAACGGGCGCAAGATCGCGGAGAAGGTCACCGGGAAGTACATCGAGGCGCACGGCTTCTGCGAATCGCTGGACAAGCTGGTGCAGAACTCGGAAAGGTTCTACGTGGACGTCCGGGAGGCCAGGAACCTGCTCAAGGAGGCCCAGGAGGCGGGCGAGAGGGGCGACTGGAGCATGATGGGCATTCTTTCGCGCAAGGGCCGCGAGGACATCATGAAGACGCTGCCGGACGTGCTCAAGAGCGAGATGAGGAAGGCCAAGAGCACGCTGCTGGACTCGAAGGCGGACGGCAAGGACGTCTCGGTCATGGTCAAGATCCTGAAGGACGCGGGCATGGCCATGAAGCAGGAGAAGTACGAGGAGGCGCTGGACCGGCTCATCGAGTTCAAGGCCGAGATGAAGCGCGTCTAGACGGATGCGCATTTTTCTATTGCCGGTCCCGGACCACGCTCATCTCCCGTTCCAGTACGGCACGTTCCTGGACGCTCAGGGAGTTAGGGTCCACCGAGAGCAGGAACACCGCGGAGCGTTCCGAGACCTTGTCCACCAGGCTGCGGATGAAACGGACCGCGCCCTCGAAGCTGTTGCAGCTGATCAGGTACTGCAGGTCGTCCACCAGCACCACGCTCATCTGGTTCCCGAGGATGAACTCCTCCACGATGGCCATGATCTTCTCCAAAGACGGCGGGACCGTCTCCTCGCTGGCGGATTGGTGCTCGGTGAGCCACAGCAGGCGGGTCTTGGAACCTGCAGTCCTGGAGCGGAGCAGGCGGGGGTTGGTCCGGGTGATGCCGATGCCCTGGTAGTCATCGTCCACCATGGAAGTGAACATCCCGTAAGATAACTCCCGGCCCTGCTCTTCCACCAGGTATGATTCCCCTTCCACGATGTCGATCTCCAGTTCCTGGCGGCCGGCCTTCCCGGCGCCCTGTTCGGAAATCCTCCGGTGGTGCTGCACGATCATGTCCTTGATCGAGTCCATGGGGTCCGGGCGCTGGGGCGGGCAAGGGCGGGACAAACCTTTGGCGGCGGTACCGGTCTGGTCTTCCGGCAGTTCAGGCCGGTCACGGGAGAAGTTGTCCAGGAGATGCGATAGGTCGCCCACTTCCTTGGACCTCCCCAAGGCCCTCCTCGCCTCGGACAGGTCCTTGAGCGCGTGCAGTTCGAGCTGGGACCCGGGGCATAGGGCATCGGCGCAGGTGAACACCGCCGCCCTCTGCCCCCGGTAGATCATCCCCGTCCCGCCGTCGGCCGGCCGGAAAGAGTACTGTGCCAGGACCGCCTTTCCCGCCTCGACGACGATGATGCCGATCGTGGCGTCGCCTTCGAGCGCCGTCCGGGTGCACAGATACCCCGTGAAATGAACGTCCCTCAAGGCGTCCAGAAATGCCCTCAGGGACGGTCCGCCCCCGCGTCGCTGTTCGACCAGGACTCCGGACGGGACACCGAAAAGGGGCTGCAATGGCATCAGGCAAACATGAGCCGGAGCGGTTAAATCGTTTTGCCATCGCCCCTCGCCGGGCGTTCCTGGCCCCACCGTCCGCCGGTCCTCAGCGCTTCCTGCTGGGGTCCTAAGAAACCTTTAAATGATGGGAACATTTGTTGGGAAACCAGTGCCACCGTAGCCTAATGGCGGGGCGAGTGATTCGTAATCACTAGGTTGGGGGTTCGATTCCCCTCGGTGGCTCCATCTATTTCTTCAAGTCCGAGTCCTTCTTGAGGTACTCTCCGACGATCTTCATGGCGCACACGTCGCCGCACATCGAGCATCCGTCCTTCTCCTCGGTCTTTCCCCGGGAGCGGTAACGGCGCGCCTTCTCCGGGTCCAGCGACTCGGCGAACATGCCTTCCCAGTCCAGCGCCTTCCTGGCCCGGGCCATGCGGTCGTCCCGTTCCGAGTCCACTCCCCGCGCTATGTCGGCGGCGTGGGCAGCGATCTTCGAGGCGATCAGGCCCTCCTTGACGTCCTCCAGGTCCGGCAGCCCCAGGTGCTCCGCCGGGGTCACGTAGCAGAGGAAGTCGGCGCCCGCAAAGGCCGCGATGGCCCCTCCGATCGCGCCGGTGATGTGGTCATACCCGGGGGCGATGTCGGTCACCAGCGGACCGAGCACGTAGAACGGGGCCCCATCACAGATCGACTTCTGCATCCGCACGTTCGCCGCGATCTGGTCCATGGGAACGTGGCCCGGCCCTTCGACCATGGTCTGGACGCCGGCCTTGCGGGCACGCTTGACCAGGTCTCCCAGGATGATAAGCTCGGACAGCTGCGCGCCGTCGCTGGCGTCATGCAGGCAGCCCGGCCTCAGGCCGTCGCCCAGCGACAGCGTGAACTCGTACTTGCGGGCCATCTCCAGCAGGTAGTCGAACCGCTGGTAGAGAGGGTTCTCCTTGCGGTTGTGCAGGATCCACCCCACCAGGAACGACCCCCCGCGGGAGACGACGTCCGTGATGTGTCCGGACCGCTTCAGGTGCTCCACGCTCTCCCTGGTGATGCCGCAGTGAACGGTCATGAAGTCGACGCCGTCCTTGGCGTGCTTCTCGATGCCGTTGAAGATGTCGTCCTCGTCCATGTCCACGACGGCGCTCCGGCGGGCCGCCCGCAACCCTTCCTGATAGATCGGGACGGTGCCGATCGGGACCGGTATCTCCCGGATGATGCGCCGGCGTATGGCATCGATGTCCCCGCCCGTGCTCAGGTCCATTATGGCGTCCGCCCCGTACCGCATGGCCACCTTGGCCTTGGCCAGCTCTGCGTCGACGTCCACGATGTCCCGGGAGGTCCCTAGGTTGACGTTCACCTTGACCCGCAGCCCTTCGCCTATGCCGCAGGGTGGGGCGCCGTGCACCGGATTGACGCGGAATGACCACCCGACCGGAGGCCACCAGCCTCCTGACCTTCTCAGGGTCCATCCTTTCGTTCCTGGCGACCGCCTCGACTCTCCTCCGTCAGACCGCCCTGGGCAGCCTCCATAATCGTCATGTTCGGGCAAAGTCCCTCCGGTCTAAAAGACATTTCCCCGGACCCATCGTCCAAATGCCCGGGGATCGGCCCGGAATGGCACCCCCGAGAGCCCCACGGAGCGATATGTTTTAGGACCATAGCCAGACGATGCTATTGTTTAAATACCGCGATGCCATTCTGTTTTATATAACAGAAGGATGGGATACGGCAGTCTTTCCCAATGCATGGAATCGCTGCCGAGGCAGATCAAGGACGTCAGGTTGACCAGTTCACAGGAGATGAAATTATGGAGGATACTAGCTACACGGCCGAAAGCATCCAGGTGCTCGAAGGCCTACAAGCCGTGCGGAAACGGCCGGGCATGTACATCGGGAGCACCGACACGCGCGGGCTCCACCATCTGGTGTACGAGATTGTCGACAACAGCATCGATGAGGCGATGCAGGGGTACTGCTCACGCATCGAGGTGACCATAAATCCGGACGGCAGCTGCACCGTGGCCGATGACGGCAGGGGCATTCCGACCGGGATACTGCCCAAGTACAACAAGCCGGCAGTGGAGATGGTGCTGACCACGCTGCACGCGGGAGGAAAGTTCGACCGGAAGTCGTACAAGGTGTCCGGCGGTTGCACGGCGTCGGCATGTCCGTGGTGAACGCTCTGTCGGAGTGGCTGGAGGTCTGCGTCCGGCGGGAAGGAAAGGAATGGCACATGCGCTGCGAGCGCGGCATCCTGTCCAGACCGCTGGAGATGGTAGGCGAGGCGGCCGGCACGGGAACCACGATCACCTTCATGCCGGACCCGGAGATATTCCCCGAGAGGAACTTCGACGATGAGGTGCTGGCCGCCAGGCTGAAGGACCTGGCGTTCCTGAACAAGAACGTGGCCATCTACTTCAAGGACCTGAGGAACGGCCGGGAGGAGAAGTTCCACTACGAGGGCGGCATTGTCGAGTTCGTCCAGTCGATCAACAAGAACAAGGTCGCGCTGCACGAGAAGCCCATTTACCTGATTACCGAGAAGGACAATGTGATAGTGGAGGTGGCGATGCAGTACACTGACGCCTACAGCGAGGCGTTCTACTCGTTCGTCAACAACATCAACACCATCGAGGGCGGTTCCCACGTGAACGGGTTCCGCTCGGCGCTGACGCGCACGATGAACGACTACGCCAAGGAGTACAAGTTCATCAAGGAGTCGGACGAGGGCCTGACCGGTGACGACGTCAGGGAAGGCCTGACCACCATCCTCAGCCTCAAGGTCCCGGAACCCCAGTTCGAAGGGCAGACCAAGACCAAGCTGGGCAACTCAGAGATCAAGGGCATCGTCGACTCCGTTCTCAGCGCCAAGCTGAAGGAGTTCCTGGACGAGAACCCGAAGGTCGCCGAAGTATGCATCGAACGGTCGATGCTGGCATCCCAGGCGAGGGAGGCGGCCCGGAAGGCCAGGGACCTCACCAGGAGGAAAGGATTTCTCGAGTCGGCGGCGCTGCCAGGAAAATTGGCCGATTGCGCCGAGCGCGACCCGGCCAAGTGCGAGATATACATCGTCGAGGGCGACTCCGCCGGCGGATGCTTCTCCGGCGACACCAAGGTGGCGCTGGCCGACGGCCGGGACCTGAGCTTCATCGAGCTGGTGGCCGAGCACGGGCGCGGAAAGGAGAACCGCTGTTTCACGGTGGGCAAGGACGGCAACATCTGCACCGAGAGCATCGTCGAGCCGAGGATGACGAGGTCCATGGCAACGGTGGTCCAGGTGACCCTCGATAACGGAAAGAGCGTCCAGTGCACCCCGGACCATCTGTTCATGACCCGGAACGGCAAGTACCGGATGGCCAAGGACCTGATCGAGGGGGACTCGCTCATGCCCTTCCATCACGAGGACAGCGGGTCCGGGATGGCGATATGGAACCCCAACGGCAGCGAATGGTTCTCGTTCGATTCCTTCGACCGAACCGATATGCACCGAGGGGCAGCTCGAGGACGTGGTCTCCCACTGGAACCACAAAGTGGTGTCGGTCACGGAGCTGTCCGAGAGGATGGACGTCTTCGACATCGAGGTGCCTGGCACGCACAACTTCGCCCTGGCCTCCGGGGTCTTCGTCACAACAGCGCCAAGCAGGGCCGCAACCGCGAGTTCCAGGCCATCCTGCCCCTGAAGGGCAAGATCCTGAACGTGGAGAAGGCCAGGATGGACAAGCTGCTCAAGAGCGGCGCCATCCGGGACCTGATCACGGCGCTGGGGACCAACATCGGGACCGAGTTCGACCTGGCCAAGGCCCGTTACCACCGGGTCATCATCATGACCGATGCCGATGTCGACGGGGCGCACATACGGACGCTGCTGCTGACGCTCTTCTACCGCTACATGAAGCCGCTGGTCGAGCATGGCTACATCTACGTCGCCCAGCCGCCGCTGTACAAGGTGTACCGGGGCCAGAAGGAGGTCTATGTCTACACCGAGCAGGACATGCAGCAGGCGGTGGCGGACATGGGCAAGGGAGCGAACGCCCAGAGGTACAAAGGTCTGGGTGAGATGAACCCGCACCAGCTCTGGGAGACGACCATGGACCCGGCCACCCGGGTCATGAAGCACGTCACGATCGAGGACGCCCAGAAGGCGGACGACATGTTCACCGTGCTCATGGGAGACGCCGTCGAACCGAGGCGGGAGTACATCATGGCGCATGCCAAAGAAGTGGAGAACCTGGACGTTTGAGGTGAGCTAAAATGGCAGACAACGAGGAAAAGAACAACCAGCCCGCCGAAGAGAACGCGCCGGAAAAGAAGGAGGAGAGGTGGCACCGGCCATCGAGCCAGTGCCACCGGTCGCGGTCCCTATCGGTGCCGGAGGACAAGAACGCCGGCTTCCAGGTGGTCCCGAAATCGATCGAGATCGAGATGAAGAAGTGCTACATCGACTACGCCATGAGCGTCATCGTCGGCAGGGCGCTGCCGGACGTGCGCGATGGCCTGAAGCCGGTGCACCGGAGGATCCTCTACGCCATGAACGACATGGGGATCACCTCCAAATCCGCTCCGAAGAAGAGCGCCAGGGTGGTGGGCGAGTCCTTGGTAATATCATCCGCACGGCGACATGGCCGTCTATGACTCGATGGTCCGCATGGCCCAGACGTTCTCACTGCGCTATCCGCTCGTCGATGGGCAAGGCAACTTCGGTTCGGTCGACGGCGATTCCGCCGCGGCCATGAGGTACACCGAAGCCAGGTTGCAGAAGATGGCAGAGGAGATGATCGCCGACCTGGACAAGGAAACGGTCGACTGGGTCGACAATTTCGATGGTTCCTGAAGGAGCCGTCGTTCTTGCCTGCCAAACTGCCGAACCTCCTGATCAACGGGTCGTCCGGCATCGCGGTCGGTATGGCCACGAACATCCCGCCGCACAACCTACGCGAGGTGATCGACGCCGATCATTCTGATCGATGAGCCGACCCCGACGCCGAGGTCATGGACCTGATGCAGTTCATCAAAGGGCCCGGACTTCCCGACCGGTGGCATGATCTTACGGCATCAACGGCATCATCGAGGCCTACCAGCACCGGCCGGGGCAAGTCACGTGGTGCGGGCCCGGACCTTCAAGGAAGAAGTGGAGGGCAAGCAGCGCATAATCGTCAGCGAGATACCCTACCAGGTCAACAAGTCCACCCTGATCGAGGCGATCGCCGAGCTGGTCAAGGACAAGAAAGTCGAGGGCATCACCGACCTGCGCGACGAGTCCGACCGGGACGGCATGAGGATCGTCATCGAGCTGCGCAAGGACGTCATGGAAGAGGTCGTGCTCAACCAGCTGTTCAAGCACACCCAGATGGAGGTGACGTTCGGCGTCATCAACATCGCGCTGGTGGACAACCAGCCCAAAGTGCTCACCCTGAAGGAGATGATGCAGCACTTCCTCAACTACCGGGTCAGCATCGTCACCCGCAGGACCCAGTTCGACCTGAACCAGGCCCGCAAGAGGGACCACATCCTCCAGGGCCTGATCAAGGCGGTGGATGTGCTGGACGAGACCATCCGTATCATCCGTTCGGCCGGTTCGCCGGAGGAGGCCAGGCAGGGCCTCATAGATTTCCTGGCGATAGACGAGGAACAGGCCAAGGCCATACTCGACCTCACTCTGCGGAAGCTCACCGGACTGGAGCTGATAGCCTTGCGCGAGGAGTACTCGGACATCGAGAAGCTAGTCCGCGAACTGGAGGCCATCCTGGCATCGCCGGAGAGGATCCTCGGCATCGTGAAGAGCGAGGAGCTGGGGACTCCGGGACAAGTACGGCGACGACCGCAAAACCGAGATCGTGGCCAACGCCCTGGACTTCGACATCGAGGACCTGATCCCGAACGAGGACATGGTGATCATGGGCACGTCCGACGGGTACATCAAGCGGATCCCGCTGGACACCTACAAGCAGCAGAAGCGCGGCGGCATCGGCCTGATCGGCATGGAGACCAAGGAGGAGGACAACGTCACCGACATGTTCGTCTCCCTGACCCACAACAAGCTGATGTTCATCACCAACCTGGGACGGGTATACGTGCTCAAGGCGTGGCAGCTGCCAGTGGGCGGCCGGCATTCCAAGGGGAAGCCCATCGTCAACCTCCTGCCCAAGCTGGAGGAGGGCGAGAAGGTGGTCAAGACCCTGCCGGTGACGGAGATCGGCGGCACCAGCTACCTGGTGTTCGCGACCAAGAAGGGGGTCATAAAAAGACCCCGCTGGAAGCATACATCAACGTTCGTTCCAGCGGCATCATCGCGGTAGGCCTGGAAGAGGGCGACGAGCTGGTCGACACCAAGCTGACCGACGGCACCAAGGAGATCATCCTGGCCACGGCCAATGGACGGGCCATCAGGTTCTCCGAGAGGGACGTGAGGCCCATGGGCCGTCCGGCGCACGGCGTGCGCGGCATCCGCCTGGGCGAGGGCGACCGCGTGGTGAGCATGGCCATCGTCACCCAGGACGCCAAACTGCTGACGATCACGGAGAACGGCTTCGGCAAGATCTCCGTGGTGGGCAAGCGCGGCGGCGTGGAAGAACCGCTGCCGGGCTCGCCGGAGCAGGAAGCGGAAGAGCTGGCGGAGGAGGAGATCGAGGAGCCGGAGGAGGCCGAGGACGTCTGCGAAGAGGAGATCCCGGGCGCTGAGCCCAGGGACGAGTACCGCAAGACCCGCCGGGGCGGCAAGGGCGTCAAGGCCATCAAGGTCTGCGAGCGAAACGGGAAGGTGCTCCAGGTGCTGGAGGTGGCGGAAGAGGACGAAATGATCCTGGCCAGCAACAAGGGGAACATCATACGCTTCCCGGCGTCAGACTTCCGGGTGCTCGGCCGGGTGACCATGGGCGTCCGGGCCAAGCGCCTCGAGGAGGGCGAGAAGGTCATCGCCGTGGCCCGCCTCATCGGCAAGGGCGAGGAACGCATGGTCGAGGAGACCGAGGCCAAGGGGGACTCGCTCCGGACGGAGGGCGGCGAGGAACCGGAAGAGTAGGTTTTTTGACCCCGGGCCGGGCAATCCCCGGCCCCTTTCCCTTATAAAGGCCAGACGTCTTTCCGGCGGGGCGTCGGTCCAATTATCGATAACGAGGCCCAGCTCGAAAAGGTTTATTACCTGACCGCCGATAAAATAGCCTGAAATTGGCGGGTGCGATAAAGTGTTCAGGAATTCCATTCAAGGGTTGGACAAAGTTTTCAGGACGGATATCGATGCCCCCAAAGTGGTTCTGATCACCGGGCCCCCGGGCTCGATGAAGACCTCCTTCTGCTACTCGATGATGTCGTCCTATCTGGACAAGACCAACGAGTTCGGGCTCTACATCACCCTGGAGGAGACGGCGGACAGCAACATCCGGAACATGAGGTCGCTGAACCTCAAGCTCACCTCCAACCTGGAATTCCGATTTCACCGACCTCCGCGAGCTCGACGAATCGTCGAGGTCGATTCTCCCACCGACTATC
>CAWDCQ010000021.1:0-13231 GCA_963800775.1 uncultured Methanomassiliicoccales archaeon | reverse complement strand
TTTGTCCTGGCGTCACACACACTCTACGAATCCGCGTTCGTGGAGTCTGTCGGCGCATTCCTCACACGTCCCAATCAACCACCCCTTGGTCCTTGGTAGTCACACCTAACGTCCCGCAGGACCTTGCCGCCCTTGGCCCGCAGGATGCCGCGAAACCCGCAAGCCACACTCCCAGTATTTCAAGGTGAATCTGAGTTTGGGAAACTGCTTGGACAGCTCAATGACGACCGGGATCGGCGGGACAAGCGGTAGAGAAGCGTATGTCGGCCCGTGCGTCGGTCGGGTTGTCGAGCGGAGCAGAGTGGCAGATGATTCCATTCGTTCCCCAATGCCCGTCCTGGTCGCCGTTCTCCATTTTCCCTACCCGCCACTCATACCAATCACGACAACCGGTCTCGTGTTCCGCCTGTATCGAGCGTCTACCCTTTTCCTCCGCGTCGGGGAAGTGCTCGCGAATGTGCCATGCGAAGTCCCCCCAGGTCCGTGATGCCCTCTTCTCGACCCATGGGATGGGACAAGCATTCCCCGGCCCAAGAGCGTCATCGCCAAGCAGAACACGCCCGTGCTCGACACCAGATTCCGCATTCCGTCCCCTCAAAATGACGGCATCGGCACGATCTTCTGGAAGTCGATGTATCGGGGACCCGTCCTCCGGCTCGCCCTTGATCGCCGCTAGGCAAGCCAACACTCCACAGCTACCTTTGATGATCAGTTCGTTCTCGCAATAGTTTGGCATTCTTCTCACTCCCTTCACAAGACCACTTTTTCGGACCATCCCCGCCGCCGCGCATCACGATGAGTGCGGCACCGTCAGCGAAGATCGTCGTAACCGGATGCCGATGCGGTGTTCTTCGTAGCGGCTCTGCTTCTCGGGCAGGCCCTACGAAATCGCATCGCTATGTCGATGGTGCTGGAAGCACCCGCCAAGTACGCCTGACCGCATTATTGGTGCGGGCAAGTTGCGGGTCGGTTTCGCCCTCTCGGGCCCGGGCCGACCAGTGCCGATGTTTCGAACCTACCAGCTTCTCACGAAAAAAGTCAGGTCGTGTTTTGTCGTCGCGGCGGACTGCAAATCACCTTCGAGACGCTGCCCAGGCCTCCACCCGGCTCAGCAGCCCGGCGATTATGAGTGCCACGGCTCCGTCGTCGTCCAGCCAATCACCTGCCCCTCCGGGTCGATGATCTCGCAGCCCGTGGTGCCGACGCGACGGATGGTGAAAGCGGCGATGTCCATTACGCTTTCTTCCCTCTCGAAATCAGCTTCCCGGATTGCCTCGGCGATGGTGTCGGCATCCACCAGGCATTGCACCGCGATGACAACGGACGTCTCAAAGACGTGAGAGACTATGTTCGCCAGGTACTCGCTGTCCGGCGGGCCGTCGCCGTCCCACTCCACGCCCACGGATTCCATGTTCGCCAAGTCCTGGTGTGCATGTCCCTTCCAGCGATTGCCGCTCGATACGACCTCGAAGTCGGCTCCGATGGCGTTCACGATGCCGTTGCCCTCGTAGTCGATCTCAGGTGCGTAGAACCTGATGCACGTGATGTCCGTCATTCGTGACTCCCTATTTCCGGCAACACTGTTTGCCCCTTTTTCGCAATCAAACCGCTTGAAGTGCTCATGCCCCTCAGCATCGTAAATCACTTCGCCCACCACCTCGTCCTTGTCGGCGTCCGTCAGCGGACCGCTGCTGCGAGACGGTAACTTCACAGCCGCCGTCACCCGCCACGCACAGTACCGCCTGGGTCACGATTTCGTCGTCCCCATAGGCGACGTACAGGTCGTAGTCGAAGGAGTTGGATTGGTCGTCCAGCCACTCCTGGACCTCTTCGGGAACCCGGCTGGGCAACTCGCTCAGCGGGCGTTGTTCAAATTCAAAAGCCATTCTCTTCTCCTTTGGATTTGTCTTTTGCAAATCTGTTGCCGATTGTATCCGCCTCGCGGATACGTAAATCATCAACGCTCTCGAACCTATCAGATCCGCATGAAAATTTTCAGCTGTGTTTTTCAGAGTGTGTCGCCGCACGATCCGGCTACCGGCGCGGTGGCGGTCACGTTCCTTTGTTATGTTCCTGACGACGCAAAAAGAAAGCATGCTGCGAACGCGGGGATATTTGCGGTGGCGTGGTACAGAACGGGAATAGAAAGCGAACTGGGTTTCTATTCCCGCGCCTTATCTTCTATTGTCTGCGAGGCGATACGCGGATGAAACGTCTATTTCTGCGCCGCCCGAACGAACAGGAGTTTCAATCTGACCGGATATCCAATGCCTGATCCGCCACTCGGCGATGTCAATATATTTCTGCTCCATTTCAATCCCGACAACCTCGTCCCAACCGGCCAGCAGAGCGCCGATGATCTCGCTGCCCGTTCCGCAGAACGGAACCAGAAGTCGTCGCGGCGTTTCCCGTATGGGCGGGAGGATGTAGATGTCGCCAAATACCGGCACAGCGCCAGTGGCTTCGCGCAGGGATGATCATTTGTTATATCCGGCGGCAGCCCGGTGTTTTTTTCACGGGTTGTCGCCCGCGAACAGTAATAGAAGCGACTCGCCCCGGCATGCTGTTTATCCAGAAGTTGTGCCGCCTTCTCGTCCAAGATGATGTTCGTCGGGCACCGGCTTTCGGGATAAACGTCTTCCCCATTTCGATTGCCTCCGACACCGAAGATTCCTGGATTGGCATATTTGCCCTTCGGGAATGTCGCCTTCGATTTGCAGGGGATCCGGCAGGCATCCAGGTTCAGCAGTCCGCAGCCGAACTCCATCGCGTTGCGGACAGTCGTGCCGTCGCAGGGTGTTCTCGCCAAGATGATGGGATCGTGTCCGGGCTTTAGGAATCGCCATACCCCTTCCACGCCCGCACCCAGTGTGCCCGTCCTGTCGCTGTTCTTCGGGACGCCGTTACTCCGTACCATTGAATGGTGTCCCGCACGTCCCAGCCTGCATCTTCAATCGCCGTAGCGACACGATGGTAGGTCCGTGTGCTGCCGAACGCCAGAAGCGGTGCCCGGCTTACAGACCCGCAATATTCGCTCCCATGCATGTGTTTTGAAAGCAACGCCCGTTGAATCCCACTTCTGTCCCAAAAACCCGAGTTCGTATGGCGGATCGCTGAGGCAACCGTCGAAGGCCGCTTTGTCCAGCCCCTTCACGATGTCCGCCACGTCGCCGCAGTAGATCTTCACTCGTTTCTGCATTCTCTTCCTTACCCGCTCTGTCCATTCTGGCGATGGGAGATCGTTGCACTGGGGTTGACGTCCGCTTCATTCCATTCAATCGTCACTGCCGGGGGTATCGCCGACCCGTTGGAATCGTTGCTTTGGGGAGTGCCACTCTGCGGCGAGCGACCGCCCTTTTTGTCCCTCGCCGGTCGGGTTCTTTTCTTCGCCTCGCCGTTACAATTGGCAGCCCGAACGGTTGTTGTTTCCATTTCCTTCCGCCGGTTCAGTTGCGCCTGCGTGTGCGGGTCGGTCTCATCGAACTGCACCAAGTTGATCTTCTCGATGAGTGTCATGTTGATGTCGCCACGCTTTTCCTTCAATTCCCGTTTCTTTCGGAACCATGTCGCCTGTGAGCCGCCGTCCGGATGCGTAACGAACGCCTCCTCCTGTTCCTTGGGTGTCCCCGTACCGACTGTCGTTCAGAATCCTCGCGGCAAGGATGAGCTTCCTGTTCCGGGCGCCGGCAAGTTGCCGCTGGAGTATCGTCTTCCAGTCGAGTTTCGCCTTCTTCGCCGCGCGGGTAGTGATGTAGAACCGGAAGCTCGGATGGACCATGAGATAGAGATACTTCCCGATTTCACGGAACACCTCGTTGTCGTCGAACCACCCGCCCGCCGCGACCGCGATCATTCATGTACGCGTACTGCCGCTTCAGCGGGGAGTATGTGTCCACCGGGTGGTAGGCGTTCTGTTGCAGGAACACCTCACGGACATCCTGGTGACCTCGAGGATCAGCTTCTGTTCCTCGGGCAGCGCGTCGGAACCGACCAGCTGCACGATCTCCTGGAGCTCCGCTTCCCTCTGGAGCAGCTCCGGTGGCCCAGTTCCTCAGCTCGGGGAAGTCCTCGGCGACGTTCGCCTTGTACCATCCGTCCAGCTGGCCGGCGTACAGCGAGTACGATGTCAGCCAGTTGATGGCCGGGAAGTGCCTCCTCTCACGGAGCTTGGAGTCCAGTGCCCAGAACACCCGCACGATACGCAGCGTGTTCTGCGTGACCGGCTCGTTCAGGTCTCCGCCTGGCGGCGAAACGGCCCCCACGACGGAGATCGATCCGGTGTCGCCTGAGACGGTGGTTATGCGTCCGGCCCGCTCGTAGAACTCGGACAGCCTGGCGGACAGGTAAGCCGGGATTCCTCCTCACCGGGCATCTCTTCCAGCCTGGAGGATATCTCCCTCATGGCCTCGGCCCATCTGGAGGTCGAGTCGGCCATCAGGGACACGTTGTAGCCCATGTCGCGATAGTACTCTGCCAGGGTCATTCCGGTGTAGACCGACGCCTCACGGGCCGCGACCGGCATGTTGGAGGTGTTCGCGATCAGTACCGTCCTGCCCATTAGCGGCTTTCCGGTCTTGGGGTCGTCCAGGAACGGGAAGGTGGTAAGAACCTCGGTCATCTCGTTGCCGCGCTCGCCGCAGCCGATGTAGACCACTATCTCCGCGTCGGACCATTTTGCCAGCTGCTGCTGGGTAACGGTCTTTCCGGTACCGAAGGCACCGGGTATGGCGCCGGTACCGCCCTTGGTGAGCGGGAACAGCGTGTCGAGGATCCTCTGTCCGGTGACCAGCGGCGTGTCCGGGGCGGTCTTGACGATGAACGGACGGCCGATACGGACCGGCCACTTCTGCAGCATGGTGACCTTCTTGCCGCTGACGACGGCCACGGTATCATCGACCGTGAACTCGCCCGACTTGATGTCGTCTATGACGCCGGAGATCCTGGCGGGACCATGACCTTGTGCAGGATGGACTTCTCAGGGACCGTGCCGATGATCTGTCCGGCCACTACCTTGTCGCCCTTCTTGACGACCGGCGTGAACGGCCACTTGACTGTGTGGTCCAATCCGGCGGCCGAAACTCCCCTCTGGATGAAGTCGCCCATCTTTTCCATGAGCACCGGTAACGGCCTCTGGATACCATCATAAACACTTCCCAGCAGTCCCGGTCCCAGTTCCGCCACGAGGGGTTGTCCGGTGTCGACCACCTTTTCTCCGGCTTTATGCCGGAGGTGTCTTCATACACCTGGATAATGGTCTTGTCACCGACGATCTTGATGACCTCACCCATCAGGCCTTCCTTTCCGACCTGAATAACATCATACATCCTCGGGGTGATGCCGGTTGCCGTCACGACAGGTCCCGCAACTCTATAGATTTCGCCTTCCTTTGCCATAAAAACCCCTCATTACTTGTATAGATCCACGCCAATTGCTCTCTTGACCTTCTCTCTTAGGTCGCCTTCTTTCGCGCCCACCATGACCACGACCGGAGCGATCGATTCTGTCGCCTTCTTCCGGCCATTGGGCTCAACATCTCAGTATCATTAGAATCGATGGCCAACACGCCGATCGTCGAGTCCGCGATGAGCTCCAAGAGCTTCTGCTCATAGTTCTCCGGCTTTACCGTGTAGACGCGCTTGACGCCTCCCAGCCGGAAGCCCAGGACGAATTCGTTACTGCCCAGAACGGCTATGTCCATTATACCACCAGTAGTTCTTTGATATGGTCCGCATCAAGCTTGCTCTCTTTTCCGCGAGCGATGATCCTGATGTTGTCGACCTCTATCTTCTTCCTGATCATGTAATCGATAATCGGGAGAACCGAGAGAGGATACATGTGAGAGAACTTCTGGGACTGGGCCGCCAGATGCCTTTGCATCGCCAGGGCGACGAACGTCAGCGAGTTCCTCTCCTTGCTCTTCTCCAATGCCTCCTTTATCTCCTCGTAGAAGGACAGTTTCGTGAGCTCCCCCATGGCGGCCTCTAGCGATTCCGTGCTGGCCAGCCGGTTGAGCTCCTTCAGGTCCAGTTCCTGGCCGCCATCTATGAAATAGCCGCCCATCCGGTCCCCTTCGATGCCTTCGCGCTTGAGCTTGAGGAGCGTCATGAGATTGGCCGCGTCTATCTCCTTCCTCAGGAAGGTAACGAGCAGTTCTCCGGCACCGTCTTGGTTGCGATGGTGCCGATGAGACGTTCATAGAAAAGCTTGTCCAGATAGTCCTCGATCGGAGCCAGCGTCCCGGTCGCGTCGTACTGGGCCTTGATCTCCTCGGGAATGGACAGATCGCTCTTCCTCTTGATCTCTTCCAGTACGTCCGCGACGGTGGAGAGCGAGATCAGATAGTTCAGGTTGTCTTCTGTCATCCTTCCGGCGGCCACTATGTCCTCTTGGATCTCCTCCACGGTGGCGCCGTAGAACTTTCCCCTGAGGATGGTCTTGACATTGTACATGTCCCAGCGGGCCAGGTACTTCTCCACCATGTCGTGGAGGGCACCGGTGCAGAACCTTCAGGATCTGCGCGTTCATCCTGGCCAGGTTCTTGCTGGTCCCCAGCTCGATGAGGTTGACCCCTTCGTATCGGGACGCAAGTTCGGTCATCTCTTCCTTGTACTGCGTCTCTCCCAGGAATCTCCCTATCTCGCTCAGGTCCATCATCAGGAGCTTGGGGTAGGTTTCCTTGTCGAGGAGGAACTTCTTCTTTGCCTTGACCCTTGCACAGGCATATGCGTAATTGCCCTTTCTACCCCTCTTATAGAACATTCATTCACCCAAACAGAACGTTCGATACGTTCCTTAGTTCCTTTTCCCAGACCGCCGCGAGCATGGTGTTAAATCTGTAGTCCAGGCGGATCGTCCCATCCTGGCTTTCCAGAACCAGCCCGGGGCTCATGTCGGTCTCGGTCACCGATGTTAATTCGCTGTCCTTCGGCACCAGCCGGGACTCGCCCTTCGGGCAGAGGACCCGCGGCTTGGAGATGCTCTTCTTGGCATTGGTAAGGATCTTCTGATAGACCCGCACCTTCTCCGCCTCGGACATCGACTCCAGATCTTTCAGCGTCTCCTGGAACGACCGGTCAAGGATCTCCTTCTTGGCGTTGAGCACGATCCTCTTGGCCTCGAGCTCGGCACTGGAGATCTCCTGTTGCCTCAAGCGCTTGAGGGCGATCTCCAGTTCCTTCTCTTGGGCCTTCTTCTTGTTCGCGATCGTCTCATCAGCTTGCTGAAGGATGGTTGCCCTCTCTTTCTCTGCGGTCGCGATACGCGCCGCTGATTCCTTGTTGGCGGTCTCCAGTATATTTCCGACTACCTTGTCCAATGCCATGAATCGGCCCCTCGATTTTTATTATATTGCGGTCGCATTGCCAATTTACATTTTGATCCAGAGCAGGATAGCCATGACCAGACCGAAGATAACGATGGTCTCCGGGATAACGGTCAAGACCAAGCCCTTACCGAAGAGCTTCTCATCCTCGGCCATTGCTCCGACCGCGGCGGATCCGATTGGACCCTCTGCAATACCGGAACCGATACCGGCCAATCCGACTGCCAATCCTGCTCCTAGCGCTATTACTCCATCTGCATCTACTAATGTTGCCATTTCATTCACCTCTCGCTTGTACGCTTTCTAACTATCTTCAGCGGGTTGAACTTGACACCGCCGCCTTCGTAGAATTTTTGGAAGAGCTCAACATAGTGAAGCCTGATGCCGTGCATTCCGGCGGACAGGATCCCTAGGATGAACACCGTCAGATGTCCCACTATCAATATTAGCACGGCCACAACGATCAAGATGATCGACAGCTGTGCCGGCCAGCCCGTTCCTATCTGGTAGCCGAGGATGGTCTCGAAAGCGATCGTGTTGAACGCCAGAGCCAAACCCGCCTTGGACATGCCGATCGCGGCAAGTCTTGCATAGGATATTATGTTGCTCATCAGGCCCGGCAATTCCAGGATCGATGTCGGACCTTCAGCCACGAACACCATCAATACTCCGGGCACTAGCGTGGCAATGCCTAATATCAGGAATACCAACGCGATTGTGTCGCTCAGCAACCAGGGTGCTATCAACAAGTCTACGATGTAGACCAGGAGGAACGTTCCGCCGGTCAGGATCAGGAGCCAGCTGCCCTTCTCCATGACGGCGTGCTTCATTCCGTGCCTCAGGACCTTATTGTAGAATCCCAGTCCGAATCCCAGGTACAGGTGGACTATGCCAATCCAGATAGCGATCCACAGCAGAATCTTGACATCGTCCAGCTTGCTGTATATTCCGAGCGGTATGAATCCGAACAGTTTGCTGGGGATGTCATAGCCGATCAGACTGGACCAGGTCATTTGATTAGGCAGCGGAGCGAAGTGCAGGCCGAAAGCTTCTCCGAACAGGAAGAAACCGAACAACGTGGCCCATATTCCTCCGTAGAAGAGCATGGTCGCGATGGTGCGCCATTCCTTGCTCTTGCACTTCATCAGGCCGAGCACCCCCAATATGATGAACGGTATTCCGTATCCCATATCGCCGACCATCAGACCGAAGAATATGGGGAACGTTATGGCCAGGATCGTGCTCGGGTCGATCTCGTTGTATCGCGGCACGGAGATCAGGTCAGTCAGGAACTCAAACCGCTTCACCGTCTTGCCGTTCCGCTGCAGGGTCGGGACCTTTTCCTCTGGCTCCTTGTGGGGCAGTCCCGGCGTGTGCTCCGGCGTGTGCTTCTCGGCCCGCGCCGCCTCGCCGATGACCTCCAGCAGTACGTTGCCACCCAGTTTGGCGGACAGCTCCTTCTCGATGGCCACGACGTCGGTGGATGGTACCCATCCGTCCATGGCGAACGCGTGGGCCGTGGTCCCCAGCCGGATCGGTGTCTCGGCCTTCTCGACCACGATGCTCAGGTGCTCGTCAGAGGCTAGAATGAAGGACTGGTGCTTCTCCCGGAGGTCGGCGATCTTCTTGTTCGCTTCCTCCAGGGTCTTCGATTCCAGCGCATATTCCTCGTCCAGCCTCTTGATCTCCTGAGCCGGCTCTCCCTTGCCAGACGGGGCAGGGACGTCAGTGTAGCCGCTCTGGATGAGGACCTTCTGCACTTCCGCCGCCTCGGACTTCGGAGTGAAGACGGCGATGAAGTCGCCGTCCTTGGATTTGTAAATCTCGAATTCGTTTGACCGACTGGGTCAACGCTGCGGTGGGGTCCAGCTTGACGTAGCCGGTGAAGACCGCCAGGTTCTCATAGCCTGAATAGAGCTCCAGTGGCAGAGGGACCGTCATGAAGGGTTCGAGCAGCTTCTTTTTCTGCTCGATCTCGTGCATCCTGGCCTGGGAATTGCCCCTGGTCTCCACGACGCCAACGATCTCGGCCTCGAGCCCGCTCAAGGTCGCATCGACCTCAGAGTTGATCTTGTCGATCGGGATGACCTCGACCTTCATGCCCTTGACCTCTTTGATGTCGAGGTCCCGTTCCATGGAACGCAGCTTGAGAAGCTTCTGCGAGGCGTCCGATGCGATCGGTAACGGCGAGCCCAGGGTGAACCCCGGCTCTTCCGCGGAGAAATCCACCAGATGGACCGTCTCTAGACCATACAGGATGTTAATGGTCTCCGGCAGGGATTCCTTGGAACCCACCACCAGGATCCTAGTCATTTGCTCAGGCAGTAGCATCTAAAGTCCTCTCAAATGTTCGCTTCGAAGGCCTGCTTCAATTGCGCCTTGGCCTTTGGAATGTTCTGTTCGGCTTTGGCCGTGACGCGTGAGGCCTCTTCCCTTCCTTTGAGGAGGATATCCTCCCTTTGGGAGGAAACTTTTGCCTTTTCGGCAGCATATGCGGCTTCGAAATCCGCCCTCTGCTTCTCCTCAGCATCTAGGATCTTTCTGACGGCGTCCTTTCTCGCAGCGGCCACTAATGCCTTCTGCTTCTCGTCCGCCTCAACCATTATCTGTGACGCTTTTGCTTCCGCGTCTTTTATCTGAAGAAGTGTGTCAGCCCTAGTCACAGGACTCGCCCCCGGAGGTTCAGGTTGGGAATATTTTTACTGTATTTAAACCATTTGCTAAGGTCTAACACGGCTTCTGGAATATCGAACTTTTCGTCTATTTTTATCAAATTCCCCGGGGGAATCATCTTTGAGGTGCCAGTATGTTGAACGATGTGATGCGTTACAGCATAATCGACAGACGACGATTATTAAATAATGTATAAATATATAATAGATACAATCAAACTTTCAGGTCAAACCGGCGGACCTTGACGTTCGCTTCGGATAATATCGACCTAGAGAGCTCGTCGACGTAGTCGTCCTTGTAGATGATCTCGGTTATCCCGGCGTTCAGAAGTATCTTGGCACAGAGGACGCAGGGGAAATTGGTGCTGTAGACCACCGCATCCTTGATGCTGACCCCGAAATAGGCCGCCTGGATTACGGCGTTCTGCTCCGCGTGGACGCCCCGGCAAAGCTCGTGCCTGGTGCCGGACTGGATGTGGTTCTCGAGCCTTACGCATCCCACTTCTGCGCAATGCCTGATACCCTTGGGCGCGCCATTGTATCCGGTGGTTAGGACGCGTTTCTCCTTGACGATGACCGCGCCCACCTTGCGCCTGAGGCAAGTGGACCGGGTTGCCACGAGCTCGGCCATGCTCATGAAGTAGGTGTCGTTGTCCGGTCTTACAAATGGCTCAGTCATCGCGGCGGATGGAGAATCGCGTCCCGGCTTAACAATATTGCTACACGAACCGTCGGGAAGTCAGAGCCTTCTCTAATAAGGCGATGGGCGGAAGGCGGCCGCAGGAAATACCCCTTGCCAAGCAGGTTATGGTCTTCATGCGTCTGAATGCATTCACAAAAGTGCAGAACCACTAGAAATCATAATGAACGATAACGCCGGTTAGCCGCCCGTGAGCAAAGCCACCAATAGGGTGATCAAGGTCCTGAAGGGTTACAAAGGTCTGCTCATCGCGGCGTCGATCATCCTCATCATTATCCTCGGCCTATTCGCATACAGCGGCCTCTGGCCACCGCTGGTGGTGGTCGAATCGGAGAGCATGCAGCATTCCGATACCACCAGCTACATCGGTGTGATAGACACCGGCGACCTGGTCGTTGTAAAGAAGATCTCTTCCCTTTCGGACGTCAGGACGTATGTCGCCAGCCTCAAGGATGGCTACAAGACCTATGGCGACTACGGGGACGTCGTCATCTACGACCGGGACGGGAGCGTCCTGGCGACGCCGGTCATCCATAGGGCGATCGTCGAGTTGGACTATAACAGCACCTCGAACAGCTTTGACATACCGTCACTGGCCAATGCTCCATCGGCAAAATGGAGCGCGGACGGCCAAAACGTAAGATGGTACGACCTCACCGATTCCCTTGTGCTTTACAACGTCGGGTATATGGACGAGAAAATAACCATCAGCTTGTCCGAGATACTGAATTACTATTCCGAGAATAACATCACCCCTCACGGCGGCCTGATCACCAAGGGGGACCACAACACCGAATATGACCAATCTCCGAACGCCAACATCGCCCATCAACCGGTGATGGCCCAATGGATCGTTGGTGAGGCCCGGGCCGAGATCCCGTGGTTCGGGCTCATCAAGCTCTGGGTGGGAGGCAACATGCCTGCCGACACGCCGGGCAACAGCAAGACCGACCTGATCCTGACCATCGTGGTCATAATAGCGATACCGGTGACCCTGGACATAACGGAGTACATGCTGCAAAGGCGCGGGATCGACATGTGGGGGCGCGTCCGGTCGTTCCTCAGGATGAAGCCAAAACAACCGGGTTCCGGCGATAAGCCGGACAATCGGACGGAAAGAAATAGAAATGAGGCCCGGGGCTCAGATCAGAGTGGTCTGGCCCTTGGGCTTATAGTTCTTCAGCGCCTGGAAGGTGTCGTCCTCCTCCAGGACCTTCTTTATGTCATGCGGGGGCACGCTCAGGTCTATCTCTTTGGTCCTGCCGCCGCGGCCGAAGGATGCGCACCTTGGCGTGAATGATGCCCATCATGTCCAGCTCCGAGAGCAGGTCGGTGATGCGGCGCTGGGTCAGGACCGTCAGTCCGACCACCCGGCTCATGTCCTTGTACTTCTCGTACACGTCGCCGGTGGTGAGCCTCTCCATGCCGCACTCGTTCAGCACCACGACGCACATCAGCACCAGCTTCGATTGGGATGGCAGCGTCCGGATGGCCTCACTGACACAATCCAGCTCCATCTTGTTCTTGGCCTTGTAGACGTGCAGTTCGGTCACCTTATCGGAGTTCTCCCTCTCCGCGATCTCGGCCGCGATCCTGAGCAGGTCGAGCGCCCTGCGGGCGTCACCGTGCTCCTGGGCGGCCAGGGCTGCGCACAGCGGGATGACCGCCGGCCCCAACACCCCTTCATCGAATGATAGCAATGCCCTTTGGTTAAGGATGTCCTTCAGCTGCTCGGCGTTGTAGGGCGGGAACACCATTTTCTCGCCTTCCATCCTGGAACGGACACGGGAATCGAGCATGTCGGTGAACAGCAGGTCGTTCGAGATCCCGATTATCGAGACCCGGGCGTTCTTCAGGTCATTGTTGATCTTCGACAGATAGTATAGGACGTCGTCGCCGCTCTTGTAGACCAGTTTGTCGATCTCGTCCAGCACGATGATGATGACCTGGTCTGTTCGTCTCGAGGTTATCCCGCAGGAGATTGTACACCTGCATCATGCTGAGACCGGTGAACGGGATGCGTTGTGTGAAGTTCTGGATGAACTGGTTGCCGATGTTCTGCATGACCCCGTACGGAGTGTCGACGACCTCGCAGTTCATGTAGATGAAATTGACCTTGGTCCCTTCCACGTCGGCCTTCTTGATCTCGTTGCCGATGTACTTCACGCAGGCGGTCTTGCCGGTGCCGGTCTTTCCGAAGATGAGGATGTTGGAAGGCCTTTCACCCCTTGAGGGCAGTGACCGAGGATGGATGCCAACGAGTTGATCTCCTCCTGCCGGTGCGGAAGTGACGTCGGGTATGTAGGACGGTCTGAGAATCTCCCGATTGTTCTTCTTGAATATCTGTTTCCTCTCCAGGTGTTTCTAAATACGTTGGTGTCCATCGCTAGTTACCTCTGAATCGTAAATCTTTTAAAGGGCTGGGCCAACCCAGCGTTTCCTGTGGAGAGGGGGACCTGCAAGTAATGGAAAGGGTGATTGACTGCGGCTGTATTTGAATCCTTTTTTTATCCTTCCACGAATTCGAGGCGAAGTCAA
>CAWDCQ010000020.1:0-33142 GCA_963800775.1 uncultured Methanomassiliicoccales archaeon | reverse complement strand
CTGCCCGGGCCGAGGATCTTGGAAACGTCTTCGGGTACATCCATCTTGATCCAGGGATTGAATGGCTCGGCCGACTAGATTCAAGTCTTTAGGGAGGTGAATGTTCACGGAAGAACCCCGATTCAGCTTTGAAACGATTGGAATTCATTTCAGCAGCTGCCGTTCCACTCATCTACGATACCGTGTTGTTCGTCCGCTAGTCTTCTCTTGTATTTCGATCGATCGACTATCGAGTTGCAATCGGTGGCAATGCATTTGCCGATCCGGATTAAGATAAAATTACGCCGCGGGCCGTAAACCGAGAATCCCGCGGGCGAGGAAAGGCTGTAATATTGGCCCATAAAGACAGGCATGAGGTGTTACCTTGGCAATAGGGGAGAAACTGTTCGAAGAAAAGGGGAAGGTCGCAATGGCGTCTGTGGAGTCGGCCGACGCCATCGGCGTGGGATCCTGAAGCGATCATCCAAGTCGGAAGTGATCGGTTCTGGCCGATTCCCAGCGGAACGAATGGGTCATGGGGAACCCTCTCGGTGATAAATATACCGACGGCAAGTCCCGTGGCGAGTGGCTCGGGCATGATAGTAATCCGAAGCAATGAGTACGATCGTGTGGAAGGGATCTGGACAGACAAGGAAGAATGGCCAGGGATGGAAGGGCACAACTGGTGATACCTTCATGCACCAATTCAGAAAAATATGACTGGATGAACTCTGTCATCGCGGTTTCCGACCTGGAAGGGAGCACTACGGGACTTCTAAGGTGTGGCCTACGCAACAGGCAATGAAGCAACCGCGCTCCGACGGAAGATATCTCCATCTAATCTTCCGTCTCGGTCGAACGATCAGTATCCGGAATCGGGAACGCCAAAGCATTTGCTGACCGCTTATGGAGACCTCCTTGAGAATCTACTCCGTGCATTCGTGTGCAAAAAACCTCGGTGTAGCTCGGTCGAAGAGAACGGTCGATGAATAAAAAATCGGCAATGACGAATCGCCAGGGATTCAATTCTTGGCCAAATTCCGCTATCAAGCTGCTAAATCTTATCAATTCTAGGGGGGAACTTGGTGTTCATGGAAGTCCACACCGCTGGCAAATTTGGTGACCCGTTCATATCGACTCCATTGCTATCGAGCAAAGACTATGAGATGTTTCGTCGTGTGGTTGCAGGGCTCGCTCCGATTGGCGTGACCTCTGATCTGCAAGGACAGATTCGTAGGATCTGCTCATATACGATCGGTACATTTGAAGCCCAGCCGACTGGCTTGGGTGACTCGATCATGAGCCTGTTTCCTCCGGGAAACCGCCATCATTCAAATGCATGGCTGGATGACATGATTGAATTCGTGCGCAGGATGGGGCCATACGCGATCGGCGAACAATATGGTTCAGTGACGATGTCTATGACATGGAGGACGTGGATGCAGTTCAATTCAAAGAACAGCACTTTCTCCGGCGACAGAAAGGATTCCATAAAGAGGCCTCGACCACGCTGGTATTAGACCTCACGGAGAGCATCGATGGAATCTGGAAATGGAATGAACGAAGAATCGTCACCATCAAATCAAAAGTGCTCAGAAAGAGACAACATCAAGGTGCGATTGAATGCAACGGTTGGATGAATTCTATCAGATGAACGAGTATTCAGGAAGCAGAGAGGAATCTGCCGCCGTGTTCATCATCGCCTGGAGGATGTGGGCAAGAACTACTTCCTTACCACCTATGAGCTCAATGGAACGCTCATGGGAGGGGTCCTTTCGATCAAGTGACGATCGACCGGATTCAGGCTGTTAGTCTCATGTAGAACAAGGACATGGGGAAGCATCATCCCCCGCTCCAAATATGGGACGGGGGAACCTGGCTCATGAACTGGAAGCTGATCCAAATATGCCAAACAGGAGGTCTGGGTGGAATATGACCACGGCGGGATTGGCAACCGGCAAGCAGGGGAAGAGTTGAAAGGGATCAACGGTTCAAATTGAGCATCGGGGGGAACCATCTGCGACAAGTCCGAAGCTACTCAAAGCAACTATTCTAGTTCCTTCCAAGGTCGCCGAATCCCTCTATCTGGGCGCCATCAACACGAAGGATAAACTGATGGCATTAACTAGGAAACTGGGGGAAACCTAGCAAATCTGGGAGAAAACAAGAGAGGGGTATCATTCGGAAATTCCCGATCAACTCAGCCAGAAAATCGGAACCTGTCTGGTCTCCCCAAACATAGGACTGAAGAAAATGGCTCCGATCGCGACCTCACCGAGATCGGCGGACATGGATTAAACAACGTTTCTTGGACGTTAGAATTGGCTTTTCTGCGCTCTCCGGCTTCTTCCTTTTCCAGAACTCTTCTTCTTCTTTGTCCATATCCTTCTCGGAAGACCAGTCTCTCTTTGTTCATCTCGGGGTTCGATGGAGCCTCCGGTCCTCTGCTCACCGCTTTGCCAGTTCTTCTCCACTCCTGTCTCCTTCTCGTACTCCAGGGCTGTCCCCGCTGCGGAAGCCGCTTATCGGAGCCTGGTCCCGCCCCGACCTCCCATTGGCCTGGTTCTCAGACCCTTTCCTGTTTAAACTGCTGGTCCTGTGTCCTCATCTGCATACAGGGCTCCGACAGGTTGGCATCACTGTAGGGGTTCGCATAGGTTGGGCCGACCCGATGTCTGGATTCCTCCCGAAGCCTTTCCTTAGCTCGGGCTCGGACGCGTCATTCATCTCCTGATTCTGGTCCCTATCTTCTCTTCCTTCTCTCTTTCAACCATCTTTTGCTCTTGCACGCTCATTCACCTTGAAGACGCGTAGTATTCCCGAAGCTTCAGACAGTGTTGACAGCACAAATTATACAGATAAGAATCAGCTGGAACTCGACCTAATCGCCGCCTGGTCGTCCCCTCAGGATACTGGGACACCCGTTTTTTTTGGCCTTCAACGATAACTTTGCAAAATCTGAGAATTCGGATTTTCAGTATAAGGAAGAATTATGAAGTTGCGGTACATTCTCACCTTTTGCACAATCTCGATTATCAAGCCTCAGCAGAGGTTAGGATGAAAATCGGACGCTCTGCCTGGAGGAATGGAAAGAACGCCTGAATGCTATTTCTTATCGAACATCGGGCCTGTCGTCTACTTAAATTGAACTGCCGTCCGCTCCGCTCGAAGAGGTGGCGCCTTCTTCAATGGACGCAAAATATGTTAGCAATGAAGCTGGCGCCTCCATACAATGGTTTATTACCGTTTCTGTTCGAATTGCACATTAGCGTTAGGAAATTAGGTAAAGGCGCCAATCGACAGTTAACAGCATGGGACGAAAACTTACCAGACGCGCATTGAAAAAACCTTAGGCAGAAAAGGCATGCTGGAAAGCTAGACTATGGCTCGCCGAGGCATCCTATGGAACGATTTTCGGTTTTGATGACCGGATCATCGATAGCCGCCTTTCCTCCGAAGATCGAGACGTTTTCTACATGCTCGAGGAGGTGGGATTCCTGACGAGCAACAGCGAGGAGATACTCATTCAGAAAGGGAAGCTTTGGCGCATCCACTATTGGGTGCTTAAGACCGATCAGATCCAGAGAGCGGCCTCACTGGAATTCGATTCTGGTCTATTGACCGAAGGGATGCCGATCCCCTATGATGAAATAGGCGATGATTGCTGGAACAGGAGCTGATCGTGTCATCACTGCTCCGGATCGGTGAACGGAACTATCTATGCCCTCATCAAGAGACCAACGCTAATTATTGATGCTGGAGATCGTGTGTCAGGTCAGCAATTGAGGTTGATCAGCAAGTTCCTTTACCGACTGGGGAAGGCTCCAGTCCGTTGATCAGCCGGAGTTGATTGGCAACTTCGCGGCCGAACGGGGTCAGCGACACTATCACCCTGTGCTTCATGTTCTTGAGCATCTGGATCTTGACGATGCCGGCGCTGGACAGTTCATCGATCCTGCGTTCCAGTGTCGATCTGTTCACCTTCATCTGCCTCTGAAGTTCCACCACCGGCATCGGGAAGTTCTTTCTGAGAAGGAGCAGAAGCTGGATCGAGTAAGGGTGTTCGAGTATACTGGCGTTGTTTTCAGTCAGTATCATGACCGTCATAGTGTTTAGCCTACGGTATATAGGATTTACTTACGGATTCCTGGGTTAACTGGTGTGAAATCCGTTGATAGCATATCGGTGCCCGACTTAGTTCTTGGCTGACTGTTTCTCCAGGCTGGCCGTAACATTAAAGGTTCACAATCGCGCCTGACTGAAACTTGATCGATATCGCCATGGACGCGATGCCGGAAGAGACGCCGCTAAGCATCCTGAACGGCATGGGGCGAGAGATAGTAGGGGGGTATGGCTGGTTCATTCCAATAAGGCGTGTGATGAACCTTAATAATACGCCAGCTGGGCTTCGAGCAGAGTAATTACCTGCCTGAACTCGAACCCAAGAAAAGAGCCATCTTGTCACCAGATATTATCTTATTTATAGGGCCGGTCCTCATTGAAATGAGGTAAATGTTGACCGATGAGTACGATTATATCATCATCGGCGGAGGCACTGCCGGATTTTCAGCGGCGGTAAGGGCCAACAAACGCAAGGTCAGAACAGCGATGATCAATAGTGGACCGATCGGAGGGACCTGCGTCAATGTTGGTTGCATGCCGAGCAAGTTCTTGTTGGCGATGGGGGAGGAGCATTTTAGGCTCAAGAACCCGTTGTTCCGAGAGGTCAGCAAACCGCATGACGACCTTGCCGACATCAACGCCATGGTCAGAGAGAAGGACCGGCTCGTGAACAAGCTTCGGAAAAAGAAAAACGTGAAGGTGCTGAAGGAGCTGCCTTCGGTCGACTACATCAAAGGGAATGTGAGCTTTACCGGTCCGAACGAACTGGCACTGGGAAAAAGGCGTTTGCGAAGTAAGAAATTCCTCATTGCCACCGGGTCTTCTCCATATGTGCCCCCATTCGAGGGCCTTAATAATGTGAGCTATTGGACCAACGTGGAAGCCTTGAGCCCTCAACGCATACCACGATCGTTGATCGTTGTAGGGGGCCGCTCCCTTGCTCTGGAGTTCGCTCAGCTCTATGGCCATCTGGGAGCTAAAGTGACCGTCCTGCAACGCAGCCATCGTGTACTACCAGATAGCGAGCCCGAGGTGTCCGATCACATCACGGAATATCTCATGGAGGAAGGGATCAGAATAGTGACTGGTACCGAGATCAGGGGCGTTCGGTCCGTGGAGAACAAGAAAATAATCGAACTGACCAGAGAAGGGACGAACGAAGAGATCGAGGCTGAAGAGATACTCCTTGCCACTGGCAGATCGCCGAACATCGAGACCCTCAATCTTCAGGCGGCCGATGTGATCGTGGAAAAAAATGCCATAAAGGTCGACTCCCAGATGAGGACCTCCAACCCCAACATATACGCGGCGGGCGACGTGCTGGGAAATCCCATGCTTGAGACGATTGCCGCCAAGGAGGGATTTATCGCTGCCGAGAATGCACTGTCGAACGCTGGCCTGATGATGGATTGGTCAAGCGTTCCGAGCACCGTGTTCACGACCCCCGCGATCGGTCAGGTGGGGCTGACCGACGCTATGGCAAGAGGGCTGGGTTACAGATGCATTTGCAGCACGATCCCCTTATCCTCGGTTCCCCGGGCCCAGTTGATCGGGGACCCGAGAGGCCTTGTCAAGCTGGTGGTTGAGGCGGACAGCCACCAGATTCTCGGGGTGCATATTGTTGCCAAAGAGGCTGCGGACATGATACACGAAGGGGTGCTCGCCGTCAAGTTCAGGCTTACGTTGGAGGAGATCATCGATACGGTCCATGTCTATCCCACGCTATCCGAGGGGATCAAGTTGGCCGCGCAATCCCTGTTCGAGGACATCGAAAAATTGACCTGATGCCCTTGTTCAATGCTTCACTGGCAATCACATTCTACCATAGTTGAATTACATATCTAAAATAAAATTGATAGGCCTGGACAATGAACCTCATTGCCGATTGGTTTTGCTGCGGACCACATATGTTGAGATCCAGCGGGGATAATTGAGACATATGCCCGACCGGAGATCGGGAAATGCCCCTCTGCTATTGAGGGTAGCGGCGACTGCACGAAGGTCGTCAGCGATGGTTTTCCGGTCGCCGAACGCTTCAAAGCAAAAGCTGAACCATTTCTCACCTTTGGAAACTCTTATCTCGGTCATCTCAACGTTGCACCCGAGTATCGGCCAGGCGTTGCCACTGGACTCGTCCACGGGCTTTTCGTCGGGACCAAGCGGTATCTCCACCGGATAGGCTCCGCCGGTGTCGAACTTTCGCAGCCATCTGGTCTTCTGTAGCTCGTATTTCTCCGTCCTGGCAATATCCAGGCAGTGGAAGGGCCATTTGCCCCAGAACTCCACAGGCCCGGTCAGGAACGTAAAATTCAACACGCCCCAATCGACGGCCACCATCCCCTTCACTTCAACATCCTGGCAATCATAGGAGGATCTGCCATCGTCATCGCCTCCAGTCCCACCGCGGGTCTTGATGCTGAGCTCGCCCAGGTCATTACCGACAAGATAGACGTCCTTTCGTCCTGGTGGGCCGCCCCCTGGTTTGCACCCATGAATATCTTCATCGATGAACCACTCTAAGAGACCCTTCGGAGATCTCGTCTTCCAAAACCACCTGATCTCACCGGACAGCATCATTTTTATCCTCTCAACGTTCGAGCATTAGGGAATTATGAAATCCACAGGTACATATCGGTTATCATTCAGCATTAACAGTCGAATAATATTATTCCACGAGAATGTTCGATGCCATGGTTGAAAGGGGCTCGAGATATTGCGTAAAGTTCGACCTTCCTCGATACCCGTCCATAACGTTCGGGCCTGTCATTAACCGCCGAACCTTTGGAACTGGAAAGAAAAGCAAAGGACCTGGCCATTCTTCTGCTGGGTGTCCGGCCTGGCTACCGCTATTTCAATCACAAATGTATTTGTATCGTAACCGGAGAACGCGACCATGGGATATTGGAGCTGTTATCATGCGTGCAGTGGTGTACAAGGGACCAGGAAAGGTGGCGGTCGAAGAGGTGGATGATCCAAAGATAAGCTCGCCCACAGACGCGATCGTGAGGATGACCAGCAGCGCCATCTGTGGCAGCGATCTTCACATGTACGATGGGCATACGGATGCAGACCCGGGCGTCATCCTGGGCCATGAGCCGATGGGTGTCGTGGAGAAGGTCGGCGATGCCGTTGACACGATAAAGGAAGGGGACCGCGTGGTCATGCCGTTCAATATCGCCTGCGGGACGTGCTACAATTGCACTAGAGGCTATACCAATGCCTGCCTGACCATGAACCCCAAAGCAGCCGGGGCGGCGTACGGCTATGCGGGCATGGGCCCATACTCGGGAGGGCAGGCCGAGATGCTGCTGGTCCCCAAGGCGGATTGGGCATGCCTCAAACTGCCAGGGAAGCCGGGCGACGACAAAGAGGATGACTTCGTGCTCTTGGCCGACATATTTCCGACCGGCTACCACGCGGCGGAGATGGCCAAAGTGTCTACCGGTAAGTCCGTGGCCGTCTTTGGGGCAGGGCCGGTCGGTCTATTGTCCGCCTATTCATCCTTTCTGAAGGGGGCCAGTGAAGTGTTCGTGGTGGACAAGTCGAAGAAAAGGCTGGATCTGGCCGAATCCATCGGTGCGGTGCCGATCAATTTCACCGAAGGGGACCCGGTCAAGCAGATCAAGGATCTCCGAAAGGAGAATCCGGTGGTGCGTCAATTCCCGCATCCCAAGGATAAGCTGGACGGGGTCGAATGCGTGATCGACGCGGTCGGATATCAGGCGTACGACACTTCCGACCCCTCTCAGTTCAATCAGAACCAGGTCATTTCCGACATGATAAAGCTGGCGAACCCCGCCGGTCATTTGGGCATAATCGGTGTCTACGTGAAGGAAGACCCGAAGGGAAAAACCCCAGACGAGAAGAATGGCATACTCCACATACCGTTCGGGATGCTGTGGGGCAAGGCCCTCTCAATGGAGACCGGTCAGGCCCCGGTCAAGTCATACCAGGCCATGCTCAGAGACCTGATAGTGAACGGTAAGGCCAAGCCATCGTTCATCGTTTCGGACCACATAAAGATCGACCAGGCACCGGAAGCGTACAAGGAGTTCGATCAGAGGGATGAGCTCACCAAGGCGGTCATCAAGTTCACCTGAAACGGCCGGAATGGTCGGCAAAGCCCTATTGGAGGGACCATTTGGACGCCAAAGGATGAACCTCAGACCACCCCGTCGTTATGATGGGATTGAAGCAATGATAGAACCTGATAGCACAAGAACAGATGCCTCCGAAGAAGGCCTCTTCCGTCATAGCCAGGTGACCGTCGGGAACTCCTTGATGCATGTGGTGGAATGTGGCAGCCCCCAAGCTTCGCTCATCCTGTTCTTGCATGGCTGGCCAGAATCCTGGGAGGGCTGGCGTTCGGTGATGCGACTGGCCGGCAACAGCCATAGGGCGATAGCGATTGACCTTCCCGGTGTCGGAGGATCGATCTGCGATGGCAGTGATGGCACCAAGCGTCAAATGGTCAGCACCATCCATGAATTGATCGTCAAAATGGGGTTGAAGGACATCGTTCCCGTGGGCCAAGATGTCGGCGGAATGGTCGTGTATTCTATTTGCGCATGTTCGACGACCTATCACGTTCCGTGATCATGGACGTGGTCATACCCGGTTTCGATCCGTGGGACGCCGTCCTGCGCAATCGGCACATCTGGCATTTCGTCCTGCACAATTTCCTGAACTTCCCGAGGCTCTCGTACAGGCTCGGCAAATTGTCCACTTCGACTTTTTTACAACACCTTGTCGGCAGTACCGGCATGAATAACCGCGGAGGTGCGTACCGCGTGCGTCGATGCTTACTCCAGCGATAGGTCGTTGAAGGCCGGCTTCGACTGGTATCGGGCCTTCGATGCCGATGCAAAAATGAACCGAGAACCTTCAGGTCGCAGCATGGCCACGCCCCTTCTGTATTGCGCGGAGAACACGAGTCAGGCGACATAGGCAGATATGTCCAGGGCTTCAAGGTTCGGGAATGGTCCACATGGAGAGCGGCATCGTCCCCGGTGCGGGCCATTTCACTCAGGAAGAAGCGCCTCAAGAGGTATGGCGCATCATCTCTCGGTTCATTGGCGACCGAACAAGGGCCGTTGAGAACGATTAGTTTTATCGAGCTGTTCCGTCAATTCCCTTACGATGGCAACCGCAGACGTCGCAATAAGAAAAGTGCCTCAGGCATCTGCATTCTCCAACCCTGCCCTGGACAACATCTACGCCCGCCGGTCGGTCAGGAAGTTCACTGGTCAAGATGTGGCTGAGGAGGTCGTCTCTGAGATATTGAGGGCCGGCACCTTTGCTCCTTCTGGAGGCAACCGGCAGCCATGGCGATTTGTGGTCGTCAGGAACCGGGAGAAGGTCCAACGGCTGGGGAAGAGGGCCAGGCAGCTTTTCGTCGAGTACACGAAACCTCCTTGCCAACCGCAGACGGAGGGCGTTTGGGCGGACCTGGCCCAAGATCCGGAGATGGACTTCTTCTATGGCGCCCCGCTTCTGGTGCTTATATTTCAGAGCCGGGAAGGGATCACTCCGGTAAGGGACTGCTCCCTGGCGGCGGAAAACATGATGCTGGCGGCGAGTTCCATGGGGCTTGGAAGTTGCTTTGCAGGGACGGGCCTGTCGCTGTCCCTGGACCGTGACTTCCTGAACGAAGCGAGGGTGCCGCCCGATCACAAGCTGGTTGCGCCGCTGGTATTCGGATACTCGGCCGAGAACGAACTGACCGCACCTTCAAGGAAAGATGATGTGATACTCAATTGGATAGATTGAGCCCATAAGCTTCACCGATCGGTCAAGGGACACCGGCAATCACACCGATTGAATTGGGTCAAGGATTGACATAGTGCAATTCCCGTATCGGGTCTTATCCGCATGGTATGCGGATACCTACCTGATGGCACAATCCAGATGTGAAAGGGAGCTCTCTCAAACGATTTCAGGCTGTTCATCCCGACCGTGCCTTTCGGGTCGGGAATATTTCTGCCGAGATGGAAAATGGCGCTCGAGAGTATTATCGTGAATCGCTCTTTTGATAACTGTATCGAAAGCATGTTATCATGTTCGCTGCAATCGGTGGTAGCTCGGCCGACCGCGCGATGTTCTTATATGGACATCCTGTGAGATGTACACCACCCCGTCGGCCGGGCACATTCGAACATCTCTGATTGAGCCCATATTCGGAACATCTTGACAAGTTCGGCCTGGGGTCAATATTGGTTCAGACGTGGTGAGAAGGCTGGCCTTGGGTGTGGGCAGATCCTTCGAAGCTATTCTGTCACCGGTTCAAAACAGAATATCTCTTTGCACAACTGCGATATTCAGACAAATCATCATTTAGAAAAGAAACCAATCATCATAATGGCACAATGTCTGGAACCAAGCAACCCCCCGGCACAGAACCAACCGAAGTCAATGACGAGAACAAGAATGTTGGTTCCCATGGGGATGGATCATCATCCCGGCTGATCGACGCGCGAATCCAGGAGCTGGGCGACTGGCGCGGAGAGATGCTTTCCCGCCTTCGGGCTCTTATCAAGCAGGCCGACCCCAAGTGGTTGAGGAGTGGAAATGGGACAATCCAGTTTGGTCCCATGACGGGCTGATCTGCACCGGCGAGACCTATAAGGAGACGGTAAAGATGACATTCCCCAAAGGCGCCTCGTTGGACGATCCCTCCGGTCTCTTCAACTCTTGTCTCAAGGGCAGTGCCCGGCGTGCTATCGACTTCCGCGAAGGGGAAAAGGCCAACGAGGAGGCTCTGAAAGCTCTCATCCGCGCCGCCGTAGCTTTTAACGCATCGGCCGAAAGCAAAAAACATAGCACCTAGAGGATGCGGGTTAGCTTTCTGGAAGAAATTGTCTCGGACATGCGTCACGGTGATCTTTAGACCAGCGTTTATGGCCAGGTCGTCAAGAGCAGAACTTCCCCCGGAGAATCGGAGGGGAACGCCGAAGCGTACAGGCGGGGGGCACTTTCACCCAACTCTCCATCGCTGTCTTCACCCTGATGCGATCTTCATTCCATTATGCCGAACTGGGATGAGCTTCCCTGCCCCAAGTGCCAGGCGCTCAATTTCATCATTTTCAACGATAGGATGCAGGTCAAGACTGAATGCAAGGGATGCGGCGAGCTGGTCGTGTTCGTCCGGGACCCATGGGCCCATGGAAGTTACCTCGAGAGGTTAAAGGAACACCGAGCGCACGACCAACAGAAGCCATTCTGATCGCTGCGATCTATCGCCAAATGTCCAGGTTCTGATCGTGGAACATCTCTATGGCGGATCGATGGATATGCCGTACAGCATGCAGTTCGTTGGAATTCCCTACGGCGACAATGAAAGTCTCTCTTTTCCGATTGCGGGAACCTGGCTGTGATATAAAGAAGCGATCATGGCGTCAGCTCAACGTAAGGGGCAATAGTAATCGTAGCATCTGCCGGTATTGCTCCGTGTTAACATTATCCAAGGCTGGACTCAGGAAATAGCCCTTAAATAATGATCTGACGTCATTTGACGGCGTGGAAATGGGTGAAATGCCGGCCAGTGAAAAGGCAGCTCCAGTAGTTTACGATGCATCGGCATGCATCACGGATTTCCCTCAGATCAAGGTCAATCTGCCGGACATCATCGAGGTCCCCGAGATCCAATCGTTGATCGACTTCTACAAGCTTACCAAGATAGGCCTGGCCATCGTGGACCTGGAGGGCAACATCCTAGTACGGGTTGGTTGGCAGGACATATGCACCAAGTTCCACCGGGTGCATGAGACCACCAAGGCCAACTGCGTGAAGAGCGATTGCTACCTGACCAAGAACGTGCAGGATGGGAAATTCCTGACCTACCAGTGTAAGAACGGCCTCTGGGAGGTCAGGGCGTTCACTCCTATCTGTGTCGGGGGAAGACACATGGGCAACCTGTTCATCGGTCAGTTCTTCTTCGATGACGGGCATGTCGATCTCGACCTGTTCATCCGACAGGCGGAAAGATACGGTTTTGACAGAGCAGCCTATCTTGCGGCGCTCAGCCGGGTACCGAGATCAGCAGGCAGACGATCAATGACCTGATGAACTTCCATGTCAAATTGACCTCGCTCATCTCCCTGCTTGGCTACAGCAACCTGAGACTGATAAAGGAGAACAACGAACGGAAGAGGATAGAACAGGCCTTCCGGGAGAAGGAGCACGTGATCGACAGGATACTGTCCTCCGATCCAAATGGTGTACTGATCTACGACATCGACAACGATCAGATGGCATACCACAATCCCAGGAGCACCGATCTGCTGGGCCATGTTCCAGAGGATATGCGGTCCATCTCGGAAGTGATCAAGGCCAGGGTCCATCCCGAGGATGCCTGGAAGATAGCCAAGGCGACCTCGGAGATGCGCGACCTGAAGGACTATGAGACCAACGAGATCGAGATCCGGCTGCTCAACCATATGGACCAATGGATATGGGCCCACTTGTATCTCGTACCCTTTCTGAGGAACGACAGCGGCTCGTTGACCCAGGTAATGATCGTCATGCAGGAGGTGACCGAACGGATCAAGGCCGAAAAAGAAATGTCCCAGCAGCTGGACGAGATATTCAGGACCAACGAGTCGTTGACCGCGGCCACCAGGGAACTGCGCAGGAGCGAGAACGCATTAAGGAAGGCCAACGATCAGCTGAACATCCTGAACACAATCACCCATCATGACGCCATGAACCAGCTCTCCGTCATCCAAGGTTTCGCAGCTCTCATGGAAGGGTCGGACCTTCCTCCGAGGCAGGCCGACTATGTAAAAAAGATGAACAAGGCGGCCGAGGCCATCAAAGAGCAGCTGGAGTTCGTCAAGATCTATCAGGAGATCGGCGTAAGGGCCCCGGCATGGCAGGACCTGAACGAATGCGTTCAGGACGCCAAGAGATCGCTGACGATGAATGGCATGGAACTCAAGGAGAAGGGGTTGGGCGTCTGCATTTTGGCGGACCCGATGTTCCCCAAGGTGGTCTACAACCTGATCGAGAATGCCGTCAGGCACTCCGGAGGGGCGATGCTCCTGAACGTTTCCGCCCTGCAAGATGGGAAAGACCTCAAGATCGTTTTCGAGGACAACGGGCTCGGAATAGCACCGGAGGACAAGGCCCGCCTTTTCGAGAGAGGTTTCGGCAAGCACACCGGACTGGGTCTCTTCCTTATCCGGGAGATCCTGAACATTTCGAATATCCAGATCGTCGAGAACAGCGAACAGGGCAAAGGGGCCAGGTTCGAGCTGTCGGTACCATCGGGCTCCTGGTGCAGCAGCTAACGGCCATGGCATGTCCGCATGATCTGTCGGCCGATGGACAACCGTTCTGTCTGGCAGTATAAGATCCGGCCAATGGCCACAATTCAGGGCGCTGGATTCGAAGACAAAAGCCTTGCTGCATGTTACGGCACGGAGGCACGGTCCTTGATTCCGATCATGACCTGCCTTTTCTTACACAGGAGCAGCAGTCTGCCATCTGGGGTCGAGGGGAGGACCTGCTGAATATCGAAGTATCTTTCAATTGATCTTCTGAAATTATCGAGCGTGTACCAGTCGAATCCATTCTTGAACCATTCCTCAACGACCTGGTCGCTCTTGGGGATGTACTCGATGATCAGGTTGGTTTTGCAGAAAGGCACGAAAGCATCTATTATGTTGTCAAAGGACAGCCACTGCCACTTTACCAGATGATGGACGATCGCCAATCCCAATACGGTGTCGCAGGAAAGTCTGGCCGTAGCAGCCGACAATTGAGCGTAGCCGATGCCGTATCCGGGTGACGGATCGATTGTGTTCATCAGTATAGGAAGGATGTTCGAAGAATCGCCGCTTGACTCAAGGAACAATTGGTCCAGGGATTGGCAGTTATTGTCCAAGGCCAACACCGTGTGGCCTTGGATTGATGCCTGTTTTGCATACCAACCTTTGTTGCTGCCGATATCAAGCACCGTTCCCCGATCAAGGGTTTTCAATAGTTGGACAAAGGATCGGTTCTTCGTGGGCCATTCTGAGGAATCGGTATGTGAGTGATACTTGGCCCATGATGTATTGTAATAGTTCGAAAAGGCGTCCCGTTCCATAGGCAGTCTTTTCCTCTCGATCGTTCTCTTGATCTGGAGCAATAATGCCCTTCTTCGTTCAGGCGATGTGTTCATGACACGATTGACGTTGCTCAGCTGTTGTTTGAGATGTCCTTTCACCGAGGGCGATAGCCTGTCGGTTGCCGAACTAAGCGCGCGTACCCAGGCTCTTTCGTTTGCCTTTTCCCCATGAAAGGTGGACAGTCCCATCTCTTTCAATCCCAATCGGGCGATCTCCCCTTTCTTCTCTAAATACAGGTCTAGGGGCCTGATGCAGGACTTTTGGACATCCCCATACGCTGGGAACGTCGGCCCCCTCATATCATAGGGACCAATGGAATCGATGTTCATGTGAATCGGTCTGCAGCCTTCATAGAGCACGTTGAACAAGTGCGCCTCGCTCATGCCTAGATCGTATTCCGTGAGCAGGAGCTCTATTTCCAATTCCAAGATCCCCGCTCTCTTGATCATCTCGAACGTCCATTCGTATGGATAGGAGACGAACTCAATTTTCTTTTGTTCCAGAATCACCTCAAATTCATCCATTGAGAAATCTGAGATCTTGGTTTCAACCAACATGTTCCGACGGACCAATTCCTTGATCGCACCAGAGTCGTATACCTTACTGAATCCTTTCCATCCATCTTTTGTGTATCCTCTGAACGAGCGGCCATTCCATAAGAACGCACCCCCATCCCGGTCACGTCCGATTGGACTGGAATATTTGATTTCGCTGATTGGGATCTTCGACATGGACATCACGGAATGGATCAAACGTCCCAGTTTGCATAATTGTTCTCAGGTATTTTTATACACTAACTAGGGAACATAATTAACAATATCCTTTTATTTATTATCTGCCTCTATATTATTGGATTAGAAACATCCTCGCTGGGGTCGGCGTCGTATCGATTTGGTTGGTCTGGACAATACTGGCACTACAATCAGATCTCGTCTTGAGAATTCTTTTGACCAGGGTCACTGCACCGGAATTTTCGGTTGGAAATGAAGCAGAGCGGTAAGGTCCAGGGCAGTAGAGCCGCCCCCCAATCATTGTTGATCAGGCCCCCGATCCGATGAATTCTCCCTTCCCTTCTTTTTCTTCGATCCGAGGTGGGGGAACAGGGCGTGCGGTATCATTGAAAATAGATATCGGTGCTTCAACATGTAGGTCGGGCGGGTGTAGAACCGAAGATAGGCCTTGACAATTTTCCTGGACACGGCCTTACGGCCTACGCCCAGTTTGTCGTAATCGATCACCGGGTCCACCACTGTGAACCGGTCATAGTCCTCGGTCAGCAGGAGCCCCTTCGACCTCAGGTCGTCGAAGATGGGGGTGCCGGGATACGGGGTCAGCAGAGAGAACTGGGCGAAATCCAGTTTCAGTTTGAGGGAAAGACGGATGGTCTCATCCATTTCACCGAGCGTCTCCCCAGGATAACCCAGGATGAACGACCCGAGCACGTTCACGTCCAGTTCCTTGGCGGTCCGTACCGCGTCGTGGACCTGGGCCAGCGTTGTCCGTTTGCCCATCAGGTCCAGGACCCTTTGGGAACCGGACTCGATGCCCAGGTACAGAGAGGTGAGGCCGGCTCCCTTCAGCTCCGACAAGAGCGTTCCTGAGATGGTATCGACCCTGGAGGATGCAGTGAACCCGATGTTCAGGCCTCTTCGTCCGATCTCCTTGGCGATCTCGGAGGCCCTCTTGCGGTCCAGGACGAAGATGTCATCGATGAACTCGATGTCCTCCACCCCCATTCCAATCAGCACCTCCATCTCGTCCACTATCGAGACCGGGGACCGCGCCCTGAACCTCCCTCCCATCATGCGCGAGGAAGCACAATACGCACATCCGAACACGCATCCCCTGGAGGTGATCATGGTGCCTATGGGTTTCTTCTTGACCGGGTCCCGGTAGTCTTCCAAACGTATCAGGTCCCGTGCGGGCAAGGGAAAGTCATCGATGTTAGCTCTCATCTCCCGGGGTCTGTTCACCTTTACCTTATCCTCGGCCCGGAAGGCTATTCCATCGACCTCAGACAGGTCCGCTCCCTTTTCTATCGTCGAGACCAGCTCAGCGAGCGTATCCTCGCCCTCTCCCATGACCGCAATGTCCACACTTCGACCTCTCTCCAGAGTCTCCTCCGGCAAGAAACTGACATGAGGCCCGCCCAGGACCGTTTTGATCCCTTCGTCCCTTCGTTTGACGGCATCGGCGTATCTGATCGCAGATCCCAACGTGGAGGTGGCGGCCGTCAATCCCACGACCTTCGTCCCGTCAGGAATGGATCGGACCAGGTCTTCAGGTCCCACCCCGCCGACATTGTCATCGATTATTTGGACCGAGTAACCGTTCTTTCGTAACGAAGAAGCGAGGTAAAGGAGATTCAAGGGAGGGGCCTTGAGGCCCAATCTCTCCCGAAGCGTGGTATTGTCGAGAGGTGCTATGAGAACTACATCCAATGCGATCACCTCAATGGACCGATCTTTACTTTCGAAACCACTTTTTCTGGAATGGACACTACCGTTTTCATGCGATCACCTTCCCGGGTCTTGCTTCGACACAGTTTGTTTCTGAACGAATGCAACTCCGCTTGAAATCGGTCCAGCTGCACGGTCCCGCTAAGCTGTGCAGATTTACCCCATTCCAACCTATTTATTGGTTTTTCAACCGTCTGCCATCGGCAATAGAGCCGTCTCCAAAACTGGTCGAAATCTTCATACGGCACGGCCCTGCCCATCGGAGCGGTCCAAGGCAGGGATCAATAGCCATACGGTCAACGCAACGGCCGGGTCGTCCGAAATGCACGTCGCATTCTTGGACAACATCATGAGCCTAGCTCGAACAAAATCCCAGGCCGAGGGCGAGTTTATCATATAAGAAATTGACGATTTCATTTGTTAAACTAATATCAACAAAACTCATATTATCATTAATAAAGGCCGTTAATAAATTATAAAGATAACAATTCTACATATAATTTTGTTTATATCACATCAGGGAATTCCCCATTTCATGAGCGGACAAAACGGAAGAGCCCTCGTCGAGGGTGTTGTCCTCTCTGCCGCCGGAAACAGAGATCCGACGGGTCAGTTGCAACGACATCCCAAGATCCGCTTTAGGTCTGGGATGTTCAGGCTGTAACCCAATTCAGCGATCTCTTCCGATCGCCTGCAACCGTTAGGCGGACCCATCGACGGTCGCGTGATCGTCTGGTTACCGCCTTGATTCAGTCTGTCTGAGTGCAACGTAACGAAAGGAGACTAAAGACATGACGATGGGATCATCATGGAAAAAGGACAAGCGCGGTATGACCGTCCTCAGGACGACAGTCCGCGGCGCGGCGAGGCCCGCAGCTACAATCGACTTGTCCGTATCGAAAAGTACAGCGAACAAAGCTAGGGACAATGCCTGGAGGATCGGCGATCAAGCAATGAGAAAGTCCGCCTCCGCGACCATCAGAGGCTATTTCGTATGAGATTCCTCAAGTTCAACAGCCGGTCCTTGACGCTAATATCGATCTTGTTGATGGCGGCGTTCATAGGCACATCTGTTATGGGGGCAACGTCCGTCCAAGCGGCCACCACACCGGTAGCCCCAGTGGGAGACGGGACCTCGGTTTCCGTGGCATACACCATCTACAAGGATGGCAGCGGTTACACCTGCGCAAAGAGCAGTGCGACCGGGTCCATCGATTTCCGGAACACGAATTCGAAATGGGTCATACAGAAGACCATTGACAAACTGTCCGGCGGTTACATACTGATAAACGCTGGAACATATGACATATCACAGACGATCTACACCAACAAGGTGTCGATAATCGGCCAGGGCAATTCCACCGTTCTGAAGGCAACGACCGGCTGTTCCGGGGCCGTCATTCGGGTCTGCAACGACTACTGGACCCTGGACAACAGGTACATGTCGAGCCCGCCCAATGGAATAACCATCGCCAACCTGGCAGTCGATGGGAACCGCGCGGTGCGGACCAGCGGACTGCTGGAAGGTGTCGCTTTCCTGAGCGCCACCAACAGCAAGATGGTCAGGCTCTACGTGCATGATCTGATCGGAGGGCAGGGACTGTACATGTCCAACTCCCAGTACTGCACCATCAGCCGCTGCCAGACCGTCAACATCGGGGACAACAGCGCGGCCCACTACGGATCGGGTATCGCGTTTGGTACGGCATCTAACGTAAAGACCGCATCATCGCACATCACCATCGACCGCTGTTACATCTCCGGGGCAACGATGTCCTCCATCGACCTGGAGCCAGCTAACAATGTGGCCATCACGAACTGCGTGTTCCGCAATGCCATGACCTGGAAAGGTTACTACACGCCCGTGATCACGATGTATCAGGTGAGCGGATATGTTCAGAACAACTACGTCACGGTGAGCGGATGCAACGTCAACGGCGGGTTCAATGAGTTCGTCGTTTTCACGCCCAGTAGCCATTCCGTGGTCAAGAACAACGTGGTCACGTACACCAGAGGCTCGTGCACAGCGATCTATGCGACGAACTCGAACAACAACGTGATAACTGGGAACGTCATCAAGACCTCTTCGAGCCAGCCTATCCACCTGGTAGGTTGCAGCTCGTGCACCGTCTCTGGCAACACGATCCTCGCCAGGTAAGATGATGTACGACTCGAACAAGGCTACCAATCGGGAAACACCGAACGGAGCCCTGTGACAAGCCGCATCTGATCGAACCGGGCGGAGATCGGCCAGCTCCGAATGAACAACGACGGCCGGCCTGCAACGATGGCGGGCTGGCGGTGTTGGTCATAGGATGGAGCGACGTCGATCGACCCGGGATGCATCGTGCCTCAGCATCGTTTGAGGCCGTTGCATCTAAACCATTTTTCCTTTTTGATATCGGCCTGAAACGGTGTCCTTGTTCTTGCAATAGCAATTTATCCTAGCAGCCTGTTTTTGGGGCGCGGCGCTGAAGATGAAGTATTGCATTGATTGTGGTCAGAAGCTAGACAAAGAGGCAAGGCGCTGTGATAACTGCAAGACCATCCAGCCGAACTACAGCCTCAAACGCCGCAGGATAGGGACTCCATACCTAGTGCTCAGATGGGTCCTGTTGACCCTGCTGGTCACTGGCGCTTGGGCCATAATCGGTTTCGATCCACATGAGTCGATGCTGTTCGCCATCGGTGAATCAGGGTTCGGGGCGGCCATCATCATCGCCCTGGACCAGCTTCTCGACTACGGTCTGTGATCTCCTTAGCCCGGCTTCACGCCACGCTGGTCATCGTGGTTTTTCAAGAATGGGATCCGAAGCGGCGTTCTATTCTTCTCTAGGTTGTTGTCTTGCAAATCTAGATCGCGGTCGGCATCGTTAAGGGCCATTTCCATTAATCCCGATTCTGTCAAAGGTCACATAAACTATTTCATCCAGATGACCTCATAATACCTCGAGGATTACAATGGCTCATTTGAAGAAGAAAAAGGATGCAGATGTTCCACCAGTGAATAAGAACCGCTCGGATTCCAAGAACACGAAGCCCTCATCCATCGTTACACCACCGGAGAAGGCAACGAAGAAGAAGAAATAACCACAATGAGTGCTGCCTGTGGGGTCTCATGATCTGGGTCCCCCGCAGGATTATCCATTTTGCATGGATCCAGAGATGTCTTCTGGATCATTGCGGACCCGTGAATTCTAGGGACGCTGTTGGGAACTGACATTATCATCTCACGTCTAGCGCGGCCGTTCGCCGTGCCGGCAGAGCCTTCCGCGGTTCGGGGCGGACCCGGTGTTCCAATTAAGATCTCGTCCTCCTTCTGCGCAGCACCCACAAGATTACTCCTATGGCGATAGGTATTCCAAATATTATCAATACCCAGACCAGCGCCGTCAGCACGGAGTACACAAGATAGTCGAGCGTCCAGGCGGAAAATGCCAGGTTCCAGTTCCCGTCGAGCGATATCTTGATGCAGAACGCGATGAAAACTACCAGGGAAAAGAAATTTCCCCGCCGGTCTGGCGGGAACGGGACCTGAGAGAACGGGACCTGTACCTTTCCTCCTGAGGTAATCTCTTCCACCACTGCCAAATGGCAATGCCAGCCACGATCACCGGGACCCCGATCAGGAGAACTTCCCAGAAGATCAGGTTCAGCAGGAATGTCACCAGGTATCCCATTGTCCACAGGCCGAGCGTCGCGGGCACCAGGTTGGTCGCCTGAGCCTGACCTATGACCCATAATATGACCAGTATAGCACCTACCACAACAAGGACCGCCCCGACCGCGAACAACAGGAACATCTTCCAATGCCCCCTGACGAAGTCCTTCCTGCATGCTGGCCCGTTTTCCGATCCGACCTCAGTTGTCATCGTCACTCTTTCACATCCGATATCTGCGATCCACCGGACAACTCGAACATATGGGTCAGAGCTTTTCCAGGATCTGCTTCCTCTTCTCGTCGTACTCCGCCTGGGAGATCATGCCCCTCAGTTTGAGCTCGTCCAGTTCCTTCAACCTGTCCGAGGTGTTCGAACCTGGGGGCCGAATCTGCGGGCCGGCCGGTTGGGCCGTGGGCTGGTTGACCACCATGACCGGCAACGCCACCGGATTGACGACCTCGCTGGCGATCTTGTTCACCTCGAAAGGATCTGCAACGTTCTCCCAGCTCACCGCCCCTCCGCTCCTGAGTTTGATCCCGGGGGACTCGTAATCGATGCCGCCCTTCTCCCCGGCGGTCGCGAAATAGATGTTGCCGTACCCGAACATCCTCTCATACCAGGGCTGGATCACGGTCACGTTCTGGATCTTGCTGACACCGATGTCCGCGTAGCTCAGGGTGAAGATGCCGTAGCGGGTGATTATCCGGCGGTCCGTTATCAGGAACAGCACCCGGTCCAGATAGATGTAGTTGATAAGCAGCTCCAGGAACGCCAGGGCCAACGGGACCAGGTACCAATACCCGTCCAGCCCGTTACTGGAGACCGCTGCCACCGTCGCAATGATGATGCCGGCAACGCCGCTTACGAGCCCGATGCGCCGTTCCACCGATATCGAGATGACACACGCCACCAAGGCGATCACGATCGCCAGGATGCCGCTCCTGTTCCCGTTGAAGGAGAGCATGGACACCAGGAATATCAGCGCCAGGATCACTAGGAGGATCCCTGTGCCCATGATGTAGATCGCTGCCGGCTTGCCCTGCCATTTGACGATCTCACCGCTGGTAAGATAATCGGACGCGGGTGCCCCGCTCGAGTACTTCGGTGTCGTCGGCCCTGGCTTGTCTTTCATCTTTTACTCCACAACATTCCTCGCCTCTGGGACTGACTTGGCGGATCCCTGGTTGGTATGCTGTGGGATTCAAACGGGACCCATCATTATAAGAATGATTCGCGCCCCGCAGGCGGGATCGTCTGACATGCCCGATAGTCTAAAATGAATAATGTCCCAGGGCGGAACTCCAGCTCCTGGCTCACGCCGATAAGAAGAATAAGGAAAGGGTTTGGACGGGATTCTCACTTCTTTTCGTAATATTTTGCCGGGTCGCCCCCCACTTGGTCGGTTACCTCGTAGTTCTGCTTCGGCTGTTTCGGGTGCCTTCTACGGACCATCATGATGGCCAGGACCGCGGCTATGGCCACGATGGAGACGATCAGTATCAGGCCCACGGGCAACGAATGGGGCGAGCTCGGTGTCGCTCCGTTGCCGCTGTTCGCCGGGGTGCTGCTGGCAATTGCCAGGTCGGTCACTGCCTGGGAGGAGATGGTCGGGTCCTGAACGATGCTCTGCCCGTACGGATAGGATATGCCGATCATGGCCGCGAAGCCGTAGAACTCGTTTCCTCCGAAACGCTCGTTGAATGGCATGATCGCCGTGACCTGTGAGGTGGCGTTTTTGGTCTGTCCGTCGACGGTCACGTTCTGAACCCATTCGAAGGTCCCGATCGTTGACCGGTCTCCGCCGAACGTCAGCCGGGGCGAGTGCAGGCTGAGCGCACCGGACAGGGTCGATTTTCCGTCCAGCTGGTGAGTGTCTGCGGTCATGGTGCCGTTGTCACCGGTGGCCGCCACCATCTTCTCGCAATCCGACAGGGCCATGAGCTTGGTCACTGCAGGAGGGATGTAGTTCTCCACCAGTGCTCCGTACTCGGCCATCAGCATGGGGTTCTTGTCCCTGGGGTCCGCATCCCATCCGGTGATGTTCTTGTCCCATTTCACGTTGTAGGAAGTGACGTTCCCGGAGAAGGTGAGGTTGCTGCCCTTCTGGAGGTCGCTGAAGTTGTTGCCCCCGACCCCCTGGGACATCGAAACGTTGTACTGCGGTATCGAGATGTTGCTCACGAAGTTCGTCGACGCCGTCAGGTGGAATGTGAGGGCGATGCTGCTGAGATTCTGCCCCCTGTTGTCGGCCAGGTATCGGAGCGGAACGGTGTAGGTCAGGTTCCTAGCCGTCAGGGTGAAGCTCCAGCTGAGGTTCCCGTTCCCGTCGGTCCCGTTCTGCCAGTTGCTGGCCGTCCAGGCGGTGTTCAGGTCGACGCCCTTGTAGATCTGCTCGTGCCCTGCCAGGATATCGCTTATCGTGCCCCCGAACTGCGCGTTGTAGTTGAGAATGCCATTGCCGTCCGAGTCATTGTACTCGATCAGGCGGTCCAGCTTGACCGCGTTCAGGGTGTATATCTTTAGCGGTTTCTGGGCCAGGACGGTCCCGTTCGGTTCGTTCACATTGACATCCCCCAGATATCTGGAGATGTAGGAAACGAAGTAGATGTTATTCGGGTCCTGCTGTGTCCCCCACAATAAGCCGAAAGCGGCATCGGAGCCGAACTTGACATAGAAATGATCCCCTCCGCCGAGGTCCGTGGTGTTCCCCGTTTCGGTGGTGATCTTGCCGTTCTCGTTTGTGGTGGCCGTTGCCGCGCTGGCCGGGGGCAGCGCGAACGAGGTCAGCATCATCATCAAAACCAAGGCAATTGAAGCCGTTGCAACGAAGATCTTCCTTCTCATTGAATGATCGCCTGCACGAGGACCGAGATTTGCTGTATATGAACCATCAGTGCTAATTTGCGCCAATTTTGTGATAGGCCTGAGGCAGATAGGCAGAACATAGGTGAATAAAAGACCCTGAAGACACTGAGGGCCAGGGGGCCGGCCGCAGTCGGCCGATGCCCGCGTGGTTCACCTTTCCTCAAGTTTGAGCTATGCTTCGCGGAGTGCTTACGCCGTTGTAAGCTGCTCTTTATCGAGAGCATGCTGAGACGACACAGGAGGAATCGAGGGGTCTGCCTCCATTCCAGGGTCTACAAGTTTCTTCTCTGTGCCGTTCCGCCCGATTGTGCCGTCCAGGCTAGAACCCCGCCTCCAACGGTCTCTGTTCGAGGCTGTAGTTGATCATCCAGTGAACTCCGAACTTGTCTGCGAACCCGGCATACATGGCGCCCCAGAACATCTTTTGGAGGGGCATGTCGATCTTTCCGCCCTTGGAGAGGCCCTTGTACAGCCTCTCCGCTTCCTCTTCGCTCTCCGCTTCGATGGAGATGTGGACGTTGTTGCCGAAGACCACGTTACGCCCATGTGCTTCGGGCGCATCGCTTCCCATGATGACGATCCCCCTTCCAGCGTCAGGGAGACGTGCAGGATCAGATTCTTCTCACTGTCCGGCACCTCGCCCGATCCTGGCGGCATGTCCTTGAACCGCTGCAGCATCGTGAATTCGCCGCCGAGGACCGATTTGTAGAAATTGAACGCTTCTTCGGTCTTGTCCTTGAAGTTTAGATAAGGGCTGATCGACTTCATAGGGTCAATTTTGAGAGCGCGCTCTACTTAATAGATGGCATGACCTCGGACGACGAGGTAGCCCTTTCCTGACCCGAATTCTCATTACGTCGTTGAAGCCAACACATGCCAGGTCCTTTCCCCCGAGCATGGATCATCCTTCGGACCCATAGGCCGGGAGGAAGCCGGCTGCGTTGCGTTAGGAATTATTTTATAACTGTTTTAGGATTCAATATTCGATGGTTTTCCGGGTGATGAGATGTCGATAGAGATGTTCACCTCTGACGCGGCCGAAACGGCTTTCGGAGCGGTTTTGATCCTGTTCTTTCTAGGCGAGTTCATCGGCGTCGGTATCATCCCGGCGATCAGAAGGCACGGCAGCCGGGTCCGATCCGCGAACCGCGGGTCGAACACATTGGTCCTCTTCTCCTGGGTCGCCATCCTGATCGTGGCCCAGATGTTCGCCAAATCGGAGATTGCCCTTCTGCCGGACTGGGCCTTCTACGTCGGCATCGCCGTCATGCTCATCGGGATCTTGATCAGACAGTGGTCCATCGCGATCCTGGGCCGTTACTTCTCCGGCGTCATCGGGACACAGGAGGGTCAGAAGGTCGTGGAATCGGGCCCCTACCAATTCGTCAGGCATCCGTCTTACACTGGAGCCCTGCTAATAGAAGTGGGCATCGGCCTGGCACTTCAGTCCTGGGGCGCGGTGATGGTGATCGCTGTGATATTCGCGGTGGTCTATGGTCACCGGATGATCGTCGAGGAGAAGGTGCTGGTGGCGAACCTCGGCGACAGTTATGCCGACTACATGAAACGCACCAAGAGGCTCATTCCGTTCCTGGTGTAGTTCCCCGGATGCAATCAGACGGCAGTTCAATGACGTTTGCTCAGGGAAGATATCTGAAAAGGGCAGTTTCGACCCGGACCGCGGCCGCTTCCACTTCGGGCGTCAGTCCCTCGCCGAAATCAACGTTGCGGGGTTCAATGAGCAGCAGGGCGATCCTCGCACCGCACAGCTTGATGACGTAGTCACAGAACACCCTCAGGGGCAGGGTGTGGGTGGAGATGGTCGGTACGTTCATGACCTCCTCCGCGTCGTAAACATATGTCGTTCCCGGTGGCAGGCCGAGCACCGCCGCGTCGATGAGCAGAACATGGGAGGGCTGGACCGCGACGATCTCGTCCACGAAGCTCTCGGGAACGGTCTCGCACTCTATCAGGCGCACCGCTACCGAGACCCTGCCTCGGAGGTCCTCCACAATCCTGACCCCGACGTAATCGTCGGAACGGATGGCGTTTCCGATCCCGGCCACCACCACTCGGGTCGCGTCGTTGAGCCAGCGGCCCAGTTCTTCCTCCATCTCCCGGGTGTGCTCGATCATTGCCTGTCGCCTGTGATGCTCGATACGTTAGATGACTGACGCCGGCCTAGCGCGTCAGGGTCCTCAGCAAGCGGTTGTCGGATCCGAACACCCGCACCTCCATGGGCATCTGGCCGACGGCGAAATGGGTGGCGCATCCGAAGCAGGGGTCGTAGGCCCGGAACGCCATCTCCATCCGGTTCAGCACCTCGTTGTCCGCGTTCCCGGCGTGGATCAGGCCCTTGGCCGCGTCCCTTATGCTCATGCATATGGCGGGATAGTTGTTGGTGGTGGCTACGATCATGTTGACCTTCTCGACCATCGCCTCCCGGTCCAAACGGTAGTGGTGGATGAGCGTGCCCCTGGCCGCCTCGACGATGCCGACGCCTTCGCCCGGCTCTCCTGGCATTCTGCGCACGTCGGTGCTGGTGATGTCCGGGTCGCTGGCCAGCTCCACAGCGCGTTCGGCGGCATAGAGAAGCTCGATCAGCCGGGCCCAATGGAACACCAGCGTCCCGTGGGCGGGTTTGCCCAGGGTGCTGAACATGAGATCGTACTCGGCCTGGGCCAGCGGTGTGGCCATCCCGTCCGCGGCGTTGAGCCGGCCCAGGGGGCCGACCCGGTAGATGCCATTGCCGGCCCCGTCCTGGAAACCGTGCCAGCCCACCTGTTTCAGGTACGGGAACTTGGAATAGGTCCATTCCTCGGACCTTTCGGAGATGTGCTGCTCGTAGTCGGCCGCGGAGAACCGGGAGAACTCCTTGCCCTTGGGGTCCACGACCCGTACCTGGCCGTCGTAGAAGTTGACCCGGTTCCGGGCGTCCACGGTGCCCATGTAGTACGTCTTCATGGTGTAGGCTTCGTTCTTGATCATGTCCATGTACTTCGGGTCGTCCAGGACCAGGTCGTGGAACAGCTGGAGGGTGAAGCGGGCGAAATTGACGGACGATTTGGCCATTTCCAGGATCGATGCGCGGGATTCCTCGCTCAGCGGTTTGCTCATCCCGCCCGGAAGGCCGGCGACCGGGTGGGTGGCCCGGCCCCCGATGATCTCAGTGATCTTCTGCCCGAAGGCGCGGTGCTTGATGACCTCCTTGGCCACGTCCATGCCCGCCTTCTCGATGACCCCGAGGATGTTCCGTTTGCCCGGCGGCGCATCCGGCCCGACGATGAAGTCCGGTCCGCCCAGATAGTAGAAGTGCAGGGTGTGGTCGCCGATGAACGACCCCATGTACTGAAGCTCGCGGAGCTTCTTGGCGGCCGCCGGAGGGTCGACGTGGAATGCCGCGTCCAATGTCTTCACGGACGCCAGGTGATGTGCCACCGGGCAGACCCCGCATATCCTGGTGGTGATGATGGGCATGAGCTCGGCCGGGCGACCGATGCAGAACGCCTCGAAGCCCCGGAGCTCGGGGACCTTCAGGTAGGCGTTCTCCACCTCTCCCGCGTCGTTGAGGAATATGGACACGCTCCCGTGCCCCTCCAGCCTGGTAATCGGATCGATGTTTATCTCCTTCATTTCATCGTTCTCCTTTGCAGGATCGACCCGGGCAGGCTGTACAGGTAGAACGTCCCTACCGGGTCCTTGATCTGGCCGATGAGCTCGGCCATCTCCTCCTCAGTGTATGCCTCGGACCGCCCGTCCAGATTGAGCATGGACGCCAATGCCGTGATCATTCCCGATCCGACGTCGGACTGGTTGGGCGCGGAACCGCCGCAGCCGGTGCAGGGCATGTCCACGCTGAGGCATTGGGCTCCGCACCCGCTGCGGGTGGCCATGCCCATGCAGATCACTCCCTGTTCCATCAGGCAGCGCTCCCGGTCCGGGACCACCTCATGCACCCGGTGTATGGCGGAGATCTTCTTGTTCTCCCGCTTCCGGGGGCATTGGTCGCACACCGCCGGCAGCGGTGCCAGCACCGACCCCTTCGGAGGCAGTTCGTTCCTCACGATCGCGTCCAGCGCCTTGGCGATGAGCGTGACGGGCGGCGGACAGCCAGGCAGGAAGTAGTCCACCTCTACCGTTTGGCGCAGCGTCCTGACGGTGTCGCTGAAAGTAGGGATCCGCAGCGTTCCCTCCTTGACCGCCGTCTCCGGGCTGGGGACCACGTGATCGATGTCCGGGCTCTTCCCTTCCAGGTAGACCCGTTCCAGGATGGACCTGGAATCGCTCAGGTTCGCCAGGCCGGGCACGGAACCCTCGTTGGCGCAGGAGCCGAACGCTATCAGGAGCTGCGATCTGGAACGGAGCAGTTTGGCCATGTGCTCCTGCTCGCTGTTCCGGATCGAGCCGTTGAAGAAGGTGATGTCTATGTGGCCTTCGGGCATGGCCTCGACGTCGGCGTACTTGACGTCCATGGCCACCGGCCAGAAGACGATGTCCGCCGCCTTCACCACCTCCAGTATCTTCTCGTGAATGTCCAGGACGGCTATCTCGCAGCCTCCGCAGCTGGCCGCCCAGTAGAACGCGATCCTCAGTTTTCGGGCCATGTTCATTCCCCTCCGTCCGTTCCGTTCATGAGATACTCGTGCATCGACCGGGCGGCGCGCTTCCCCGCTCCCATGGCACTGATGACGGTGGCCGCCCCGGTGGCCACGTCCCCGCCGGCGAACACTCCCCGGAGGTTTGTCCGGCCTTCCGCATCGACGCAGATGATGCCGTTGCGGGGATTCGTCTTCAGCCCCGCCGTGGTGCGCTGGACGATCAGGTTCGGGGTCTGACCGATGGCGATGATGACGGTGTCGGCGGGGATCTCGAAATCCGAGCAGGGGATGGGCTGCACGCCCTGCCTTCCGCGCTCGTCCGGTTCGGTCAGCTCCATGCAGGTGCACCTCATCGACCTGACCCATCCCTTCTCATCGCCGTAGAACTCGATCGGGGCGCTGAGGAACTTGCAGTTGAGGCCCTCCTCCTGGGCGTTCTCGATCTCCTCCCGTCTGGCGGGAAGCTCGTTCCGGGAACGGCGGTAGTTCAGGCACACCGTCGCCCCCAGCCTCATGGAGATGCGGGCACAGTCTATGGCCACGTTGCCGCCGCCGATCACCACCACGTGCTTGCCGATGCGGATCGGGGTGTCCTGCTCCGGGAAGGCGTAGGCCTTCATCAGGTTCACCCGGATCAGGAACTCGTTGGCCGCGTAGATGCCGCCCAGGTTCTCCCCCGGGCAGCCGGTCCACTGCGGCAGTCCCGCCCCGCTGCCGATGAATATCGCGTCGTAGCCCTGCTCCAGCAGTTCCGGGATGGTGTGGATCCTCCCGATGAGATAGCCCAGCTTGAGGTCGACGCCCAGTTTCTGCACGTACTCGATCTCTTTCCTGACGATCTCCTTGGGCAGGCGGAACTCCGGGATGCCGTAGCTGAGCACCCCGCCCCCGACGTGCAAGGCCTCGAAGAGAGTGACCTCATGGCCCAGCCTGACCAGGTCCGCCGATGCCGTCAGCCCGGCCGGGCCGGCCCCGATGACCGCCACCCGCTTGCCCGTGGGAGGCGCCCTCAGCGGCATCTGGCATTCATTCTCCCTCTCCCAGTCGGCCAGGAAGCGTTCCAGTCGCCCAATGTTGACCGGGTCTCCCTTCTTGCCCTTCACGCACCTCTTCTGGCACTGCTCCTCCTGGGGGCACACCCTGCCGCAGATGGCCGGCAGTGCGTTCTTCGATTTGATGATGGCGATGCCGTCGGCGTACCGGTGTTCCAAAATGCAGTCGATGAACTCCGGGATCGGGACGTCCACGGGGCAGCCCTTGCGGCACTGCGGGTTCTTGCACTTGAGGCATCGCGCCGCCTCCCTGTATGCCATCTCCTCGGTGTAGCCCAGCGCGACCTCGCCGAAGTTCTTGACCCGCTCGTGAGGCTCCTGCCTCGGCATCGGGACATCCTCGTCCTTCGAGGCCGCGGTCATCCCCTCATGCTCTGGCTCATCTTTCTTCACATTTGCAGCCCCCGTTCGTTTCCCAAAGGACGGAACTCAGCCTCTCTTCCGGAAGCATGGTGCGCTGGCGCTTTATCAGCTCATCGAAGTTCGTCTGGTGCCCGTCGAACTCCGGTCCGTCGACGCAGGCGAACATCATCTTTCCGCCTACTGTGACCCGGCACACCCCGCACATCCCCATCCCGTCGATCATTATCGGGGTCAGGGTCACCACCGTCGGGATGCCGTGGGGCTTGGTGATCGCGCTGACCCGTTTCATCATCTCGACCGGGCCCAGCACCACGCAGCGGTCATAGCTCTCCCGTTTCAGAAGCCCCTCCAGGAACTCCAGGCCCCGGGCGCCGGCGGTCCCGTCATCGGAGGCGACATGGACCTCGTCGCTGATGGCCATCGCCTCATCTTTCATGAAAAGGAACTCGCCGCCGCGGCAGCCCAGGACGGTGGTCACATGGTTCCCGGCGGCCTTCATGGCCCTGGCCTGGAGCAGGAGCGGGGCGATCATGATGCCTCCTCCCACGCACAGCACGCGGCCGAAGTTCCTTATTTCGGAAGGGTTGCCCAGCGGGCCGGTGACATTGAACAGGCGGTCGCCGCGCTCGAAGGTGCCCAGCTCCTTGGTGGTCTTGCCCACCTCATGGAACGCGAAGGATACCGTGCCCTTATGGGCGTCGTAGTCGCAGATGGTCAGGGGCACCCGCTCCCCGCCAGCCTTGGCGATGACGATGAGGAACTGACCTGGCCGGGCCTTGCTGGCCACGTCCGGGGCGTCTACCTCGAACAGTGTCTTCTTGTAGGCAAGCTGTTTCTTGGACAAAATCCGGTAAGTCACTTCTCTCCCCCATTGTCCGATGCGCGGGCAGGCGGCATCGCGGCGATCCTGTCGAAGAATGCGTCGAACTTGCTGATGAACTCGCCCTCGCACCGGGGCGAGAGCTCATGCAGCTCGAACCGGTCCAGGAGGTTATACCTCTTCAGGTAGGCCATCAGGACGTCGAGCTGTCTTTCTGATGTATCCCTTCCGTGATGGAGCTTGCAGTCGTCCGCCGAGCAGATGACCGCCATGACCCCGTCGAACCCGCGCTGGAACGCGCTCACGACGTGGGCCGGGTCCATTCCTTTGAAGCAGGGGACCTCCAGCATCATGGCGTTCTTGCCCTTGATGGTCCTCTCCGGGCTGTCCAGGGCCGAGTACTCGGACCACTGACAGGTGAGAACGAGGACCGCCGGCGTGTTGCCCCTCGCCTTCATGTCCGCGGCCGCGCCGCAATAGGATGCCAGGGTGTCCTCGAACCCGTAGCCCTGAACATTGATGGCATGATGTGGACAAACGATCTGGCATGCGCCGCAGCCCATGCATTTGTCCGGGTCGGTGGTGGGCGTGGAGAACGGTTCCGCCTTGATGGCCTGGTATGGGCAGATGAAAACGCACTTCCCGCAGCCGACGCATTCCCGGTTGTTGCGGACCGCCTTCCTCGAGTACCTGACCACCTGGAGCGCATCCTTGGGGTAGCCGAGCTGGCCGATGACCGCCTGGCCCAGGAGCATGCGCCGGTTCCCGATCTTGGTCCCTTCCTTCATGCGGCAGAACTCGTCATGGCACTGGACCGAGACGATGTTCTTCACCCCGGTCTTGAGGGCATGGAAGATGAAGTTCGTGGGGATGCGGCCGGCACAGGGCACCCGCATCGGGATGTAGCCGGTCTCCTTCAGCCCTCGGGAGGCCAGGATGTCCTCGACCTCGCCGTTCCGGGGCGAGTTGCCCCGGCACATGATGACCAGCGTCTCGGCGTCATTTTCCTCGCCGGCCGAGCGCAGCTGGTCGAGCAGCCCTTCGTGATCGTAATAGGACATCTCTATGGCCGATACCGGGCAGGCGCTGTAGCATATCCCGCACACCTGGCACTTTTGGATGTCGATCTTCAGTCTGTCCTCTTCGGCCTGGCGATCGATGGCCTCGAACGGGCACAGGGAGTAGCAGACCTTGCATTCGGCTGCAAAGGTCCTGGTTAATCCTTACGGCGGCAAGGCAGTTGTCATTCATCCCGAGTCTCTCCTCAAGTTCACGGAAGTTATTGGCCGGGGCGGTTATTTCAGGCAATGGAATTGAATTATTAACCAAATGCCGGTCGTTCATGCTTCGGCCACCTTCCGGAGGTCCCCATGGCCCAAGTTATTGACCTGGTTGGTTGCATAAAGGATGTAATTATTTAATGCCATATGCCCGACGGTTCGTGCGTGGCCGAAAGATGGGCAGCACGGGCGATATATGAGGGCTTGTCGAAGCTGAGATGAGCTTGCAGTACGTGATCCGTTCCATCACGCTTATGGCCATTTTCCGACAAACTTGCATGATGTATCACTCTCCTCCCCTGGAATAAATGAGGCCCGTCCAATGCCGTCAAAACGCTACGTATTTGGACCCAGCCAGGAAGAACATCTTTAATATGGCGATATCATTGACTAATTGATGGACTACGATCTGGTCATCATCGGGGGCGGGCCTGCCGGTCTTACGGCCGGAATATCCGCTGTCCAGAGGGGCATGCGCACCCTCATCATCGAGGCGGACGAGGCAGGAGGTCAGCCCGGGGTACTATATCCCGAGAAGGAGATCTACAACTGGCCATGTTTCCAGGTCATAACCGGACTAGACATCTCCAAGAATTTTGTGGACAACGCCCTGGGCAAGGGCTGCGTCATCAGACAGAAGGAGACCGCTCACGACATCATTGACGTTCCAGGCGGATTCAGGGTCGTCACCGAGAAAGCCTCCTACACTGCCATAACGGTCATCATAGCGATCGGCAACGGGTTCCTGAGGCCCAAGAAGCTGGACGTGCCGGGCGTTAAGGAGTTCGAGGGCAAGGGCGTCCACTACATGATGCCGAGCAGGAGCGAGTTCGCGGGCAAGAAGGTTATGTTCGTCGGCGGGGGCAACTCCGCTCTGGAGATGGCCCTGATGGTCAGTGACATAGCGGACACCAGCATCGTGCCACAGACGCGACCGTTTCAGCGCTGACCAGTGCATGATCGAGAAGGTCAGCGGCTCCAAGATCAAGACGTTCATGAACGCCACCATCCTGAGGATCGAGGGCCATGGGAAGGTCGAGAAGGTCCTGCTCGAAGGTCGGCGACGTTCAGAAGGAGGTCCCCGCGGACATGGTGGTCATCAAGGTGGGCATGACCCCGGAACCGGAGAACCTGAAGCGTTGGGACCTGGACCTGGTGGGCAACGGCATAAAGGTCGACCTGCAGATGGCTACCTCCAGGAAGGGTGTGTTCGCGTGCGGGGACGCCGTCGTATATCCGGGCAAGTACCGGCAGATCGTTACCAGCTCAAGCGAAGGGGCCACGGCCGCCAATTCTGCGCTCGAGTACCTGAGGAAGCGCTGAGCTTCCGCCTGTAGGACATGGATGACGATAGTTCATTCTTTCATGTGGCGGTCGTCGTCTCATGGGGTCAGATTGATATAGTCATGGGTTGACTAATATCGAAGCATGAAGCTGCCATTCAGGGCTGACAAGGGCGCGATGGGAACGCTCCGCATAATAATTGTCATCGTGATCGTTCTGGTGGTCCTTGCATTCTTCGGCGTGTTCGGGCTGCACCTGTGAATCCTTTGAGCGGAATTGGGCAGCAAGGTCCAATTCCCTGATAGGCCGGGTGATCGCGGCCTTCTAGCCATGGCCACAATTGTTTCTGCTTAACGAACGGCGGGCCCGGGCCGACCCGTACTCCGCACGCATCTTAACGTCATGCCCTTAGAGATGCATGGCCTTCGTCCAAGGCAGACTTTATTAAGCAATCCCTCAGATTGTATCCCATGAACAGCCAGGCCGAGATAACGTGGCCGGACCGCTTCGATCCGACCGGACCCCGGTCCACGTACGGAACGAACTGAC